>JAJDXW010000189.1 GCA_022823045.1 Gammaproteobacteria bacterium
ACTCGTCCATGAACTGCACCACACTGTAGCCCTTCTGAAACTGAACCCGATTGCGTGCCATGTCCGACTCCCCATCTTTCAACTACTTGCAACTATATGGGACCGACTGGCTCACAAGGTGAGCTTCGTACGTAATCAGGAAGGCCCTTGATCATCGCCGCCTCCTTCCGTGCATTCGCATCGGGCGTGCCGGCGCCACCATAACCACTTTCCGCTTCCGGTACGATCCGCGTCCGGGTCTGCCATACCGGGGAGGTCGTCCATGGCCGCGAATGCGGTTCACCATCCATTCGCCGCCATCGGCAACGCGGGCGACGTGTTCGAGATCGCGGATGGCATCCGCTGGGTACGGATGCCGCTTCCCTTCGCCCTCAACCACATCAACCTGTGGCTGCTCCGCGACGGCGAAGGGTGGACGGTGGTCGATACCGGCATCGCCCGGCCCGAGGTGCAGGCGCACTGGCGCCGGGTCCTCGAGGAGGCCGGTGAGGGGCGGCCGGTCCACCGCACCATCGTGACCCACTTTCACCCCGACCACCTCGGCAACGCCGGTTGGTTCTCGGAGACGTACGGGACCGATCTCTGGATCACCCACGAGGAGTGGCTGATGGGGCGGCTCCTCGCCATCGACGCGACGGAGGCGACCGAAGAGGCGACCGTCGACTTCTACCGGCGGTGCGACGTCGAGCCCGAGAACATCTTCGAGCTCAAGAACCGCGGGGCCGAGTACAACAAGATGGTGACTTCCATCCCGCGCCGCTTCCGGCGCATGTACGAGGGCGATCGGATCGACATCGACGGCTTCGAATGGGAGGTCATCACGGGATTCGGACACGCCCCGGAGCACGCGTGCCTTTACTGCGAGGAGCGCCGGCTCCTCCTCTCCGGCGACCAGATCCTGCCCCGGATCACCCCCTTCGTGGGTGTGCACCCGATGGAGCCGGAGGCGAATCCCCTCGCCCGGTTCCTCGACTCGCTCACCAAGTTCCGGCGTCTGCATCGCGAGACGCTGGTGCTCCCCGCCCACGAGCTGCCCTTCACCGGGGTGCTCGACCGGATCGAGGTGATGCGCGAGCACCACGAGGAGCGGCTCGAGGTTCTGCACCGCGCCTGCGCGCGGCCGATGACCGCCCGCGCCGGGGTCGACGTGCTCTTCCGGCGCGAGCTCGACGCGCAGAACCTGCGCCTCGCGACCAACGAGACGCTGTCCCACCTCAACATGCTGATCGCGCGTGGAGAGATGGAGCGGGCGGTTCGCGGCGACGGGGTGTGGGAGTTCGGGAGCCGCTGAGCTCCCGGCGAGGGCGGGGCGAATGGCCGGACGGCGGGAAGGCTGGGGAGCGGGGAGATGATCCCCCGGGCCGACGACTACGCGACGGTCTACGCGAGGTTCCGGTGGAACGTCCCCGAGCGCTACAACATGGCGCACGACGCCTGCGATCGCCACGCCGCCGACCCCGGGCGGGTCGCCCTCGTCGTGGAGGGCGAGGCGGGCGGGACGCGCGAGTGGACCTTCCACCGGATCCGGCAGCTCGCCAACCGTTGCGCGAACCTCCTCGAGGCGTGCGGCGTCGAGCCCGGAGACCGGGTGGCGATCCTGCTCGGCCAGGCGGTGGAGACCGCGGTCGCGAACCTTGCGTGCTTCAAGTGCGGCGCGGTGTCGATGCCGCTCTTCACGAAGTTCGATCTCGAGGACCTCGAGTTCCGGCTTGCCGACGGCGCGGCGCGGGTGCTCGTCACGGACATCGAGAACTTCGCTCGCGTCGAACCGGCGGTCGACCGTCTTCCCCACCTCGAGACGGTGTTCACGGTGGACGGGGAGACGGACGGCGCGCGCGATTTCTGGCGGGAGCTCGAGCGCGGGTCCGCGCGCTACGAGACTCGGGCCACCCGCGCCGAGGACCCCGCCGTGCTTCTCTATACCTCGGGCACCACCGGCTCGCCGAAGGGGGTCCTCCACGCGCAGCGCATCCTCCTCGGCCACATCCCGGGAATGGACTTCGCGAACAACTACCTCGGCCAGGCCGGAGACCGTCTCTGGTCACCGGCGGACTGGGCCTGGATCGGGGGGCTCTTCGACATCCTCATGCCCGCGTGGTACTACGGCCTTCCGGTGATTGCGGCGCCGCGGCCGGACTTCGACCCGGAGGAGGCCCTCGACATCCTTGCCCGCCACGGGGTCCGCAACACGCTCCTGCTCCCCACCATGCTCAAGCTCATGGCCCAGGTGCCGGGCGGGCGGCACGACGTCGCCCTTCGCTCCGTCTTCACCGGGGGCGAGCCGGTCGGCGCCGACGTCATGGCGTGGGCGGAGGAGACGCTCGGGGCGGCGGTCAACGAGATCTACGGCCAGACGGAGTGCAACCTGGTGGCGGGGGGCTGCTCGATGCTGCTCGAACGCCGGCCGGGGGCGATCGGGGTCCCGATCCCCGGCCACGTGGTCGACGTGGTGGACGACGACGGGGAGCTCGCGGAGCCGGGGGGAACCGGGCACATCGCCGTCCGGCAGCCCGATCCGGTGGCGATGCTCTCGTACTGGCGGCGCCCGGAAGCGAACGCGGAGAAGGTCGTGAACGGCTGGCTCCTCACCGGCGACGTCGGCCACAAGGACGAGGACGGCTTCCTGTGGTTCACCGGGCGGGCGGACGACGTCATCACCTGCGACGGCGTGCAGTTCGGGCCCGGCGCGATCGAGGAGTGTCTGACCGCCCATCAGGACGTGGCGCTCGCGGCCGCGATCGGGGTTCCGGACCCCTCGCGGGGAGAGGTGGTGAAGGCGTTCGTGGTGGTCCGCGAGGGGTCCTCGGCGGGGAGCGGACTCAGGGGCGTGCTCCTCGCCCTCGGCCGGCGGGACCTGCCCGCGCACGCGGCGCCCCAGGGGATCGAGTTCGTCGAGAACCTCCCGCGCACGACGACCGGGAAGATCATGCGCCGCGAGCTGCGGCGGCAGGAGGTGGACCGGCAGCGCGGGCAGACGCGCGAGCGCCGCCCGCCGGCGCGGAGTTCGGGAGCCCCGGGGAGTGAGCGCCGGCCTCGACGGGAAGAGGGAACGGATGACACGTAGCTGGCAGAATCGGCGCCGGCCGCCTGATGGAGGCTAGGATCGAATGAGCGCAATCCGGCAGGGACGGACGCGGGTGGCCCGAGTGGAGGGAAGAAGCGAATGAGAGCGATCTGGCAGATGGGAGCCGTCGAGACGGCGGAGGCGACGCGCGCCGGGCGCCTTTCGTGCGCGGAGGTGGTGGAGGCGCACTGCGAGCGCTTCGAGGCCGTGAACCCCGCGCTCAACGCGGTCACCGTCGACCTCCGCGAACGCGCCCTCGAGACCGCGCGGGCGCGCGACGAGGCGCGCCGCGCCGGCGCGGCGCCCGGCCCTCTCCACGGGGTCCCCGTCACCATCAAGGAGAACGTCGACCAGACCGGCGAGGCGACTCCGAACGGCGTCGCGGGCCTTGCGAACGTCATCGCCCCCGAAGACTCTCCGGTGGTGCGCAACTTCGAACGGGCCGGAGCGGTCGTCATCGGCCGGACCAACACCCCCGAGTACTCGTTCCGCGCGTTCACCGACAACCCCCTCCGGGGGCTCACCCGCAATCCGTGGAACCCCGAGGGGGTCACGTGCGGCGGGTCGTCGGGGGGAGCGGCGGCGAGCGTGGCGGCGGGCGTGGGGGCGGTTGCGCACGGCAACGACATCGGCGGCTCGCTCCGGATCCCCGCGTATTGCTGCGGCTGCGCCACCGTCCGCCCGACCCTCGGCCGGGTGCCCGCCTACAACCCCTCCCAGGCGGAGGAGCGGGCGCTCCTCATGCAGATGATGTCGGTGCAGGGGCCAATCGCGCGCGAGGTGCGCGACGTCCGCCTCGCCCTCGCGGCGATGGCCGCATCCGATCCCCGTGACCCCCTGTGGGTGCCGGCACCGCTCGAAGGTACTCCGATCGCGACGCCGATCCGGGTGGCGGTCGCCGAGTGCGAGGCCCACCCCGCGGTACGGGCCGCCCTCGACGGCGCCGCGAACGCGCTCGCGGACGCGGGCTACGCGGTCGAGGCGGCCGAGCCGCCCGAGATCGAGCACATGAAGGAGGTCTGGTTCCGGATCATCTTCGCGGACTTCCGGGTGACCCTGGAGGAATCGGTGCGGCGTCTCGGGAGCCCGGAGATCAACCGAATCGTGGACGGCTACTTCGCGATGGCGGGGAGCGTCCCCGAGATCGGCGGCTACGTCCGCGACCTCGCCGAGCGCAACCGGCTCCTTCGCACCTTCAGCCTCTTCCTCGAGGACTTCCCGCTCGTCGTCGCCCCGGTGTCGACCGAGCCTCCGTTCCCGGTCAACGATGACCTCCGGGGTCCGGAGCGCGTGCGCGAGCTCTTCGATTCCCTCCGGTACACCTCGGCGATGAACCTCGTCGGGCTGCCGAGCGTCGCGGTGCCGACGGGGCTCCACGAGGGCGCGCCGATGGGGGTGCAGATCGTGGGGCGCCGTTTCCGCGAGGACACCTGTCTCGACGCGGCCGACGCGATCGAGCGGTCCGTCGGGGTCCTGTCGGAGCGGCTCTGGGCGCGCGAGGAGGGCGCGGCCTCTTGAACGCCGCCCCGATCTGCCGCTGCGCGGACGGGCTCCGCCGCCGCGGTTTCGCGCCCGTCCGACCGCGGGGGAGGCGATGATGGCGAACCGTCTCGGCATCACGATGGGAGACCCGAGCGGAATCGGGCCGGAGGTGACCGTCCGGGCGCTCGACGCGCTCCCTGCCGGGGAGCGCTCCCGCGCGGTGGTCATCGGCGACCGCGGGACCCTCGAACGGGCCGCGCGCGTCTCCGGTCTCGGACGGCCCGAGCTCGGCGTCATCGACGTCGAGACCCCCGAGTCCGACACGATTCGGGACGGCGTGGAGAGCCCGGGGGGCGGGCACGCCGCCTACGGCTACGTCCGCCGGGCGGTGGAGCTCGCCCTCGCGGGCGAGATCGAGGTCATCGTGACCGCGCCCCTCAACAAGGCGGCCCTGCACCTCGCCGGCCACCGCTTCGATGGGCACACGGAGCTGCTCCAGCACCTGACGGGAGCCCCGTCGACCCTCATGCTGCTCGCCTCCGAGCGCCTCTCCACCATCCACGTGTCGACCCACGTCTCGCTCGCGGAGGCCGCGAGGCGGTGCCGCACGGCGCGGGTCCTCGAGACCATCGAGGCGGCCGACCGGCACTTCCGGCGGCTCGGCACCGGGCGCCCGCGGGTCGCCGTCGCCGGCCTCAACCCGCACAGCGGCGAGGGGGGGCTCTTCGGGCGGGAGGACGAGGACGAGATCCGGCCGGCCGTCGAGGCGGCCCGGTCGCGCGGGATCGACGCGAGCGGTCCCTGGCCCGGGGATTCGGTGTTCCTGCGCGCGACCCGGGGCGAGTTCGACGTGGTAGTGGCCCAGTACCACGACCAGGGTCACATCCCGACCAAGCTCGTCGCGTTCGAGTCGGCGGTGAACGTGACCCTCGGGCTTCCGATCCGGCGCACCTCCGTGGATCACGGGACCGCGTTCGACATCGCCTGGCAGGGCCGGGCCGACCACCGCAACATGCTGGCCGCAATCGCCTATGCAAACCGTCTCGCGGACGCGGGGTAGCGGTCTGTCCGAGCCGGTCGAAACCGGAACGGGGCTCGCCGTCGCGCTCGTCGCCGACGACCTCACCGGCGCCCTCGACGCCGCCGCCCCGTTCGCCGGCCGCGGGCTCCGGGTGAAGGTGCATCGGAGCCCGGATACCCTTCCCGCCCCCGATGGCGGGACGGACGGTCCTTCCGCGCCGGGGAACGCGCGGTCGGGAGCGACAATCCACGATGGTTCGGGAGCGGTGCTCGCGGTGAACGCGTCCTCCCGCCACCTCGCGCCGGCCGCCGCCCGCGGGGTGGTGGAGGCGTCCGGGCGACGGCTCCTAGCATGGACGCCCCGAATCGTGTTCAAGAAGATCGACTCCACCCTGCGGGGGCCGGTCGCGGACGAGGTGGCGGCCGCGATGGAGGTCTTCGGGCGCCGCTCGGCCCTCGTCTGCCCGGCGTTCCCGGCTGCCGGGCGGGTCGTCCGGGACGGTGAGGTCTTCGTGTACGGCGAGCCATTGCGCGAGACCGAGTACGTGCACGACCTTCGCACCCCGGCCCCCGCCGAATCCCCGGAGGCGCTCTTCGCCCGTATCGGGGCGGTGCGAAGGATACGTCCCGGCGAGCCGCTCCCGGGCCGCCCCGGCGGCAGGATCGTGATCGCGGACGCGGAGACGGAGGACCACCTCGCCCGTCTCGCGGCCCTCGTCGCGGAGAATGCGAAGGATCTCCTCGCGGTGGGGTCGGACGGTCTCGCGGCGGGCCTCGCGAGCCTCTTCGGGACTCGCGCTCGCCCGGCTCGCATCGCGGGCGGGGCGGGGCGCGTCGTCCTCTTCGCGCTCGGCTCGCGGGCCGGGACGACCGCGGAGCAGGCGGACCGCCTGCTGGAGACGAACCCCGGACTGCCGGTCGTGGAGGCCCCGGCCGGAATGCTCGATCCGATCTCGGTGGGCCGGGCGGCGGACTCCTCCTCCGCGGTAGTCGTCCGGATTCCGTCCCATCCTCGCGGTGACCCCGCGGCGGTGGTGCGCGCCTTCGCGGCCGGGGTTCGGGGCGCGGTCGAGGACCTCGGCGGGCCCGGGCGCCTCGCCGCCCTGGTGGCGACCGGAGGCGACACGGTGGAGGCGATTCTCGACACGTTCGAAATCGCCTCGCTCGACGTGCTCGGCGAGTTCCGGCCCGGCATCCCGGTGAGCCGGGCCGCTGCGCCCGGTGGAGCCGGTCTCACCCTCGTCAGCAAGGCGGGCGGGTTCGGCACTCCCGAGCTCTTCGCGGAGCTCGCGGCCGAGACCATCGCATCCTGACCCCCTGCCTCGGTCCGGCGGCTCCGAACCGTACCGTCGGGCACTTCCCTCGCTTCCTTCGGAGGCGGCGCGTTTCGAGACCGAATACCGGGATGAATCCGACGACTCTCCGTCCATCCGCGGACGTTGAAATGCTTTGTCTGGCGAGGGCAAACATGCGAGACTCGGGGCATGGAGGCCCGGGGGAGCATCTTTGCGGCGGCCGGCATCGTCAACACGGTGCAGATTGGCCTCTTTGCCGGGCTCAAGGCCGATATCGCCGGGCCGACCGAGCGGGTGGATCGGGTCGAGCGCGAGGTTGCGTTCGTCCGCGGACAGCTTTCCCTTGCCCTCCCCGCGCTTGCGGGCGAGGCCGCCTCCGGGTCGAAACCGTGAACCGCGCTTGAACCCCGGATCGGACCGGGTGACATGCGAAGGGCGGTCCTCGACGTATTGCGTGACCCCCGGAACCGGGTCGGTATCGCGTTCGTTGCCGCGATACTGATACTGTTGCTCGTGGTCGTCGCGGTGGAGTATCTCGGTTGAGCCGGAAAGTGGCCCACGCGCCCGTCGCGCAATCCGCCGCCGGGGGAGGTTGACGGCATGGCCGAAGCGGTGGGCACCGAAGCCTTCGTCCGGTTCGCGGACGTGCAGAAGAGCTACGACGGCGAGACCCTCGTCATCAAGAGCCTCAACCTCGACATCGAGCGCGGCGAGTTTCTCACCATGCTCGGACCCTCGGGATCCGGCAAGACCACCTGCCTCATGATGCTCGCCGGGTTCGAAACCGCGACCTACGGCGAGATCTACCTCGACGGGCGTCCCATCAACAACGTCGCGCCCCACCGGCGGGACATCGGGATGGTGTTCCAGAACTACGCACTCTTTCCTCACATGACGGTGCACGAGAACCTCGCGTTTCCCCTCGAGGTCCGGAAGCTCGCGAAGGCGGAGGTCGAGGAGCGGGTCGCCCGGGCCCTCGACATGGTGGAGCTCGCGGGCTTCGGGAGCCGCCGTCCCGCCCAGCTCTCCGGCGGGCAGCAGCAGCGCGTCGCGGTCGCCCGCGCCCTCGTGTTCGAACCCAAGCTCGTGCTCATGGACGAGCCCCTCGGCGCTCTCGACAAGCAGCTCCGCGAGCAGATGCAGTTCGAGATCCGGCACATCCACGAGCGCCTGGGGGTGACGGTGGTGTACGTCACCCACGACCAGAGCGAGGCGCTCACGATGTCGAACCGCATCGCGGTCTTCAACGACGGGGTGATCCAGCAGCTCTCGACCCCGGAAGGTCTCTACGAGCGCCCCGAGAACGCGTTCGTCGCCCAGTTCATCGGGGAGAACAACCGCCTTCTCGGGTCGGTTTCGGAGCGCCACGGCGATACGTGCGCGGTCACCACCGTGGAGGGCGAGGTGGTGAAGGCGCTCGCGGTGAGCTGCGGCGGGACCGGGGAGGCGACCACCCTCTCCCTGCGGCCGGAGCGGGTGACCGTCGCTCCCGAGCCGGGGTCCTGCCCCAACGTGTTCGACGCGGTTGTGGAAGAGCTCATCTACCTCGGCGATCACGTGCGCTCGCGGCTTCGCCTCCTCGGCAACGACGAGTTCATCGTCAAGGTGCCGAACTCCGGGGTCCACCGGTCGATGCGGGTCGGGGAGACCGTCCAGGTGGGCTGGAGCGCCGAGGACTGCCGGGCGCTGGACTGCCTGTCGTCGACTCCGGCCGCCAACTGATTCCGTCCACTCCAACCTGAGGAGATTCCCATGCAAGGTAAAACGTTAGCCATCGGACTCGCCGCGGCCCTCGCCGCCGGGGCGGCCCACGCCCAGACCGAGCTGGTCGTGGTCTCCTGGGGCGGCGCCTATTCGGCGAGCCAGCAGAAGGCCTATCACGACCCCTACATGGCCGCGAACCCCGACATCAAGATCCTGAACGACGACTCCGCCTCCGAGGGGCTCTCGAAGCTCCGCGCAATGGCCGAGGCGGACAACGTCACCTGGGATCTCGTCGACATGATCGCTTCGGACGCGATCACCGCCTGCGACGAGGGCCTCATCCTCGAGATCGACTTCGACAATGCCCTTGCCGCCGCGCCGGACGGGACCTCGGCCACCGAGGACTTCGGCGACATGATCGTGAGCGAGTGCTTCATCCCGCAGATCGTCTACTCGACGACGTTCGGCTACCGGACGGATCTCGTGAAGACCGCGCCGACCTCGATCGCCGACGTCTTCGACCTCGAGAAGATCCCCGGCAAGCGCTCGCTCGAGAAGAAGCCCCTCGCCAACATCGAGTGGGCCCTCCTCGCGGACGGGGTCGCGCTCGAGGACGTCTACGACATGCTCTCGACGCCGGAGGGCGTGGACCGGGCGTACGCCAAGCTCGACACCATCAAGAGCGAAGTCGTCTGGTGGGCGAAGGGCGCGGTGCCGGTCCAGCTCCTCGCCGACGGCGAGGTCGTGATCGCATCGGCGTACAACGGGCGCCTTTTCTCCGGCATCGAGGAGGAGAAGCAGCCCATCGCCATGATGTGGGACTGGCAGTGGTTCGACCTCGACGGCTGGGTGGTGCCGAAGGGCGGGAAGAACATCGACGCGGTGATGAAGTTCCTCAACTTCGCGACGGACACCCAGCGGCTTGCGGACCAGGCGAAGTTCATCTCCTACGGTCCGGCCCGGATGTCCTCCGCGCCGCTCGTCGGCAAGCATGCGGACCTCGGGATCGAGATGGGGCCGCACATGCCGACCGCTCCCGGAAACTCGAAGACGATGCTTCCGAACAACATCGAGTGGTGGGCGGATTACGGCGACGAGATGAACGAACGGTTCAACGCCTGGCTCGCCAAGGGTTGACGGGTCGCGCGGCGCGGTAGGCGATACCGCGCCGCCTCCAACCGCGGCGGCGGGCCGCCCCCCCCGGCCCGCCGCCGCTTCACCTGGGGAACATCGTGGCCGCCATCGCTCCGGATCCTCCCGTGACCCTCACCACCGCGGACGGGATTCCGCTCAAGGTGAGCTTCGACCGGGCGCTCCGGCGAAGCCGGCTCAAGGCACTCGGGCTC
>JAJDXW010000018.1 GCA_022823045.1 Gammaproteobacteria bacterium
TTCAGCCCCCCGAGGTAGCGCGACACCAGGGGCTGGATGTAGGCATTCGCGACGGTGGTCGAGAAGCGGGGGAGCTCCCCGAGCTCGGGCAGGACCTCCGACGAGGTCGAGACGGGCAGGTCCGGGGCGAGCTCGCGGACCCGGGCCGCGGCGGCCCGCTCGTTCGCCGGGTTCGCGTAGGCGTGCAGGAAGCAGACCGCGACCGATTCGACCCCTCGCGCCACGAGGAAGCGGATGGCCGCGTCGGCGCTCTCGCCGCGGAGCGCCTCGATCCGTTCGCCGTCGCTCGCGGTCCGCTCGGCGACCGGGCGCCGTAGGGCCCTCGGAACGAGCGGCGGAGGCAGGTCGAGATGGATGTCGTAGAGGTCGTAGAGCTGTTCGTAGCCGACCTCGATGACGTCGCGGAAGCCGCTGGTCGTCAGCATCCCGGTGCGCGCGCCGGTACGCTCGATGAGGGCATTGGTGGCGAGGGTCGTCGCGTGGACGACGATGGTGACGCGGTCGGAGCCGAGCCCCTCCTCGCCGAGCGCGCCGGCGAGCCCCGCGAGAACCGCCTCCCCGGGGTCCCGGTGGGTGGTGAGCACCTTGCGGGTGACGGAGCGACCCGTCGCCGGCTCGAGAAGACAGATGTCGGTGAAGGTACCGCCGATGTCCGCCCCCGCGACGAGGGTTTGGGACCGCATCCTTCGGGTCACCGGATGACGCGGTCCACTGCGGGCCGCGGATCAGTGGGCCGCACGGGGTTCGCCCCGCCCCGCCGCTTCCGCCCGGGCGGCCAGGGCGGCGCGGATCCGTTCGACGCCCTCGCGGAGCGCCACCGTCGAGCGCCGCCCGAACGCGATGCGCACGTGGTCCTCGCCCCCGGCGCCGAACGCCGAGCCCGGGAGGACCGCGACCCGCGCTTCGTCGAGGCAGAAGTCCGCGAACTCGCGGTCGTCCATGCCGGTCCCCGCGATGTCCGGGAAGCAGAAGAGCCCCGCCTCGGGCACCGGGCAGCGGATGCCGGGAATCGCGTCGAGGGCGTGGGCCACGAGGTCGCGCCGCTCGCCGAGCCCGGCCCGGATCCCGGCCCGGATCCCGGTCCCGCCCCCCTCCGGCGCGCCGAGCGCCACCGTCGCCGCCCGCTGGGCCACCACGTTGGCGCAGGTCACCAGGTGCTGGTGCACCTTGAGCATGTTCGCGACGAGCGGGGGTGTTCCGTGCACGTACCCGACCCGCCAGCCCGCCATCGAGAACGCCTTGGAGAAGCCGTTGAAGGTGAGGGTGCGCTCGGCCATGCCGGGGAGGGTCGCGATGCTGCGGTGCCGCGCGTTCGTGTAGACGAGGTACTCGAGGGTCTCGTCCGCGAGCACGAGGAGATCGTGGCGCCGGGCGGCGCCGGCGATCACGTCGAGCTCGGCCTCTCCGAGAACGCGACCCGTCGGGTTGTGGGGAGTGTTGAGGAGGATCGCCCGCGTCCGGGAGGTGATCCGCGCCGCGAGGTCGTCCCCGGTCAGCATCGGGCCGCCTCCGGTGCGCAGCGGAACGCTGACCGGCTCCGCTCCCGCGAGCCGGACGAGGGCGTCGTAGGTGACCCAGCCCGGAGTCAGGAGCAGCACCTCGTCGCCCGGGTCGAGGCAGGCCTGGGTCGCGAGCGCGATGCCCTCCTTGGTCCCGACGGTGACGATGAGATGCTCCGGGTCGGCGTCGATCCCGTTCTCCCCCCGGAGCTTGTCCGCGATCACCCGGCGCAGGTCCTCGAGCCCGGCGCTCAGGCTGTAGGTCATGTACCGGTAGTCCTCGTCGATGGCGGCGTGGGCCTCGCGCTTGATCTCGGTCGGGGTGTCGAACTCGGGTGCGCCGGAGATGAGGTTGAGCACGTCGTGGCCAGACGCGCGCAGGCGCTTGATGCGGTCACCGAGGTCGATCGTCGCCGAGGGCACGAGCTCGCGCACGCGCTCCGATTCCCATTTCGCTTCCAACCGGCTCTCCCTCAGTCCGATGACGGGCCCGTCGCGGGCGGCGGCGCCTCGAAGCCTCCGCCCATGTAGAGCGTCTCGCCGCAGACATAGGCCATCGCGGGCGAGCAGAACAGGGCGATGACCTCGGCCACCTCCTCCGGGTCCGCCGCCCGCTGGCCGCTTTCGAGCCCGGCCCGCGGCGATCCGGCCGCGTCCATCGCCCATCGGCCCATGTCGGTTTCGGTGAGCGGCGGGGCCACCGCGTTGATGCGCACCCCGAGGGGCCCGAGGTCCTGGGCGAGGTTCCGGGTCATGGCGACGAGGCCCGCCTTGGCCGCCGCGTAGGCCGGCCCGCCGGCCGAGACCGCGCGCGAGTTGAGCGCCCCGACGTTCACGATGACGCCCCCCGACGCCCGCAGCAGGGGCAGCGCGGCCGCGATGCAGTTGAACGGACCCTTGAGGTTGACGTCGATGATGCGGTGCGCGACCTCGACCTCCGCCTCCGGCAGCCGGCTCGGCGCGACGAGCCCCGCGTTGTTCACGAGCACGTCGAGGCGACCGAATGCCCGTCCGACGGCATTCACGGCCTCGGCGACCTCGGCCGGAGCGGCGATGTCGGCGGCGACGACGAGGCTGCGCCGGCCAAGGCCCTCGATCGCTTCCGCGACCTCCTCGGCGAGATCTCTGCGCTCGTGGCAGTGCACGCAGACGTCGGCCCCACGGGCGGCGAGGGCGAGCGCGGCGGCCCGGCCGATCCCCCGCGATGCTCCGGTGACGAGGGCCGCCTTGCCGTCCAGGAACCGTTCCGGGACACGCGCCGCCTCCCCATCTCGAACCGGCCCCGGCATCGCGGTCAGCCCCCGAGATAGGAGCGGATGAGGTCCTCGCTCCCCCTCAGGGTGGCCGACGACTCTTCGAGCGCGATCACCCCGTTCTGGATGACGAACCCCCGCTCGGCGAAGTCGAGGCCGACGTGGATGTTCTGCTCGACGATGATCACGGTGAGGGCGAGCTCCGCGATCACCCGCTGCATGACCTCGAAGAGCCGCTCGATCCACACCGGCGCGAGCCCTGCCGACGGCTCGTCGAGCAGGATGAGCCGCGGCGACCCCATGAGGGCGCGGGCGAGAGCGAGGGTCTGTTGCTCGCCGCCGCTCAGGGTGAGGGCCTTGAGCCGGCTCTTCTCCCGGAGCACCGGGAAGTGCTCCAGCATCTCCTCGATGCGGCCCTTGACCTGCGCGCGCGGCTCGCCCCGGCTCAGGCACCCGAGCTCGAGGTTCTCGTAGACCGTCTTGCGGCCGAAGAGCCTTCGGTCCTGCGGGATGTAGACGAGGCCTTCGTGCCAGCGCCGGTGAGCCGGCACGTCGTTGACGACCCGTCCCTCGTACCTCACCTCCCCCGATTGCGGCGTGAGGAACCCCGCGACCGCCTTCAGGATCGTGCTCTTGCCCGAGCCGTTCCCGCCGAGGATGCATACCACCTCGCCCGGGGTCACCTCGAGGCTGATGCCCTTGATGACGTCGACGGGCCCGTAGCCGAGGTAGAGGTCCTCAAGCACGAGCATCCGCCGCCTCCCCCTCGTCGTGCGCCGTTCCCTCCCCGCCGCCGGCCTGCCGGCTGCGCGCCCGCGCCTGTCCGAGATATGCCTCGCGCACCCTCGGGTCTTCCTGCACCTCGGAAGGGGTGCCGGACTCGACGAGGAGCTGCCCGGAGACGAGGACCGAAATCCGCTCGCAGAGCGACATCACGAGGTTCAGCACGTGCTCGACGAGGATCACGGTGACCCCCAGCTCCCCGTTGATGCGGCGGATGAGCTCCGAGACCTCGTCGATGCGGACGAGGCTCAGGCCCGCCGCCGGCTCGTCGAGGAGCAGCACCCGCGGCCGCGACACGACGGCCCGGGCGATCTCGACGAGGCGCATCTGGCCCCCGGAAAGCTCGTCGCCCTTGCGGTCCGCGAGATCCTCGATGCCGACGAACTCCAGGGTCTCCCGGGCGCGGTCGACGGATTCGCGCTCGACCCGCCGGTAGCCCGAGGTGCGGAACGCGATGTCGAGGAGCGACTGCGGGCGGGTCGCGTGCAGGCCCAGCATCACGTTCTCGAGCACCGTGAGCTGGTTGACGAGGGCGACCCGCTGGTAGGTGCGCATCACCCCGTGGCGGGCCACCGCGTGGTTCGGCCAGCGGGTGATGTCGTCGTCGAAGAGCCGGATCGACCCCCCGCTGACGGGGTAGATGCGCGAGATGACGTTGAGGAGGGTGGTCTTCCCCGACCCGTTCGGCCCGATGATGCCGCGAAGCTGTCCGTCGGGGACCTCGCAGGACACGCCCTCGAGGGCGCGGATGCCCCCGAAG
The DNA here is from genome assembly GCA_022823045.1 of Gammaproteobacteria bacterium. Lineage (GTDB taxonomy): Bacteria > Pseudomonadota > Gammaproteobacteria > HK1 > HK1 > JAJDXW01. The sequence continues at coordinate 4,296 of JAJDXW010000018.1, forward strand.
TTGATCGACACGCCTTCCAGGGTGAGCGCCGGGGTCATGGCCGGTGCCGCCGTTCGCGAAGGGTCGGGAAGAAGTGCTCGATGAGGCCCGCGATGCCGCGCGGGAAGAACACGATCGTCAGGAGCAGGATGCCGCCGATCGCGAACTCCCACAGGCCCTTGAAGGCACGGAGGATCTCGATGAGGAGGGTCATGATCGAGGCGCCGAGCACCGAGCCGAGGATGCTCGCGACCCCCCCGAGCGCGACCATGCAGAGCTGGACCACGAGCTGGAGGAGCCAGAAGTTCTGCGGGTCGATGAACTGGAGGGTGATGGCGTGGAGCCCGCCCGCGAAGCCGGCGAGGAGGCCGCTCAGCGCGAACACCGCGATCTTGGTCCGGTACACGTTGATGCCGAGGGCCGGTGCGACCAGCTCCTGCTCGGCGAGGCAAAGGAGCGCCCGCCCGAAGCCGGAGGCGACGAGGTTCCGCACGATCCACATCGCGCCGAGGAGGGTCAGCAGGGAGAGGTAGTAGGTCGCCAGCGTGTTCGGGATCGGGAGCCCGAAGTAGTTCGGGTGGGGGACGGAGAATCCGGTCGCGCCCCCGGTGATGAAGCGCGCATGCAGGAATGACCAGTGCACGATGAGCACGAACGAGATGGTGATGATCGCGAGGTACAGGCCCCGGAGCCGCAGAGCGGGGAGGGCGACGAGGGTCCCGACCCCGGCGGCGAGGAGCGCCCCGGTCGGCCACGCGATCCAGAACGACCAGTCCGCCCGGGTGACGAGGACCCCCATGGTGTAGGCGCCGAGCCCCATGAAGGCGACGTTCGCCTTCGCGAACTGTCCCGCGTAGCCCATGATGAGGTTGAGCGAGGTCGCCATGATGATGTTGATGATGAGGATGTTGAGGACGTGGACCTTGTACAGGCTCACCGTCCAGGGGGCGATCGCGAGCACCGCGATCCCGGCCACCGCGGCGTAGCGGAGAACGAACTGGGGACGGTCCATGGCTTCCCGTTCTCTCCGTCGCGGCGACTCGCGGCCCGGGCGGGCGCCGCTAGACGCGGGTCTGTTCCTTCGAGCCGAAGAGCCCGCTCGGACGGATGAGCAGGACGAGGATGATCACCGAGAAGCCCGCGATGTCCTGGAACATCGTGCCCGCGTACCCGCTCAGCATCTGCTCGAAGATCCCCATGAGGAGCCCTCCGACGACCGCTCCCGCCAAACTGTCGAACCCGCCGAGCACGGCGGCGGCGAAGGACTTGACGAGGATCGAGAGCCCCATGTCCGGATAGACGAGGATGATCGGGGCCATCAGCACCCCGGCGAGCCCGCCGAGGAGCGAGCCGAGGGCCCAGATCCAGAGGAAGACGAGCCGCACGTTGATGCCGACGAGGGCGGCCGCGTCCCGGTCCTCGGAGACCGCCTGCATCATCTTCCCGTGGCGGGTGAGGGCGAAGAAGAGCCCGAAGAGGATCATGCACACCACCGCCACCCCGCCGAGCACGAGGTGCTGGCGCTGGATGAACACCCCCTGGATGATGAGGGGCTCGAACGAGAAGATCGGCGGGTAGGCGACGAAGTCGCCGCGGGCTCCGTACGAGATCCGGACGACGCCCTTGATCATGAACGAGACCGCGATGGTCGCGATGATGAGGGCGAGGTCGCTCGCGTTCGCGAGCGGGCGGTAGGCGCCTCGCTCGATGAGGATCCCGAGGACGGTGGTGACGAGGACCGCGAGGGTGAGCGCCCCCCAGTAGTCGAGCCCGTTCGCGGTCAGGAGGTACCCGACGAACGCGGCGGTCGCGAAGATCTCGCCGTGCGCGAAGTTGACGGCCCGCGCCCCCTTGTACACGACGACCATGCCGAGGGCGACGAGCCCGTAGATGCTGCCGAGGGCGATGCCGCTCGCGAGGAGGTCGAAGAACATGAGGCGAGGCCCGTTTCGAAGAGGTGTCGGCCGGCCGGAGACGGCCGCGCGGGCGGGCGGGAGGCGGCACGGAAATCGCGGCTCGCCCCCGGGGCACCCGGGGGCGAGCCGCGACCGCGCGGCGGCCGCCCGCTACGCGGTTCTTCCTATTCGATCATCTTGTAGGTCAGGCCGACGTCCACCTGGTTGCCGTTGTGCAGCTTCTGGAACATGCCGGTCTTGTTGCCGTCCTTGTCCTCCGCCGAGTAGGTGATCGGGCCGAAGATCATCTCCGACTCGAAGCCCTTGATGGACTCCATCGCCGCGAGCAGGGACTCGCGGGTGAGGTCGCGGCCGGCGCGCTGGAGCGCCTCGACCACCACGCTCGCCCCGGTCACCCCCCACATGCTGTACGGGGTGAGCCTGACCTCGGGCGCGATGGCCGCGAGCTTGGCCTGCCACGGCTCCAGGTCCGGCGAATTCGGGTCGCGGGTGAAGGTCACCGTGAAGGCGTTGTCGATCGCCCCTGGAATGCCGACGTCCTTCTCGAGCTGCACGAGGTCGTTGATCGACGTGTGCAGGATGATGGGCAGCTTGGTGAGCCCGTACTGGTGGGCGGCCCGGAGGAACACCGTCGTCGGCTTCGGGAAGAGGTCGGTGATGATGACGTCCGGGTTCGCCTTGGAGATGCGAAGGGCCTGCGGGGTCGCGTCGGCGGTCTCCGCGGTCATCTCCTCGTCGGCGACGGGGGTGATGCCGTACTCGGTGAGCTTGCTCATCACGCCGTCGTACTTGGCCTGCCCCCAGGCGTCGTGCTGGGCGATGATCGCGTAGCGCTCCGCGCCGGGGATGCTGCGCGCGAAGTCGGCCTGGAGCACGCCCTCGTAGCCGGCACGAAGGGCGGTACGGAACAGGCAGCAGTTCGGCTGCATCGTGATCTTGTCGTTGGTCGCGCCCCAGACGGAGAACGGCACCCCGTTCTCGAGCACGACGTCGCGGTACGACAGGATCTCGTTGCTGCACCCGCCCGAGGCGAGCATGAAGACCTCGTGGTCGTGGATCGCCTTCTTGACGGCGGGGATGCCCATCTCGGCGGTGCAGCCGGTGTCTTCCTCGACCCACTCGATCGTGCGGCCGTGAATGCCGCCCGCCTCGTTGGCCGCGGTCCACACCGCCTTCGCGCCGGTGGACATGCCGATGCCGACGGTGGCGCCGCCCGGGCCGGTGAGGGGGACCATGAGGCCGATCTTGATGGTGGTGTCCGTCACTCCGGGGGTCTCGGCGACAGCGGTGGTGCCGGCCACCAGGGCGAGCGCGCACCCCAGCGCGGTGGCGGCGCGTTTCAGCGTGTGTGTCCTCATCGGGAACCTCCTGATTCTTCTGGAGTCGTGGCGAGGGCGCGCCGGTTGGCGCGCCCGGGAAGCCGGACGGTGTGCACGTCTCGTCCCTCCGGTTCGCCGGGCATGATGCGAGGGAAGCGGAGCTCTGGGCCGGCAACCGACATCGAGGGCGAAGGACTCACCGTCCGGACGAGTGCCCGCCGGATGGTTTCACAGCCCCCGAATCACTGTCAACAATCTACTCTCTACAACCAGGAACATTTTTTAGTCGTGGCTGAGGGGGCGGGATGACCGAGAGCTGGCAGGCTTGGGCCGATGAAGGTCCTGGCCGAGCTTGGCTGGGCGGCTGCATGGGGTCCGCGGGGGCGGGTAGGGTTCGGTTTTCGGGCTC
>JAJDXW010000312.1 GCA_022823045.1 Gammaproteobacteria bacterium
CTCCATCCCTTGCCACCCGGGTACGGGCGGGGCGCGTCTCCCGCCGCCGGCTCCTCTCGCTCGCCGCCGGCGCGGTCCTCACCGCGGGCATCATCGGCGGCGGCATGCCGGTCGATGCCGCGGCGGCGGAGCTCCGGGTCCGGATCGGATCCGACATCGGGGTCCTCGATCCGGCCACCATCTTCGGCATCGAGAACCAGACCGTCGCCGGGCACATCTACAACGGCCTCGTGAAGTACGACCAGGCGACGAACGAGATCCGTCCGGACCTCGCCACCGAGTGGAGCGTCTCGGACGACGGCACCGCCTACACCTTCAAGCTCCGCGACGGGGTCACGTGGCACAAGGGCTACGGGATGCTCACCGCCGACGACGTCAAGTTCTCCCTGGAACGGGTCCTCGATCCGGCCACCAACAGCCGCTACCGGGGCCAGCTCGCGGGAGTTGTGTCCGTGGACGCGCCGGATCCGCTCACCGTCGTCGTCAACCTCGAATCCCCCAACGCGGGGCTTCTCAACAAGCTCACCGCGTTCAACCAGGGCTGGATCGCCTCGCGCAAGGCGGTGACCGAGATCGGCGAGGAGCAGCACAAGCTGAACCCGATCGGCACCGGTCCCTTCATGTTCGATAGCTGGACGGCCGGCAGCCAGGCCCGGATCGTGGCCAACCCGGACTACTTCGGGGGCGCACCGGCGGTGGATTCGGTGGTGTTCCGGATCATCAAGGACGAGACCGCGGCCGCCATCGCCCTCGAGAACGGCGAGATCGACATCTTCTTCGCGCTCCAGCAGCCGCCCGTCATCGACCGGCTGCGCAGCGCGGACGGGGTCACCGTGCTCGACCGCCCGGCCAACCACACCATCAACCTCGTCATGAACGCCACCGTCGAGCCGCTCGGCGACGTGCGGGTGCGCAAGGCCATCGCCTACGGGATCAACCGCCAGGCGATCATCGACGGCTACTTCAAGGGCACCAAGGCGACCGGGCACAGCGTGCTCACCTCCTCGTTCCCGCAGTACTCGGAAGATGTGCCGCAGTATCCGCATGACCCGGAGAAGGCGAAGGCGCTCCTCGCCGAGGCGGGGGCGGAAGGCTTCACCCTCGAGCTCGTGACGGTGGGCCTGAGCCCCTACGACCAGCTCGTCGTCCCGATGGCGAGCGATCTCGAAAAGGTCGGGATCAAGACCAAGATCACGGTTCTCGAGCGCGGCGCCTACCTCCAGGCCCGCACCAAGGGCGACATCATGACCTGCATCACCGGCGTCGTCGGTCCACCGGACCCCGATTCGCCCCTCGTGACCCTGTACGCGACCAAGTCGTTCCCGCCCGGGCTCAACACCGCCCGCTACGACCAGGTGGACGACATGCTCGCGAGCGCCGCGGCAGAGCAGGACGAGGCCGCCCGCAACGGCATCTATCGGGACATCCTGGCCAAGACCATGGAGGACGTCCCGGTGCTGCCCCTCTATGCGGACCGGCTGTTCCTCGCCCACGGCAACCACGTGAAGGGGCTGGTGCAGAACTCCCTCTTCACCGTCAACGTCGACGGCGTGTCGCTCGCGGAGTAGCCCCCGCATAGCCGTCTTCGGTGGCGGCCCCCGGACCCTGCCCTCCGGGGCGGGGTGGGGGCCGCCGCCCGGTTCGAGGAACCGCCGATGCCGCGCTACGTAGTGCGCAGGCTCCTCCTGATGTGCGTCACGGTGATCGGTCTCGTCACCGTGGTGTTCTTCCTGCTGCGGGCGATCCCCGGCGACCCCGCGACCTACATGCTGGGCGACTACGCCACCGAGGAGTCGGTGGCGGCGCTCAAGAAGCAGCTCGGCCTGGACCGCCCGGTATACGTTCAGTACATGGGCTTCGTGGCGCGAGCCCTCACCGGCGACCTCGGCAACTCGGTGGTCACCGGGCAGCCGGCGTTCGGCGAGGTGCTTTCGAGCCTGCCCTGGTCGGCGGCGCTCGCGGTGAGCGGCATCGTCATCGCGGTGCTCGCGGGCGTCCCGCTCGGGGTCATCTCCGCCGTCCGCCAGGGCACGTTCGCGGACCTCTTCGTCATGCTGGGCGCCCTGGTGGGGATCTCGTTCCCCGTCTTCTGGGTGGGGCTCGTGTGCATCCTGCTGCTCGCCCACGAGGTGAGGCTGTTCCCGGCCCTCGGGGCGTCGTCATCGGAGGACCTGCTCACCCAGCTCCATCACCTCGCCCTGCCGGCGCTGGTGCTCGGCTTCTCGGTGGCCGCGTACATCGCCCGCCTCACCCGCTCCGCCATGCTCGAGGTGCTGGGACAGGACTACGTGCGGGTGGCCCGGGCGATGGGGGTCTCGGAGTGGCGGATCGTCTACTGGCTCGCGCTGCGGAACGCCCTCATCCCGGTGCTCGCGGTGATCGGGGTCACCTTCGCCTGGTCGCTCGGGAGCGCGATCCTCGTCGAGGCGGTGTTCAGCCGGCCGGGCCTCGGGTCCATGATCCTCAAGGCGGTTTTCGCCCGCGACTACCAGCTCGTGCAGGCGGGGGTGCTCGTGCTGGCCGGCGCGGTGGTGATCGTGAACACCACCCTGGACGTGGTCTACGGCCTGGTCGATCCCCGGGTGAGCGTGTCGTGAACGCGGCCGCCTCTCCGGCCGCGGCCACCGCCCGGCGAGCGCGCCGCGAGCGAGGCCGGGCGGTGCTGCGCTACCTCCGTCACCCCGGGTTCTGCACGGGTTCGGTGATCCTGCTCGCGCTCTGTATCGTCGCCCTCGCCGCCCCGCAGCTCGCGCCCTATCCGCCGACCGAAGCCGATCTCATGCGCACCCTGGCGCATCCGTCCGCGGCGCACTGGCTCGGGACCGACCAGTACGGGCGGGACGTGCTCTCGCGGCTCATCTTTGGCGCCCGCATCTCGATCTACGTCGCGCTCTCGGTGGTGGTGCTGTCGCTCACCTTCGGGTCGATTCTCGGCGCGGTTGCCGGCTACGCGGGGGGCTGGCTCGACCGCTTCCTGATGGTGGGCAACGACATCCTGCTCGCATTCCCCGGGTTCCTCCTCGCCCTCGCGCTGGTGGCGGCGCGGGGCTCGACCCTGGAGAACGTGATCCTCGCCGTCGCCATCGCCTACACCCCGCGGGTCGCGGCGGTGATGCGCTCGGTGGTCCTCACCATCCGGCCGCGACCGTTCATCGAGGCCTCCCAGGCGATCGGCATGGGATCGTTCCGGGTGCTGTGGCGGCACGTGCTCCCGAACAGCCTTCCGCCCGTCATCGTCGTCACCACCGTGAGCGCCGCGACCGCGATCCTCGCCGAAGCGGGGCTCAGCTTCCTCGGTCTCGGGGTCCAGCCGCCGACCGCCACCTGGGGCAACGTCATCTCGGACGGCCAGGGCTACATCATCTCGAACCCCCTCATCTCCGT
>JAJDXW010000345.1 GCA_022823045.1 Gammaproteobacteria bacterium
TCGGACGAGAAGTTCGAGATCAAGCCCCAGATGGCGGAGTCCGCCACCGTGAGCGAGGACGGCAAGACCTACACCATCAAGCTTCGCCCCGGGCTCAAGTGGCACGACGGCAGCCCCGTCACTCCCGACGACTGCATCGCGTCCATCCAGCGCTGGGGACAGCGGGACGGCATGGGCCAGCAGATGATGGCCGTCGTCGAGTCGATGGAGGCCGTCGACGACCTCACCTTCACGATCAAGCTCAAGGAGACCTGGGGTCTCGTGCTCGCCGCGCTCGGCAAGATGAGCTCCAACGTGCCTTTCATGATGCCGAAGCGCCTCGCCGAGACCGACCCCTTCGAGCAGGTCCCGGACAGCATCGGCTCAGGCCCGTACGTCTTCGTCAAGGACGAGTGGGTGCCGGGCAGCAAGGTGGTCTACACCAAGAACCAGGCCTACATCCCGCGCGACGAGCCGCCCAGCGCGGCGGCCGGCGGCAAGCACGTCTACGTGGACCGGTTCGAGTGGCACTACATCCCCGACCACCAGAGCGCGATGAACGCCATCGTCAATGGCGAGGTGGACTACTGGGAAGCGGTGCCGGCTGACCTCGCTCCCGTGGTGGACGCGGCCGACGGCGTCAAGATCCTGCAGGCCGACCCCTACGGAAGCCAGGGGTGGATGCGCATCAACCACCTGCATGCGCCGTTCGACAACAAGACGGCCCGGCAGGCCATCCAGCTCGTCGTCAACCAGGAGACGTACCTCCAGGCGATCGTCGGCACGCCGGACCTCTACAAGGTGTGCCCCGCGATGTTCATGTGCGACACCCCGTACGCATCGGATGCGGGCTCCGGCCGGGTGATGATGCAGGACTTCGACAAGGCCAAGGCGATGCTGGCCGAAGCGGGCTACAACGGGGAGACGATCATCCTCATGCACCCGACCGACATCGCCACCTTGAGCGCCGCGACGCAGGTGACGGCCCAATTGCTGCGCGAGGCCGGCATCAACCTCGAGGTGCAGGCGATGGACTGGTCGACCCTGACCTCGCGACGGGCCGAGAAGAAGGCGCCGGAGGAAGGGGGATGGCACATCTTCCACACGTCGTGGATCGCGCCCGACCTCATCAACCCGGTCGCGAACATCGGCGTGTCGGGAGGCGGCACGGAGAAGGCCTGGTTCGGATGGCCGACCGACCCCGAGATCGAAGAGCTCCGGCAGGCGTTCGCCCGCGAGACGAACCCCGCGAAGCAAAAGCAGCTCGCCTCGCAGGTTCAGGAGCGGGCCATGGACTCGGTGACCTACATCCCGATCGGCCAGTACCTCCAGTACCGGGCGATTCGGGACAACGTGTCGGGCTTCCTGTCCGCGCCGGTTCCGTACTTCTGGAACCTGGCCAAGAGCTGATGCGAACCTGACCGGGACCTTCGCGGCCGCCCCGCCCGGGGCGCCGCGACAACCGGTCCGACAATCCGGCCCCCGGGGAGCGCCCGCTCCCCGGGGAACGAGCGACGGAGGAGCCCCCGACATGAGCGCCACCCCGGCTGTCGCCCTGGACGAGGCCGCGGAGGCCACGCACCGGCTCGAGACCGCGGAGCACGTCACCGTCACCCCGCTCGGGAACGCTCTCGGGGCGGAAATTGGCGGTCTCGACCTCGCCCGTCCGTTCACCCCGGCGGAGCTCGAGGCGGTGCGCGCCGCAATCCAGGATCATCACCTCCTCTGCTTCCGCGACCAGCACCTCGGGAGCGACGAGCAGGTCGCGTTCTCGACGCAGCTAGGACCTCTGGAGGTCTTCCCGGAGCAGGACAAGACCAAGGGCGAGAGCACCGTCTACAACGTGGCGAACGTCTCGCCGGAGGGCGAGCACCTCCCGGTGGACGACCACCGGGTGATCTACCAGAAGGTGAACGCGCGCTGGCACACCGACAGCTCGTACCGCTACATCCCCTCCTTCGTCTCGATCATGTACGCCATCCGGGTGCTCCCGGACGGGGCCAGCGGCGGCGAGACCGAGTACTCCAACATGCTCGCCGCCTACGATGCGCTTCCGGACGAGATGAAGGCCCGGATCGAGCCGCTCCACATGGTCCACTACTACGAGTTCGGGCGGCGCCTCTTTCCCGAGCTGCCTCCCGTCTCCCATCACGAGAAGGTGCACGTCCCCCCGACCTGCCACCCCCTCGTCCGCATCCACCCCGACCGGGGCTGCCGTCGCTCACTCTTCTTCACTACCAACGCGGGCAACGAAGTGAGCGGGATGACGATGGAGGACGGAGTGGCCCTGCACCGCAAGCTCGCGAGCCACGTGTCGCGGCCCGAGTTCTGCTACAAGCACCGCTGGCGGCCGAACGACCTCGTGCTCTGGGACAACCGGGTGCTCATGCACCGGGCCAAGGGCTACGACATGGCCCGCTACCCGCGGGTCTTCCGCCGCACCACGGTGGCGGGCTCCGAGCCGATCCTCGGCCCCTACTCTCAGGCCGTCGAGGGCAAGGTCCGCCCCCTCACCGCCGCCTGACCGCCACCCAACCCACACGCCCCCCGATCTCCGGGGGCCATCCGATCAGCAGGTCACGACTTGCGGCAACCGCCGGAAGTGACGGTCGGACGTACACAGGACGAGATCGTGCTGGACCGCGAGGGACGCGATCCAGAGATCGTTCGTCGGTATCGGCTCTCCGTCGCTCCTGAGCTGGACGTAGAGTTGCGCATAGTGATGCGCGGTCTGCTCGTCGGGCAGCAGGACGGAGACCCGGGGGCTCGCCAGGAACCGCTGCAGGTTGGCAGCGTTGGACGATTCCTGGTTGCCGGCGGCGAACCCGGCCCGAAGCTCGCCGAGCACGATGATGGGAATGGCGATGGAGCGCGCGGCGCGGACGATTCGGACCCTCTCCGGGTCACCGCGCATGAAGTCGCTGTATGCGTTGGTGTCGAGCGCAATGTTCATTTCCACGCGTCTTCATCGACGCGCTCGAAATCCGCGATGGCGAGATCGAACGCCGGGTCTTCCTGCCAGGTGCCGATCAAGTGATCGAGATCCGTGTGCTCGACGGGCTTGGCGTCGAGCTCCAGGCCGCGAGCGAGCGTTTCCACCACGACCGAATTCAGGCTCTTGGCTTCACGCTTGGCGCGCTGGCGAAGGGCGCGGTCGACCACGAGGGGAACCGACCGAATCGTATATTGCATGCTCATGATGCAGGCAGTGTATTTTAGACTTGCAGGCAAGACAACGACGATCTTCGCCATGTCCCGGTATCGGCCGGTTTCGTCGTGTGCGCGACCCGGGGCCCGGCATCACGCCCGGCGCGCCAGCGCCAAGGCCAGCCGGCAGCTTCGCTCGCGATGCCCCGTCAGTCCGGGGTCTCGGTGATGATTCCGTAGTGCTGGGGCTGGCGGTGGAGGGCGAGGTTGAAGATGTTCTTCTGGATCTCGCCGCACCGGTCGAGGTCGCAGTCCGCGACGACGACCTCGTCCTCGAGGGTCGTGCACATCGCCACGATCTCGCCGGTCGGGGCGATGATGCAGCTCTGCCCGATGAGGTCGCACCCCTCCTCCCGGCCCGCCTTGGCGACCCCCACCACCCAGGTCCCGTTCTGGTAGGCGCCGGCCTGCATCGAGAGGTGGTTGTGGAAGTTCTGGAGGTGGTCGAGCTGGGGCGCGCGCGGGTAGTGGACCGGGGTGTTGTAGCCGAGGAGCACGATCTCCACCCCCTTGAGGCCCATCACCCGGTACGTCTCCGGCCAGCGCCGGTCGTTGCAGATGCACATGCCGACCCGCCCGTCGTAGGCGTCGAAGACCGGGAAGCCGAGATCGCCCGGCTCGAAGTACGCCTTCTCGAGGTGCTGGAACGGCCAGTCCGGCTCGTGGTTGTCGTGTCCCGGGAGGTGCACCTTGCGGTACTTGCCGGCGATCCGCCCCGCCGGGTCCACCAGGATCGACGTGTTGAAGCGCCGCTTCCGGTTCCCCTCGCGGACGATCTCGGCATACCCGAGGTAGAAGCCCACCCCGAGCTCTCTCCCGAGCTCGAACAGGGGCCGGGCCGCCTCGTTCGGCATGTCGTTCTCGTAGAAAGAGTCGAGCTCCGCCTCGTCCTCCATCCACCAGCGGGGGAAGAAGGTGGTAAGGGCGAGCTCGGGGAAGACGACGAGCCGGGCGCCCCGCGCGTGCGCCTCGCGCATCATCGCCATCATGCGGCCGACGGCGGACTCTCGCGGCTCGTCGCGGGCGATCGGCCCCATCTGGGCGGCGGCAACGCAAACGGTTCTGCTCATGGCTCTCTCCTCGGCGGCCCCGGCGCGAAGGACGGCGTCAGTCTGGCCCGCATCGCGTCGAGGCTACTGGTGCAGGTGGCAGGCGACGTCGTGGCCGGCGGCGACGGTCTTCATCGGGGGGACTTCCGTCCGGCACCGCGGCTCGACCACCGGGCAGCGCGTGTGGAACGGGCAGCCGCCCGGCGGGTTGATCGGGCTCGGGATGTCGCCCTTGAGGATGATGCGCCGGCGCCTCGACTTCGGATCGGGGACCGGGGCGGCGGAGAGCAACGCCTGGGTGTACGGATGCAGCGGCTCCTCGAAGAGCTTTCGCCGGTCCGTCAGCTCCACGATCTTGCCGAGGTACATGACCGCCACCCGGTGGCTGATGTGCTCGACCACCGCGAGGTCGTGGCTGATGAAGAGAAAGGCGAGGTTGGCGTCCTGCTGGAGGTCCATCAGCAGGTTCAGGACCTGCGCCTGGACCGACACGTCGAGGGCCGACACCGGCTCGTCGGCCACGATGAGGGCGGGCTCGAGGGCGAGGGCCCGCGCCACACCGAGGCGCTGGCGCTGGCCGCCCGAGAACTCGTGGGGATACTTCACCATCGACTCGCTGGTGAGGCCGACCCGTTCGAAGAGCGCGACGACCCGGTCCCGGATCTCGCCTGCCGGCACGCCCCCGTAGTTGCGGAGCGGCTCGGCCACGATGGTCGCCGCGGAGAGCCGCGGGTTGAGCGAAGCGTACGGATCCTGGAACACCATCTGCATCTGCCGGCGGAGGGCCCGCAGCCGGGTCACCGGGGCGCGGGTCACGTCCTCGCCGTCCAGCACCACCTGCCCGGCCGTCGGGTCGATGAGCCGAAGGATGGACTTGCCGGCGGTGGACTTGCCGGAGCCGCTCTCGCCCACGAGCCCCAGGGTCTCTCCCGCCCGGATATCGAAGGAGATTCCGTCGACCGCGAACACCGACCCGACCCGCCGGCGGAGCAGCCCGCCGTACACCGGGAAGTGCTTCTTGAGGTCGCGCACCTCCAGCACGGTCCGCGCGTCGTCCGCGGGGCCCTGCGCCGAACCGGGAACGCCCCCGGCGGGCATGCCGCCGACACCGGCGGTCCCTTCGCCGCCCGGGAGCGCGCTCATGACTGCCCCCTCGTCACCACCGCCTCCCACTCCCAGCAGGCCGCGAGCCGGCCAGGGCCCTTCTCCTCGAGCGGCGGCGCCTCCCGGCCGCACCGCTCGGTCGCGAACGGGCAGCGGGGGGCGAACGCGCACCCGGCAATCTCCTCGCGAAGCGACGGCACCACGCCCGGGATCTCGTTCAGCCGCGTGCCCGCCCCTTCAAGGGTCGAGAGCTTCGGGATCGAGCCCATGAGGCCGAGGGTGTAGGGATGAAACGGCTGGTCGAAAAGGTCGTCCGCGCTCGCTTCCTCCACCTTGCGCCCCGCGTACATGACGACCACCCGCTGCGCGGTCTCCGCCACCACCCCGAGGTCGTGGGTGATGAAGACGATGGCGGCCCCGATCTTCTCCTTGAGCTGGAGCATGAGATCGAGGATCTGGGCCTGGATGGTGACGTCGAGGGCGGTGGTCGGCTCGTCGGCGATGAGGATCGACGGATCGCAGGCGAGGGCCATCGCGATCATCACCCGCTGGCGCATC
>JAJDXW010000418.1 GCA_022823045.1 Gammaproteobacteria bacterium
GCGGTCGAGATCGGCTCCTATCCGTTCTACCGGAAGAAGCGCTACGGCACGTCGATCGTGTTCCGGAGCCGCGACCCGGGCGCCCTCGACGCCGCCGCGGCGAGCTTCCGGGCCATCGTCCGGGAGCTCGGCGAGGAGCCCGTCGAAGGGGATGTCGCCTGAGCGACCCGGGGCCTTCCTCCTCTCACCCTCGGATCAACGTCCCTCGAAGACGGGAGTGCGCTTCTCCTTCCAGGCCCGGACCCCTTCCCGGAAGTCCTGCGACTCGCGGCACGCCTCGTAGCCCGCCCGGAACGCCTCCACGTCGAGCCGGCTCACCGCGATCTCGTTCATCGCCCGCTTCATGTTGCGTACCGAGAGGGGGGCGTTGCGGGCGAGGCGGGTGGCGAGGGCGTCGACGCGCGCGTCGAGCTCCTCGGCCGGGACCGCTTCGTCGAGAAACCCGATCCGGAGCATGTCATCGCTTGTCTGGGGGAGGGAGGCCATGAACAGCCGCTTCGCCGCGCCGACGCCCAGCCGGGTGACGTAGCGCTCCATGCCCCCCTGGTAGTAGTGGGTGCCGAGGCGGGCGGCCGGCATCACCATCTCGGCGCCCACGACCCCGATCCGGAAATCGCAGGCGAGGGCGAGGTCGGTCGAACCGCCGTAGACGCTGCCGTTCAGCCGGCAGATGGTCGGCAGCGGACATTCTTCCAGCCGGTTCGCCACCGTCTCGAAGTCGACCTCGTCGCCGGTCGGGGTCCGGGCGCCGGAATGCTGGTCGTCGAGATCGCCGATGTGGTAGCCGGCGCCGAACACTCGCCCGCTTCCGGTCAGCACCAACACCCGGAGGGAAGCGTCGCCCTCGATGGCGTCGAGGTGCCGGTTGAGCGCCTCGAGGTCCGCGGGCTCGATGCGGTTCAGCTTGTCGGGACGATTGAACCGGATGTCGGCGCGGGGGCCGTCGATGGTGAGGATCGGGGTGGAGCTTTCCTGGGTCGTCATCGGTCTTCCGCAGTCGCCGGGGCGCGGGCCGGGATCATACGATCGATCCCCCCGCCGCCGCCCCCACCCCCGTCTCCCGGGCTTTCGCCGGATCGGGGGTGACGCAATCGGGATCGAAGAGCCCCGCCCGATACACTTGCGCCGCCACCCGCCGAGGAGCCCCGCATGAGCCGATTCGCCTGGGAGCCGCCGCTCCAGCAGATGGAAGAGAGCAACCTCGTGCCCTTCATGCGGCACGTCGGCATCGACGGCCACGACTACGAGGCGCTCCTCGCGTGGAGCAGGGAGGATCCGGAGCGGTTCTGGGACACCGCGATCCGGTTCCTGGACCTCAGGTTTCCGGTTCCCTACGAGCGCGTTCGGGACACGAGCGAGGGACTCGCGTGGGCGAGATGGTGCATCGGGGGGCGGACCAACGCGGTCATCAACTGCATCGAGCGCCACCGGGGGACGCCCACCGAGGAGCGTCCCGCAATTCGGTGGGAGGGCGAGCGGGGGGAGGTCAGGGAGTGGACGTACCGGGAATTCGACCGGGAGATCTGCCGGCTCGCGGGAGGCCTTCGTTCCCTCGGGCTCGGGCCGGGGGATGCGGTCGGGCTCTACATGCCCATGATCCCGGAGGTGACGGCCGCCTTCTTCGCCGTTCAGCATATCGGGGCGGTGGTGGTGCCGCTGTTCTCGGGCTTCGGCGAGGACGCGGTCCGGGCGAGGCTCGTGGACGCGGATGCGAAGGCGGTGCTGACCGTGGACGCGACCCTGCGGCGGGGGTCGGTGATCCCGATGAAGGCGACCCTCGACGCGGCCCTCGACCGGGTCTCGTCCGTGCGGCACGTCGTCGTGCACGAACACCTCGGAGAGCCGTTCGACTGGAACCCGCATCGCGACTGCCGTTGGTGCGAGGTGACCGAAGGGCAGGCGGACCGCATCGACTGCGAGCTCATGGACGCGGAAGCGGTCTCGATGCTGCTCTACACCTCCGGCAGCACCGGCCGGCCCAAGGGGACCGTGCACACCCACTGCAACTACGTCGCCAAGATGTCGGTGGACTTTCTCTTGTGCATGGACTTCAAGCCGACCGACCGGATGCTGTGGATGAGCGATTTCGGCTGGGTGGTGGGTCCGATGCAACTCGCCATCGCCACCCTCGGAGGCGGGTGCCTGGTAATCGCGGAGGGAGTGCCCGACTACCCGGAGCCGGGGAGGATGTGGCGGCTGGTGCAGGACCACCGGGTCACCTACCTCGGGGTCGCCCCGACCGCGGTACGGAGCCTCATGCGGCACGGGAACGAGGCGGTGGCCCCCTACGACCTATCGTCGCTCCGGTGCGCGAGCTCCACCGGGGAGCCGTGGACGGAGGAGGCCTGGAGCTGGTTCTTTCACACCGTGGGGAGGGGGCGGGTGCCCATCCTCAATATCACGGGGGGCACGGAGCTCGCGGGCGCCATCCTCGTCTCGATCCCCCTTCGACCCCTCAAGCCCTGCGGCTTCAACGCCGAGACCCTGGGGGTGAGCGCGGACATCGTCGACGACGCGGGCCGAACGGTGCCAGCCGGAGAAGTCGGCGAGCTCGTGCTCGAGGACGCCAACATCGGCATGACCCGCGGCGTGTGGCGCGACCCCGAGCGCTACCTCGATACGTACTGGAACCAGTACGACGGGCGTTTGTGGCGCCAGGGGGACTGGGCGCGGCGGGACGAGGACGGGCAGTGGTTCGTGTAGGGCCGATCGGACGACACCCTCAAGATCGCCGGCAAGCGGACCGGGCCGGCCGAAATCGAGGGGCTCGCGCTCGCGACCGGAGCGGTGTCGGAGGCGGCAGCGGTCGGAGTTCCGGACCCGGTCACCGGCCAGGCGCTGC
>JAJDXW010000062.1 GCA_022823045.1 Gammaproteobacteria bacterium
ATCAGCTCAAACATGAATGGCGACTCCGCTCTATCGGGAAGGAAAGGCCGCGCTCCCGGGGGAGCGCGGCCATTCCTGATTCGGTGCCTTCCGTGACCTGGTGGAAGAACGCTCTCGCGAACGAGAGAGTCAGAGCGAGAGCTCGACCCCCACCACCTGGCCGATGGTGGCATTCCAGTCGTCGACGCACTGCTGGGTGCCGCAACGCTTCGCCCAGCGGGCCGCGACGACATCCGCGAAGATGCGCTTGACCTCGTCCTTGTCTTCGCCGGCCGGATTGACGATCACCAGCCCTCCGGGCTCGCCGCGCTCGCACGGCCCTTCGGTGTTGCAGCGAAGGGCAACCTCCTCCATGTTGGCGGTGGCGTTCCAGAAGTCCTCCTCCAGCTTGGCGGACTCGTCAAGCAGGAGTTGCTGCGCGTCCGGGGTCAGCTCGTTCCACGTATCGTTGTTGATCGCCATGAACGAGGCGGCGTAGCCGAGCTTGACCTGGATGTTGTGGGTCACCACCTGCCACCACTTCGCGTCGTAGGCGGGCAGGGTCCCGGTGATGCCGCAGTCCGCGACGCCCTTCTGCAGGGCCGGCACGACCTCGGCGAAGGCGATGGTCACCGCGCTCCCGCCGATCCCCTCGATGAAGTCTCCGAGCGGGGTCGAGTAGGTGCGGATCTTCTTGCCCGCGAGGTCGGCGAGACGAACGTCCATGATGTTCTTGTCGCCCATGTTGCACCACATCTCCTGGCTCGGCCAGGAGTAGATGACGAGCAGCTTGCCGTTGTACTTGTCGTTGATCTCGCGCTCGATGATCGGCCGGTAGGCATCGATGACCTTGCGATAGGTGGCAAGGTCGGAGACGAGGCCGGGCAGGTCGGCGCCCTCGAGGGCGGGGCTGTCCTGGGAGACGTACGTCGAAACGACGAACACCACGTCCGCGGTGCCGAGCTTGAGCATCCGCATCCCCTCGAACCCGGAGAGGCCGAGCTCGGTGTACGACTTCGCGTTGGCGGTCAGCGCGCCTCCTGACACCTCCGGGATGCGCTCCATCCAGAACGGGCCTTCACGCTGCTGCCAGTGGTCCATGTTGCCCCAGGAGCCGATGACCACGAACTCCCTCTCGCCGTAGTCGGCCGCCATCGACGTCCCGGCGGTCATTGCGAGGGCGGCGGCTGCCGCCCCGATGAGGATTGACTTGAGCTTCATGATGTTCTTTCCTCCGAATGCGGGGTTGCTTCTCGGAACAGGGTCCGTGTGGGCCCGCCATCTTTACCACGCACCTCGCCCCCGGCACAAGGAAGCGCCGGTCGCCTCGTGCGAAGCGATCGGCTCCGGGACCCCGGTAGAATGGGGATCGACGGTCGAACGGGGGGTGCGCCCCGCGCCGGGCCGATCCGACAGGACCTGAAGGAATGCCCAGAACCGGTGAGCGGCCATCCGTGATGCAACCCGACCTCTCCCGTCCGGCGAGCTTCCGGGAATGGATGGAAGCCATCCCGCACCAGAGGGCGATCGGCTTCGAGCTCGTCGAGATGGGGGCGGACTTCGCGGTGGGGCGGATCCCCTACCGCGCCTCTCTCGTCGGCAACCCCGCGACCGGCGTCGTGCACGGCGGGATCGTCACCACCCTGCTCGACACCGTCGGCGGGATGGCGGCCCTCGCCCGGCAGGGCGAGTTCCTGGTGATGGCGACCCTCGACCTCCGGATCGACTACCTGCGACCCTCCACGCCCGGGAAAGACCTCGCCGCGCGGGTGGAGTGCTACAAGCTGACCCGCAACATCGCGTTCACGCGCGGATTCGCGTTCAACGAGGACCCGGGCGACCCCCTCGCCTCGATGAGCGCGACCTACATGCTGAACACCCCGGCGGCGCGACCCTCCCCGCAAGCGTGAAGGATGCCGTGCCATGTTGAACACCCCGGCTTCGCGATTGTGAGCGGCGGGGCACCGGCGGGAACCGGACTCGAGGCGATCGTTCTCGAGGCGCGGCGCACGCGCGACTTCGCGCGCATCACGGAGGCGATCCCCTACGCCCGGTTCCTCGGGATCGACGTCGACGTCAAGGGCGACGAGATCACCACCTGCATGCGCTACCGGGACGATCTCGTCGGCAACCCCGCCCTCCCCGCCCTGCACGGAGGAACCCTCGGGGCGCTCCTCGAGCA
The DNA here is from genome assembly GCA_022823045.1 of Gammaproteobacteria bacterium. Classification (GTDB taxonomy): domain Bacteria; phylum Pseudomonadota; class Gammaproteobacteria; order HK1; family HK1; genus JAJDXW01. The sequence goes on from JAJDXW010000062.1 coordinate 2,162, forward strand.
CGCCGCCATCTTCGAGCTGCTGTGGACCGAGGAGGTGAAGCCGCTCCCGAAGACGATCAACATCACCGTGGAGTACCTGCGCTCCGCACGGCCCCGCGACACCTTCGCAAGGGCCGAGATCACCAAGCGCGGGCGACGAGTCGCGAACGTCTACGCGACCGCCTGGCAGGACCGTCGGGACCGCCCGATGGCCCAGGCCCACGCCCACTTCCTGCTCCGGTGACGGAGGGAGAGCTGGAGTCAGGATGAGGAAACCCGCCCCGGCCGACCGGCCGATCCACCCCCTCCTCGCGGAACGCTGGAGTCCCTACGCGTTCACCGATGAAGGGGTGGCCGAAGAGGATCTGATCGCGCTCTTCGAGGCGGCGCGGTGGGCCGCCTCCTCGTACAACGAGCAACCATGGCGATTCATCGTGGCCCGCCGCGAGGAGCCGGCCGCGTTCGAGAAGGTGCTCTCGTGCCTCGTCCCCTTCAACCAGGGGTGGGCGCGGCACGCGCCGGTCCTCGCCCTCGGGCTCGTTCAGACCCTGCGTCCGGGGGACGGGTCGCCGAATGTGGCCGCCCAACACGACCTCGGGCTCGCCGCCGCGACCCTCACCGTCGAAGCGACCCATCGAGGGCTCTCCGTCCACCAGATGAGCGGGATCGTCGCGGACCGGATACGCGACGCCTGGGCGCTCCCCGACGATGTCCTGCCGCTCACCGCCCTCGCCATCGGCCGAGCGGCGTCCCTGGCGGCGACGCCCGAGGACCTGCACGACCGGCAGCGCCGGCCCCGCGAGCGGAGGCGCCTGCCGGAGTTCGTGTTCGGGGAGTGCTGGGGAGAACCGGCCCCGTTTCTCACCGGCGGCCCGGAGGACTGAGGACAAGACTCGCCGGGAGCGCGACTTCCCAGGAGCGCGGGCTTCCAGCCTGCGAGGGAGCGAAGACCCCCGTCGACCGCGCGGGCAAGATGCCCGCGCTCGCAGCGAGCCCGGCAGCCCCGGAGAACCCGCCGTCGCAAACCGCTTCGGGCCTAACCGCAATATTTCACCGATGTCCTGCTGCGGACGCCAATCTGCATGCGGTAGCGGGCCGTACTCCCTCAAGCCGCTTCGACGTAGGTACGGCTACGCCTTCAGCGTCTTTCGGTCCGTGCGGCCCACATATACGGAAAAATCTTCGATTTTTCCGTATGATCCGTCTATGTGGAAACATCTCCGATGTTTCCACATTTCCACAAGCATCTTGGCGCCCTCGCGACGAACATCAGTGAAATATTGCGGCTAATCCGGCCCGGAACTCGATATCATCGGCGCGTACCTGAACCGAAGCCCGGACGGATGCGGCCCGCGGCTGCCGCGCGGCAGGATCGCGGGACGCCCCGGAGGCCGGGTTCCCACCGAGGACAGGACCATGTTCGCAATCCGCCGACGCATCCGATCCGCCGCCTCCCCCTCCTCCATCATCGTGGCCGCCGCCGCCCTCGCAATCCTCTGGACGGGCCCGGTGCGCGCCGGGGGGCCGACCGTCATCGAGCTATTCACCTCCCAAAGCTGTTACTCGTGCCCGCCGGCGGAAGCGCTCCTCGGCGAGCTCACGGAACGCAAGAACCTCATCGCCCTCGAGTTCCACGTCGACTACTGGGACGACCTCGTGTACGGCTCGGCCGGGAAGTGGAAGGACCTCTTCTCCGATCCCGCCTACACGATGCGCCAGCGCCGCTACGCGGCCCGGATCCGGAACAGCGGCGTGTACACGCCCCAGGTCGTGGTGGACGGGGTGGTCCAGACCGTCGGCTCCCGGCGCGGCCGGGTGATGCGCCTCCTCGAACGCTCCGCCGGCATCGAGAAGCCGGTCCTCGTGTCTGTGCGGCACGCGCCCGAGGGCGGATTCACGGTCACGATTGAATCGAAGGCGGGCCGGCCCGCCGCCTCGGTGCTGCTCGCCCGCTACGACCTCAAGCACGTCACCGCGGTCGAGGCGGGCGAGAACAAGGGCAAGACCCTCACCAACCACCACGTGGTGCGCGAGTTCCGGGAGCTGGCCCACTGGAACGGCAAGCCCCTGGAGATCCCCCTCGCCGACCTCCGCCTCGGCCCCAACCAGGGCTGCGCGGTCATCGTGCAGGCGCACGAGCAGGGCGCCATCCTCGGCGCCGCCGCCTGCCCCTCGTAGCCCCCGCGGATCGACGGCCGCGGCCTCCGTCCGTCTCCCGCGGCCGGGAGACGGAGTCGGAGGGAAGTCGAAGGCCCGCGGGGGAGCGACTCAGCGGCGCTCGTACTGGGCGGCGCCGAAGAGCATCTCCTTCGTCTTCTCGTCCATGGGGCCGGCCCGGCGGCGGTCGGCGAGCACCTGGACGCCGCGCTCGACGGCCGGCCGGGCCGCAATGGTGTCCACCCAGCGCCTGACGTTCGGGTAGTCGTCGATGTCGATCCCCTGGTTCTCGTGGATGCGGATCCACGGGAAGGTCGCCATGTCCGCGATCGTGTACTCGGCCCCGCCCAGCCACTCGGCCTCGTCGAGGCGGCGGTCGAGAACGTTGTAGAGCCGCTTCCCTTCGTTCACGTAACGGTCAATGGCGTAGGGGAGCTTCTCCGGCGCGTAGTTGCGGAAGTGGTGAACCTGCCCCAGCATCGGCCCGACGTGCCCCATCTGGGTCATGAGCCACTGGTTGACGACGTGGCGCTCGCGCGCGCCGGAGGGATAGAACTGTCCCGTCTTCTCCCCGAGGTAGATGAGCATCGCGCCCGACTCGGCGAGGGTGATGGGCTCCCCGTCCGGCCCGTCGTGGTCCACCATCGCGGGCATCTTGTTGTTCGGGCTGATCCGGAGGAAGTCGGGGGTGAACTGGTCGCCCTCCCCGATGTTGATGGGGATCACGTTGTAGGCGAGCCCGGTCTCCTCGAGCATGATGTGGATCTTGTGGCCGTTCGGGGTCGGCCACGTGTAGAGGTCGATCATCGTCGTTTCCCTTGCATGGTGAGCTGGGTGGTCCTTGGGTGGGTGCCGGGAGGCGCGGGTGAGGACAGGGGCGAGCGGCAGGACGCTGGAGGCGAAGAGCGGTAGGCCCCTCGACGGCGGCGCTCAACCGCGCTCGCTCATCGCGCGCGTGGTCTGCCAGGCGCCGGCCTCGCCGCGCCGGGCCCGCTCTTGCTGGTGGCGGTCGATTTCGAGCTGCACCGCCTTCTGCGCCTCTCCGGCGAGGCGTTCGTTGTTCTCGGCGGAGACGTCGTAGCTGTCCGACCGTGCCGCGAGCCGCGACTGGAAGTGCGGCATCACGTAGCGGGCAATGAGCTCGTAGCTGCGCTTCGTCTGCGCCCAGTCCGCCCAGTTGTGGGCGAAGAGCATGTAGCAGCCGAATCCGCCGTCCGAGCCCTCCCACAGCCGCTCGATCGCGTTGATCGCATCGTCCGGGGTGCCGATGGAGGCAACCCCGTTCTCGCGCATGTAGCCGAGGTGGTCCTCCACCCCGTCGGGCACGATCGGGAACGTCGTGATCTCCCGGAAGTACTTGAGCCAGCGCTCGAGCCCGAACTCGACGTCGCGCTCGGCCTGCTCGCGGCTCTCCGCGACGTGCATCATCGAGACCACCCGCCAGCGGGACCGGTCCGCCCGGTGGCCGTTCTCGGCCGAGATGTCCTCGCAGGTCTTCCAGTTCGATGCGTGGGCGGCGAGGCCGGAGTCGGTCGTGCTCCCGATCGAGAGCATGCCGAGGCCGTACTTGCCGGCGGTCCGGGCGCCGACCGGCGAGCGCGCGGACGCGACCGCCATCTCCACCATCGGCTTGGTGTAGCACTCCATCTGGAGGCGCGCGTCCCGGAGCTCGAACCAGTCCGTCTTGCGGCTCACCGTCTCCCCGCGAAGGAGGGGAACGAGGACCGAGACCGCCTCGTCCATCCGGCGGCGCTGCTCCGCGACCGGGATCCCCATCTTGTCCGCGTCCGCAGTGAGCGCCCCCGGGCCCACCCCGAACATCGCGCGGCCCCGGGTCATGTAGTCGAGCTGCAGGATCCGGTCCGCGATCATGAAGGGGTGATGGTAGGGAAGCGAGACCACCCCGGTCCCGAGCCGGATGCGCCGGGTCCGCTCCGCCGCCGCGGCGATGAACATCTCCGGGCAGGCGATGATCTCGAAGCCGCCGGAATGGTGCTCCCCGATCCAGGCCTCGTCGTAGTCGAGCCGGTCGAGCCATTCGACGAGCTCGAAGTCGCGCTCCATCGCGAGCACCGGGTTCTCGTCGAGGGCGTGGAAGGGCGCGAGGAAGATGCCGAACCGGACGTGACGGCTCATGAAGACCCCTGGTCGAGACGGAAACGCGAAGTCTATCCGAACGGGGGCCGAAGGCGAGCCGAGCCATCCGGACCGAAGCCGGGGAGACCGCCCGAGAACGCTGGAGGCAGTCGAGCGCGGGCGTGGCCCGTCGAGCGGCGAGGCGTTACGCTCACGTTTCGCGAGTCGCTGGGCCGCCGCCCGCCCCTGCGAACCGGCAGGCAGGTGCGCGGCGAATCCGGAGCGCGGCGCGGGAGGACCCTGACTCGATGAGCACCGGACGGGCATGGCGACGTTCCTGAAGTGGTTGAGCCGGGGGGTGATCGCCCTCGTCGTCCTCGCCGCGGCGCTGGCGGGGAGCGGCTACGTGTGGCTCCGCGGCTCCCTTCCGGAGATCGACGGGGAGCGGACCGCGTACGGCGTCGCCGCACCGGTCGAGGTGGTGCGCGACCGCCACGGCATTCCCCACATCCTCGCCGGCAACGAGGAGGACGCCCTCTTCGCCCTCGGCTATGTCCATGCCCAGGACCGGCTGTGGCAGTTGGAGATGAACCGCCGGATCGGAGCCGGGCGGCTCGCCGAGGTGCTGGGGGCGGCCGCCGTCGATACCGATCGGCTGCTTCGGGTGCTCGGCCTCCACCGGCGGGCGAAGGCGTCGCTCGCCTCGCTCGATCCCGCGTCGCGGCGCCGGATCGCCGCCTACGTCAACGGGGTCAACTCGTGGCTCGAGACGAGGGACGGGCCGCTTCCGCCCGAGTTCCTCATCGTCGGGTTCGAGCCCGAGCCGTGGACGGAGGCCGACACCGTGGTCTGGGCCAGGGTGATGGCCCTGGACCTCGCCCGCGAGTGGTCGCGCGACCTCATGCGGCTCCGGATGTCGGAGTTCCTCGACCCGGAGCGGATCCTCGACTTCTACACCCCGTATCGGGAGGACAAGCCGAGAGGCGTCCAACTCCCCGACTCGGGCTCACCCGCGGGAGAGGGACCCCGGCCCGACCCGGACGCCGAATCGGATCGCGGGCCGCCTCTTCCCG
>JAJDXW010000202.1 GCA_022823045.1 Gammaproteobacteria bacterium
GAGCCCCACCATGGAGAGGTTGGTCCCCACCTGAACGATGGCGTCCACGTCCGGGCCGTCGATGTCGCGGAGCACCTCGCGTAGCTCGGCCGGGGTCACCGCCGCGATGGCCGTCGCGCTCGGGCACTCGAGGTCCACGTAGCGGGTCACCGGGAAGCCCGACTCCTCGAAGAACCGCACGATCTGCTCGCGCATGATCGGCTGGTAGGGGGTGAGCACCGCGATGCGCCGGATCCCAAGCGTGGTGAGGGCGTCGGCACAGGCCTCCGCCCCGGTCGTCACGTCCAGCCCGGTCAGTTGCCGCGCCCGATCGAGGAACGCCGCGTTGCCGTCCCGCCCGCCCCAGAAGGTCGGGGCCGACATCCCCATCACGAGGTAGTCGGGCTCGCAGGTCATTACGTCCCGCACGGCCACCTCGAACGCCTGGCCCACCTGTTTGAGGAGCGCCGCGAACGCATCGTTCGAGTCGAGCGCCGGGCGCTCGATGAACATCCGCCCGGTATGGAAGGTGACCCCGGGCACACGGAAGAGGTGGTTGAAGTCCGCCTCCACGATGGTGTTCGTGGAGGGGACGATGGTCGCGAGCTTGGCGCGGAATGCGGCGACGTCGGGCATGGCGGTCAACAAGCCTCCTCGTCCTCCGGCCTCGTGGCGGCGCGGGGTCCGCGGGATTCTCGCATGCCGCTCCCGCGCCCTTCCTTCGCCGCTCCCCTCCTCCTCTCCTTCATTCCCCGATCACCGGCCACTTCATCGCGTCGCTCAAGTTGAGGCGCCGGATGCGCTCGCGGACGCTCGCTCGCGCGGCCGCGCAGGCCTCGCGCTCGTCGAGGCGGGTGCTGCGGCCCTCGTCGATCACCACTTCGCCGTTCACGACCACGGCGCGGGCGTGGGCCTGGCCGCGGCACGTGAGCACCGCCTGGTGCACCGGATTCGCCGCGGGGAACGCCTCGGGGGCGTCCGGGTCGGTGACCACGAAGTCCGCGCGCTTGCCGGGCTCGAGACTGCCCGTCAGCTCGCCGAGGCCGGCGGCTCGCGCCGCGTTGATGGTGAGCATCTCGAGGATCGTCTCGGGCGCGAGCGGCTCGCCGGCGTTGGCGGCGACGAGCTGCGCGGCGAGGGCCTCGTCGCCGAATGCGCTGCTCCGCGCGCTGTCGCTGCCGAGGGTGACGTTGACCCCGCGGCGCAGCAGCTCCGGCATCCGGCACTCGACCTTGCCCGCGAGCCCCATCGCGAGATGGGGAATCGGGCACCACACTACCGAGCATCCGCGCTCGGAGACGATGTCCACGTCCTCGTCGGTGAGGGTGTTCATGTGGACCAGGGTGGAGCCGGCGTGGAGCACCCCGAGCGAGTCGAGGTGCGCGATGCGCGAGTGCCCCAGCCGCCCGGTCTCCGCCCGGGCGGAGGCGATCTCGTAGGCTTCGTGCTGGTGGAGCACGACACCGTGCTCGCGGGCAAGGGCGTCCGCCCGCCGCACGAGCTCGTCGCTCGCGGTGCCGAGGCCGTAGAGGCAGAGGAAGCCGTGCTGACGCCCGTCCGGGTCCTCGTTGCGGTGGAGCTCGCCGCCGAGCTCGGCGACGCAGCGCTCGAAGTCGGGCGGGGCGCGCGCGAAGAGCGCCCGGCTCTCCAGCGAGGCGAGCTGGCGCATGACCGTCACGTCGTCCCACAGGTAGGGCTCGGAGAGGCAGATGCGGATGCCGGCCGCCTCCGCCGCGTCGGCCGTCGCCCCGGTGTCGAACGCCGTGCCGGCCTCCACCACCCCGGTGTAGCCGGCATGGAGAAGCTGGAGCGCGGTCAGGGTCGTCGCCGCCGCCTCGTCCTCGCTTGTGACGTCGGCCTTCCACGTCGCGTAGTTGACGCCGCTTGCCGGGTCGTCCGCCTCGTTGGCGAAGATGCCGCGGCAGCCCGCCCCCACCACGTGGTTGTGCGCGTCGATGAACCCCGGGTGGACCGCCGCCCCCCGGGCATCGATGGTGCGGGCGGCGCGCCGCCCCAACCCCTCGATCACCTCCCGTTCCGGGCCGACCGCGGCCACCCGCGTGCCGCGCACCGCCACCGCCCCTGGCGAGAACACGCGGCGCTCCGCGTCGACGCTGATGACGTACGCGTTGTGGACGAGGAGGTCGCAAGTCTGGTCGTTGTTCATGGTCGTGGTCTCGGGGGCACGGGTTCACTCGATGCCTAGCGGTTCGCGGCCGTTTCTGGCAATTCCCGCCGATTTTTGCCGGTTCCTGGCGACAACCGCGCGCCGGCCGGCCGGCCGGCTCATGGCGGCGGGCTTCGCCTCGCGGCGCGCGCGAAGGCGTCCGCGTCGAGCTCGACGCCGAGGCCCGGCCCCTCCGGAGCGAAGGCGAAGCCCGACTCGAAGCGAAGCGGCGTCGCCAGCAGGTCCTCGCTCTGGTAGAGCGATCCGCAGGTGTCGCTGTCGAAATCGAGGTTCGGCATCGCGAGCCCCAGGTGGATCTGCGCGGCGGTGCCGATGCCGAGCTCGGGCATGCTCCCGATCATGCAGCCGAGCCCCGCCTGCTCGGCGAGGGTGAAAATGCGCGCCGCGTTCTGGATGCCCCCCGACTCGGTCACGTAGACGTTGAGCACGTCTGCGGCCTCGCGGCGGATCACCTCCATCGCGTCCCGGGGATGGCCGATGGACTCGTCGGCCATGACGGGAATCGACACCGAGGCGCGGACCTCGGCCATCGCCTTGAGGTCGTGCGCCGGCATCGGCTGCTCGAGCATCTCGGGGTCGTGGTCCATGATGCGCTCGACGAAGCGAATCGCCTCCTTGGCGCTTCGCATTGCCATGTTCGCGTCGACCCGCACCCGGTGGGTAGCGCCGACCGCTTCGCGCACCTGGCGCACCGCTTCGACGTCGGTTTCCATGCCCTGACCGGTCTTGACCTTGACGGTGCGAAAGCCCTCCCGGGCGCGCTCGAGCGCGTATTGCGCCATCTCAACCGGCTCGCCGTGCGGCACCGAGTAGCTGAGGGGGATGCGGTCGCGCACCCGGCCGCCGAGGAGGGTGTACACCGGTACCCCGAGCGCCTTGCCGGCGAGGTCCCAGAGCGCCATTTCGACTCCCGCGATCGCGAGCTGACCGTCGGGAAGCCGGGTCTCCATGGCCCGGAGCGCGCGCGTCAACTCGAGCGGGTCGCGGCCGATGAGGGCGGGAGCGAGGCGTTCGTCCACGTCGCGGCAAAGGAGCGGACCGCGCCGCGCGAACACGCTCGAAAGCTCGCCGAGGCCCGTCAGGCCCTCGTCGGTGTGGACCTGGACGATCCCGTGCTCGGAGACGGCGCTCGGCCCGAGGGCGGTGCGAGGGACCGCGCCGAAGGCGGGCAGACGCGGAACGAAGACCGGCGTCGTCTCGATCGCGGTGATCTTCATGTCTGCCAGAGCGCCTCCTTCAGCAGGGCCTCCGCGACGCCTTCGGCGGCGGCCGCGAGCAGGCGTTCTCCCTTGTCGGCGGTCGCCGCGGCGGGGACCCCGAGCACCCCCGACTCGGTCATCTCGTCGAAGCCGCGGAAGCGGTAGAGCCCCCCGGACGCGCTCGCGCCGCGGCGGCCGCCGTCCACGCGGGCCATCTCGTCGCGATCGACGAGCCCCGGCTCGAGTGCGAGCATCATCGAGGTCTCCGCCTCGCAGGCGTGGGCGACCCCCGGCTGCGCGTCGAGGATCTCCCCGAACGCGCGGGCGACGCTCTCCACCGTCCAGTAGGTGGCGCTCACCACTGCGACGCCCAGCTCGCGCTTGAGCTCGCCCGCGATGACGTCGAGGGCCTTGATGTTGCCGCCGTGGCCATTGAGGAGGGCGAGGCGCCGGAAGCCGTGGCGCTGCAGGGACGCGCACACGCAGCGGATGAGCGCGTGGAAGGTGGCGAAGTCCAGGGTGATGGTGGCGCCGAAGCCCATGTGGTGCTCGGCAAGCCCGCACCACACGGTGGGCGCGACGACTACCGACCGATGCTCCGAAATGCGCGCCGCGGCCCGATTCGCCACCTCGGCCGCGAGGCGCGCGTCCACCTGCACCGGCAGATGGGGGCCGTGCTGCTCGGTCGAGCCGACCGGAATGATCACCATCGCATCCGCCTCGGCCAGGGCACGCAGCTCCGGCGCCCGCAGATCGTGCCACGCAATCCCGCTCATGTACTCCTCCCCCTCACCACAATATCCCACCGGTCATTTTCGAGGATCTCGACGCGGAGCCCCGTGGTCGTGGCCTCCCGACTCAGCCGTTCGCGCGAGAGCCTCACGACGGCTCCTCCCACGCCTGGCCCATGACGGATTCCGGAACCACCAGGTTCCATCCGGCGACGAGCCGCGTGTTTCCGGTAGCCCGCTTCGCGAAGTAGTGGGGCTGGCGCGGGCGGCGGTGGCGCAGGCGGGCGAGGTGCGCGTCGCTCACCATCAGCCGCTCGCGATGCGCCTCGAGGAAGAACCCTACCTTGGCGACCGTGGTCGCATTTCCGAGGAGCAGGGCGTACTCCGTGACTGCCTCCAGGTCGAAGAACTCGACCGTGTCGAGTGATCGCCAGACCTCCTCGACGCCTCCGCCGAGGTCGGGCCGGTCGAAGAGGTCGACCAGCGTACGTTCGAGCCCGGTGACTGCCAGGTCGAGACCGGCCCGGTCGCGCGTCTCGACGCCGCACCGTTCCTTGTCGGCCCGCACGAGCTTCCGGGGAAACGCGACCGCGCGGAAACGCTGCCCGCGGAACCGGAAGGGCCGGAGGGCCGTACCGGTGAGGACGTGGAACTCCTGAAACACCGAGTGCGCCTTGCCGTTGAGCTCCAGCGCGGTGTGATATCCGAGGACCGCGTCGCAGGCGAGGCGGGAGGCCAGAAGGTAGGGATCCACCGGGCAGTCCCCCGGGTCCGCGCCGGCAGGCACCGTGGCGTAGAGCCCTCGGCGCAGCTTCAAGAGGTGGCCCGCCCCCACGTGGTAGCGCAGGAGAGCATCCACCGCCTTCGGATTTCCCGAGCGGTGGTCTCCCAAATGGGTCGTCAGCTCGACCCGCGAGAAGATCGGATGGGCGGCGAAGAATGCTTGCAGTTTCGCGGCCATGGCCCGTGCTTGATAAAGGTCAGCAAAACGCGTATCAGATTAGCGGGTTTTGCAGGTCAAGTGCAAATTCAACTTGACGATCATCTTCAGAACACAGCATAAACCCTGGACCTTTGCATGCCCTTATCCAGCCGAATAGCCGGGCTGTGGAGATTTCGCGGCGGCGGGGGCCGTGTCCTACCGGCCGAGGGGCGTGCCCTCGATGGTGATGCGATGCATGTAGCGCCGCTGGCCCGGGTAGTCGTTGAGGGCGTAGTGCCACGTCGCGCGGTTGTCCCAGAGCGCGAGCGACCCCCGGCGCCAGTGGAAGCGGCAGGTGAACTCCGGGCGGGAGCCGTGCCGGTATAGGAACT
>JAJDXW010000286.1 GCA_022823045.1 Gammaproteobacteria bacterium
CGACGCGGCGCGGCGCGAGTTCCGGGAGGAGACCGGTATCGAGGTCGCGCTCGGCGAGGTCTTCGCGGTGCACTCGAACTTCCACAACCCCGCGATGCACACCGTCGGGGTCTGGTTCCGGGGCGAGGCGGCGGGCGGCGAGCTGCGGGCCGACGACGACCTCGACCGGGTGGAGTACTTCGCCCTCGACGCGCTCCCCGACGCCATCGCGTTCCCGACCGACCGCGTCGTGCTCGCCGACCTCCTCAAGTCCCCCGCCGCCACCTGATGCCGGGCGACGTCCCCGCCATGGGCGCCGCCGTTCGAGGCCTGCACGGTCCGGTGACCCGGGTCCGGAGCCGGACCCGCCCGCCGGGACCTGCGTCGTCCGGCTGAGGGTGGGGACGTACGGGTGCCCTGGAGAAGGTTGGTGACCCTGCTCCTCACGGTGCTCGCGGGGTTCGCCGCGTTCTGCGCGCTGCTCTACCTGCTCCAGGAACGCCTCATCTTCCTTCCCCGATCGCTACCGGAGAGCACGCGGCAGGCTCTTCGGGCGCTTCCCGGGGTCACCGAGATCGAGATGCGGGCGGCGGACGGGACGCGCCTCCACGGCTGGCTCCGGCACGGGGCCGAGGAGGCGGCCGACCGGCCGGGCCTCGTCATCTACTTCGGGGGGAACGCCGAGGAGGTGTCGGGACAGGTGTTCGAGGCGGACGCGCTCGCCCCGTGGTCATTGGCGGCGTTCAACTACCGCGGCTACGGGCTGAGCGAGGGGCGGCCGGGCGAGGCCGCGCTCGTCGCGGACGCCCTCGTCATCCACGACCGGCTCGCCGAGCGCGAGGACGTCGACCCGGAGCGCATCGTCGTCTTCGGCCGGAGCATCGGGAGTGCGGTCGCGGTGCCGCTCGCCGCGGCGCGACCGGTACGGGGCGTCCTCCTCGTCTCCCCCTTCGACAGCCTGAAGAGGGTCGGCCAGAGGCACTACCCCTTCGTTCCGGTGTCGCTCATGCTCCGGCACCCCTTCGACTCCCTCGCGCAAGCGCCGGCCATCGACGCGCCCCTCCTCGCGCTCGCCGGCGAACGCGACCGGATCGTTCCGTCCCCCCACTCGCGGCGCCTGCACGACGCGTGGCGCGGCCCGAAGCAGTGGGTCCTCCTCCCGGGGGCCGATCACAACCGCATCCACCTCCACCCCGGCTACTGGCCCGCCATCCGCGACTTCCTCGGCTCCCTCGACCACCCACGCTGATCCCGCCCGCAACGCTCCGACCCCACCAACGACCGTTTTCTGAGAACTTTCCGTCGCGGGTGTAGTCGCCGTCCCGGCGATTCGACGGCGTCCTCGTCGCCCCCGGTTGACATCGTCGCATCACCGAGTAAACTGCGCCGCCCTTCGGGACCACGAGCGGCCACGCGCCCGGAACGAGAGACAGGACTTTGCCGAAGACCTCGCCCAATCCAGTGAACGGATCACGCCAGCCTTGCCACCGGACGGCGCCAGCGCGCGTTCTCGACCGCGAAGCATGGCATTGGCCCAGCTCCGACTCACGGACCATGAACGGTGAGCTCATGACCTAGGTCTCCCGGACATCGATCGGGAGACCCGCGGAGGAAAGCTCCGCCGCACGTCTCCCGGAAGCGAAAGCCCCGGCCGGCGTGCAACCCGACCGGGGCTTTTTTGTTGCCCCGGCTCCGGATGATCGTGCATCCGGACCGCTCTTTGACAGCTTGGATGACCTCTACCGCCCGGCACCTCCGGAGCGGACGCGAACGCTCGACCGCGGTACACCGCACGACACCGTACCCGGGGCTTGCGCCGCGCGATCCGCGCTCCGAACCGCCGGGCCCGAAACGGCGCGTGCCTCACGCGCCGAACGAACCATGACGGCCGCCGCATCGGGGGCCGTCCATCGGGTAATGAGATCGCGGACCGAATAGCGGTTCCGGTTCCGGATGCCGGTCCGGCGCGCCCAGGCTGACCATCGCACGGCGTGTGTCATTCGGCCCCCGCGGCTCGTTACGCCAGCGAAGTAGCTCAGTTGGACAGAGCATGTGACTCGGGATCACAGGACGAGGGTTCGATTCCCTCCTTCGAGCAACGCGAACTGCAAATTCGCTCGCTGGCAGGGGCCGTCAGGCCCTGCGGTTCGAATCCGCCGCCTTGATGCGCGTCAGCATCACCACCGGGAAGCGGCCCGGTGCGCGGGCGGGCCGAACGGTCCGCTCACGCACGGCGCCGGACGCGACCTCGAGCGCCGATGCGCCACGCCGCCGCCGCGCCGCCGGTGCCGCGATCACGAACGGAAACGGACCTCCCGCGCTTCGACGGAGCGGATCGTGATCGACCGGCCGGCCGCCCCGCGGCGACGTGCCCGCGGCGCCCGTCCGCCGGCGTGGGCCGTCCTTCCCATCCACCCGTCCGCATGCACGCCGGTTCGCGCGGGCGGCTGCCGTTCCTGAATCCACCACTTCCGCATCCGCATCAAGGGAGGACCCGAGAAATGACGAGGACGTAGCGAATACCGGTCGGTGGCGTCTCGTTTCGACGAGTACCGGTGAAGAGAAGGGCCAAGGAACCATCTATCAATACATTACGCAGGAGGCACCTGATGTACCCGTACCAGCGTATCGTCATCGCCCGGCACGAGCGTGGCCTGCTCTTCCGGGATCGATCGCTCCAGGCCGTGCTCGACCCGGGCGTGCACCGGATCGCCGACCCGCACCGCCGGGTGGAGGTCGAGGTCCACGACATCTCCGGCGTCGAGTTCACGCACCCGCACCTGGATGTCCTCGTCCGTGCGGTGCCGACACTCGTCACCGACCACTTCGTCATCGCCCGGCTTGGCGACGACGAGGCGGGGCTCGTCTACGTCGACGGCGTTCTCACCGGGGTGCTGCCGCCCGGTAGCCGCCGGTACTACTGGAAGGACGCGGCGGACGTGCGGGTCGAGCGCGTGCAGCTCGGCGCCGACCCGGAGGTTCCGGAGCCGGTCCGCCGGCTGCTCGCCCGGCCGCGCCCGGACTCGCCGTTCGCGATGGCCCGCAACCGCCACGTCCACGTCGCGGAGATCGCCGACCGCCACGTCGGACTGCTGCTGGTGGACGGCCGGCTCGTGCGCACGCTCGATCCGGGGCTCTACGCGTACTGGACGTTCAACCGGACCGTGCAGGTCGAGCAGATCGACCAGCGCCTGCAGCCGATGGAGGTCCAGGGCCAGGAGATCCTGACCCGGGACAAGGTGACGATCCGGGTGAACCTCACCGCGTCGTACCGGGTCTCGGACCCGGTGAAGGCGCGGAGCAGCCTGGACCGGTTCACCGAGTACCTCTACCGGGAGCTCCAGTTCGGCCTCCGGCAGGCGGTCGGAACCCGGACCCTGGACGCGCTGCTCGAGAACAAGGGCCAGCTCGACCAGTCGATCCTGGACCATGTGCGCGAGAACGCGTCGGCGCACGGGATCGAGGTGACGAAGACAGGCGTGAGGGACCTGATCCTGCCCGGCGACATGCGCGAGCTTCTCAACCAGGTCGTCGAGGCGGAGAAGGCCGCCCAGGCCAACGTCATCAAGCGCCGGGAGGAGACGGCGGCGACCCGTTCGCTGCTCAACACCGCGAAGCTCATGGACGAGAACCCGACCCTCATGCGCCTCAAGGAGCTGGAGGCGCTCGAGAAGGTGGCGGACAAGGTCGACCGCCTGACCGTCTTCGGCGGTCTGGACGGCGTGCTCAACGACACCGTCCGCATCGGGGTCCGGGCCGAGTGACGCGCCGCGGCGGCAACGTCCAGTGAGGCGGAGCAAGACGGGGGACGGACGGTTCCGTCCCCCGTCCCCGGCGGGAGCTCCTCACCGGCCCACCGGACGCCATGGTCCCCCAAGTCCAGCACTACGCCGACAAGCAGATCGCGCCATGGGACGCCGACGATCAGCTCGACGACGGCGAGCGAAGGCGCATCCTGGAAGCCACGGCGGACCGGACATGAGGCTGGTACTCCACGCGGAATCTTGCGACCGGACGACGGGACGCGACCAGCGGGCCCATTTTCCGCAGACTTGGGCCAAGCCGCCAACCAGGATACGAATAACGTATTGTATTACAAAATCTTATTCTTCATTTCTTGACTAAGAGAAATCGATTTTCTCTAGATTGACTCCCGACGCCGACACCTCTATCCTTTCCCAATGCGTGAGATCTCTGCAAAGCAACGGCGCCAGCGCATGCGCGCCGAGAACCCTTGGTGGGCCAGCCGCGGGATCCGCGCCGACTACCGCAACCTGAAGCCGCGCGCGCACTTCGAGCGCTTCGCGCATCTCGTGGAGGAGACGGGCGTGCGCCGTGCCGTGGTCCTGATGGGGCCGCGCCGGGTCGGCAAGACGGTGCTGCTTCATCATGTCATCCAACGACTGCTGAACGGCGAGCAGTACGAGGCTCGCGAAATCGGCTACATCTCGCTCGACCACCCGTTGTACACGCGGCTGTCGATCGAGGAGGCCGCGGACGAGATCGGCCGGTCGAGCGGGAACCCCAACGGCCCCAGGATGCTGATCCTCGACGAGATCCAGTACCTGGCCGATTGGGAGCGTCACCTGAAGGTTTTCGTGGACGCGCACCCCGGGGTCAAGTGCGTGGCATCCGGTTCGGCCGCCGCGGCGCTCCGGCTCAAGAGCGTCGAATCCGGAGCCGGCCGTTTCACGGACTTCCTGCTGCCTCCGCTGAGCTTCCATGAATATCTGGACCTGCAAGGCATTGAGGATCTCGTCGAGGACGAGCCAGAGCACGGATACCGGACCGATGATGTCGAGACGCTGAACCGGCACTTCGTCGAATACGTCAATTTCGGAGGCTACCCGGAAGCCATCTCGTCCCCTGCCATCCGCTCGGATCCCGCCCGCTACATCGGCGCCGACATCGTCGACAAGGTCCTGCTGCGCGACCTCCCGAGCCTGTACGGCATTCAGGACGTTCAGGAGCTCAACACGCTCTTCACGACCTTGGCGTACAACACGGCCGGAGAGGTTTCACTGGAAGCACTGTGCCAGCAGTCCGGCGCGACCAAGCCGACGCTCAAACGCTACCTGGAATACCTGGAGGCGGCGTTCCTCATCAAGGTCGTCCATCGCATCGATCACAATGCCCGCCGTTTCAAGCGCGCTACCCGGTTCAAGGTGTATGCCACCACGCCGTCGCTGCGCTGCGCATTGTTCGGTCCGGTAGCGGAAGACGACGAGGAGATGGGACCAATCGCGGAGACAGCCGTCTTCGCCCAGTGGTTCCACTCGGGTGTCCACCCCCACCTCCACTACGCAAGCTGGCGAAATGGCGAGGTGGACATCGTCTATCTCGATCGCCGGCAGAAGCCCGACTGGTGCGTGGACGTGAAATGGTCGGACCGGTACGTCCGGCGTCCCGGAGAGTTGAGCAGTCTGAAGGACTTCGCGATCCAACACCCCGAAGTCACGCCGCTCGTTACCACGCACACCCTGATGGAAAGCGCTGTCCCATGGACCGGAAACGCGCACCTGGATTTCATGCCGACCAGTCTTTACTGCTACATGGTGGGGCGCGAGGCCATCCGCAGCCCGTCCTCGGACACGGCGTGGATCTTCGGCGGCTGATCCAGCCGTGACGGGCAAGACATTTTCCGGAGCATACCTGTGGAGATCAGGCCGAAATCTGCGTTCGAGCCAGATCTTCTCCGTCTGCGGGCTTCCGGACGTACGCTTCAGGCAGACCCAAGGCGGCGTGTATCGGGTCGAGCTGCCCGACCTCGATGTGTTCGAACCGAACTCGATGGACTCCGACCACCGGGAAGGCAACGACGTTCCGACCCGGTTCCTGGGCACGGACTACAACGGCAGGTGCTTTCACGTCTGCCAAGCGTTCTTTCTCCGGACGGCAGCATGGGAGGGCATCAAGCGCTCGCTCCGGGGCAAATTCGAGGACAGCGCGTGGACGCACCTGTCAGGGACAATCAGCACTCCGGTCGTGACGGGAGAGCACGGTCAGGTCGCGGTGAAGGTGATTGACGATCGGGGCAACGAGCTGATTGTGGTCAAGTCCCTCTCCGAAGTAGAAACATGAGTTGCTACCGTGGGGCTCTTCGGAACGCCGGGCCATCGGGCCGATCGGAGACGGTGCCCATGGACCGTCTCCGTGGACGGAAACGCTTGCAGCACTGTTCCTTGACCATCGATTCGCTCCTAGACGCCAAGGCGTGATCCACACCGTCCGAATCCGTGGCTTCAAGCATCTCGGGAGAGAAGCGGAGTTTCGCCTCCCGGGACATGTGGTGCTGGCGGGTCCCAACAACACTGGCAAGACCACGGTCCTTCAGGCGATCGCATCGTGGTTCCTGGCCCTGCGGCGTTGGCGCGAACTCAACGACTTCAATCCGCGTCAGGGATATACCCGCGCGCCGATAGCCCGGCAGGCGTTCACGACGGTCCCGCTGCGGAGCTTCGATCTGCTGTGGACGAACCGCCTGTATCACCGCAACAATCCGGTCGAGATCGAGCTCCGGCACAACGCCGGGTGGGCGGTGACAATGGAGTTGACCGCCGACAGCACCGAGCAGATCTACGTTCGGCCCAAGGCCGATGCAGATCCCGAGACGTTGCGCACGCTCGACCATCGCGCGGTGTTCATACCACCGATGACCGGAATCGGGATCGACGAGCCGGTGTTTCAAACGCCGAAGATCGAGCAGCTTCTCGGCCTGGGTCGTCCGGGCGAGGTCCTGCGCAACCTGTTGGTGGAGGCAAATCGCGACGAAATTGCTTGGGAAGCGCTTCAAGCGTCCATCGGGAAACTCTTCGGCTACAGGCTCCGATCCCCCGACACAAGCGGCGCGCATATCGTCGCGGACTACACGATGGCGGACCTGTCCATCGCTCGCCCGATTCTGGACATCGCGAGCGCCGGCAGCGGATTTCAGCAGGTGCTCATGCTGCTGGCGTTTCTCAATACTCGGCCGGGCGCGGTGCTGCTTCTGGACGAACCGGACGCCCACCTGCACGTGATCCTTCAAGATGCCATCTACCACGAGCTGCGGACGGTGGCGGCCCGGCAGCGCTCGCAACTCATCGTCGCTACCCACTCCGAGGTCGTCATCAACGCGGTCGAGCCTCGCGAGCTGTATGTGATGCTCAATGAGCCACGGAGGGTCGCCGACACCGCCGAGCGCAATCGGCTCATCTCCTCGCTTCGCGCGTTGAGCAACACCGACGTGATGCAGGCGCTGGAAGTGCGCGGCGTGCTCTATGTGGAGGGCTATACGGATATCGATATCCTGCGCGCTTGGGCGGCAAGGCTCGGTCATCGCGCCGAGAACCTGCTGACGACCGAGGTAATGTGGAAGGAGACTGTCTTCCAGACACGGGAAGGCGGTGTCGAGGGTCCCGGAATCAAGGCACGCGAACACTATGAGGCCTTACAGCTCGTGCGCGACGACTTGCCCGGACTCGAGCTTGTCGACGGCGATGCGCACCAAGGTATTCAGGGCGGCGCAATCACGGGAGCCGGCTTGCAGCGGCTTCGATGGCGGCGCTACGAGATCGAAAGCTACCTCGTGCACCCGGACGCGCTCGTCCGCTTTGTGGAAGCCATTGTTGGAATAGACGCCGCCGCACCGCACGTTCAGGACATGCTCTCCTATTGGCGTGGAGCATTCCCACCGGATGTAGTGAAGGACCCGCTCGCCGACCACGAATACCTGATCGAAGCCAAGGCCCGCACGAGGCTTGTCGCTCCACTGCTCGAAGCAGCGGGACTCCACGGCTTACCCTATACCCGCTACCACGAGATCGCCGCGCTGATGCTCCCCAAGGAGATCCACCCCGAGGTGGTGGAGAAACTCGACGCCATCTGCCGCGCCTTCGGAGTCGAGCCGTGAACGCTCATGAAGTTGCCGAGCTGATCCTCAACTCGCCGTTCGACGAGCCCCGAGGGCACTGGCGGCTCGTGGGGACACACGGTACTCTGGTCACTCAGGAAGAGATTGATGCCATTTATGGAGAATG
This sequence comes from Gammaproteobacteria bacterium, assembly GCA_022823045.1. GTDB lineage: Bacteria > Pseudomonadota > Gammaproteobacteria > HK1 > HK1 > JAJDXW01. The sequence continues at coordinate 7,998 of JAJDXW010000286.1, forward strand.
TTGGTGGTGAGCTAGGCGACTATAGTTGACTTAGCCCATGGGAGGAATGTGCTAGCAGACACAACAAGACTCTGCACACCTCTGTCTTGACCTATGCGGGCCGACCATGGCCGCTTGGACCTGTGCGCATTTGAATAAGCAGTGGAACGAAAGACGGATGAAGCGGATGCCTTGACAACGAGAATGATTTGATTGTTGAAGAGAAATTTAATATAATTTCAATAGATTATGGAGAGAGTTTGACATCGGGTTTGATACCCGTATCATTGTCCAGCACGGCTCAGGAGTGTTCCGGACCCGCAGAATGGATCGAGAGCCGAAGGGGTTGCACCGAAGGACTATCAGATGAATTTTGTAAGAGCATTCCCGGCACCGTCTTGTTTCCAAGAACATTGACGGACAAGGGTGATCAGTAGATGCGCTACGTTGTGCTGAGTCTTCTAATTTCGTTTTCGTTTATTGGGAACGCTGCTGATTCTGATTTACGAATTAGAATAGAGAATGAAATTATAAACCCTTGTTATTTGTCCGTATGGGATGCTATAAGCAAGGCGGCAGGGGTGACAGTAGACGCATCTGAGCAGGATATTTTGACTATAATGAAATTGATGACTGGTAAATCGCTCGGGCGAATTAGGACTAGAATGGAAAGTAGGCTGCTTGAATTGGAAGATGAAATTCGAGAAATGATGTTTGAGATTGTTCCCGAAGAATGTGAAAAGGAACCTTGGGATAAAGTGCTTAATGTTGATTTGGGCGAATTGCGGGACAACGGAAAAGAAGGATTCTTGCCGAGTACCATCCATAGCGGTGAACATGTCCAGCGACATTCCTCAACCCCTTCATATACTTGACCTGCGCACCTGAATCAACCGGAGGAACACGCAAATGAGAGCAACAGAATTGCCAGAACGAGTTAGAGAGCTTCTGGAGTCTGCTGAGTCTGTTGGTTATCGGGTTGCGTGGGAGAATAGTCAGAATAAGACTCTATACTATCCCCCTTGGGGCCGTTGGCCTTTAGGTGGGTGGAATAGTAAGGATCGTCACTGGTATGTCGGGATTGTGGCGGTTGGGGGCCAAGAGACAATAGTTTCTATGCTTACGGACTCTGGTTTTCGACAAGGAAATCGTCGGAGAGGGTCTAATCCTTGGCAGGATGGTTCAGAAGAAGTGACGGAGACATTTCGGCAGGTGATTGGGATCATAACAGGTGTCTCAATTCCGTCAGAAAGTGTTGAGTGAGCACAAGGGATGGGCGCTGAAATGAGGGAAACCTTCGTTCAACTCGATTCTTGATTTGACCAAATCGAAGAAAGACTTGCTGCATTCGAGAAAGGGTTAGGTCGTCTCACAGAGATTGTGCACGGCAATCGTTCTCCTTTGACTCAACTGTATACTGATCTTTCTTCGCATGGCATAGTTCTAGATGTTCAAGCGAATGATTAATACACATTCATATTCCTGCCGGGCTCAATAACGGATTTATTGAGCTGCGTCTAGTATCGGCGTCGTCAAGGCTGGTGTTCTGCGCGATGCCTCTATCCCTATAAGGATAGGAGATAATGTTAGGATTCTACAAATGACCCATATCAATGAACAAACAGATCGGCATGGTCAACGCTCATCCAAAGGAGTTCTGCCCCACTCCGCACTATTGCAAGTGTTCCGGCAGGCGAGTGGTCTCATCCACGACAGCAG
>JAJDXW010000141.1 GCA_022823045.1 Gammaproteobacteria bacterium
ATGGTCGGTCGAACGACCGGCCTCCTCGAGACGCTCGACCATGCGGGCATAGGCCGAATCGACGGCGAGCTTCGAGTAGACGTCGCTTGCCGGCACGGTGTGGAACTCCATGCCCTCCGCGGCCAGCGTCGCGCGCTCTGCCTTCGCTTCGCCGAGAAGCGCCTCGCGTGACGCCTCTTCGTTCGCGATCACGAGGTCCTGGATGAGGGTGCGCGCGTCCGCATCGAGGCTGTTCCACCTCTCGAGGTTGATGAACCAGCCGATGTCGGTGTGGTAGAACTCGGGCTCCACCGCGTGGCGCAGGAACTTGTCCCACTTGAGGCCCTTGAGGCCGATGGTGGCCCAGGCGCTCGCGTTGACCACCCCCTTCTCGAGGGCGGAGTAGACCTCCGTCGACGGCAGCGGATGGGTGGACGCGTTCATGGCCCGGAAGAACGCGCCGTAGATCGGATTGTCACGCAGCTTGACGCCGGAGAGATCCAGCATTCCGTCGGCATCGAACTTCGGCGGATCCTTCATGTAGATGCGGAAGCGCCCGCCGGACGCGGTCCAGCCGAGACTCTTCACGCCGAAATGCTCCTGCTGGATCCTGTCCAGCATCTCGAAGCCGCCGTTCGCGCGCACGGTCTTCGGATTGGAGGCGGAGGTCGAGACCGCCTCGTTCTCCGGCACGGCGTTGGCGAAGAACGCGTACGGCGTGCACATCAGATCGACGCGCCCCTTCCGAACCGCCGCCGGCTGCTGGAACATCTTGATCGAGTTGAAGGGAAGGACCTCGATCGACACCTTGCCGTCGGATGCCGCGGTGATGTCGGCGGCGAGCTGCTTGCACTGCTTGGTGTAGATCAGGAAGTCGGGGAACGGATAGACCAGGGTCAGCTCGGCCGCGGCGGCGGCGCGGAATGCGCCCGCGGACACGATTGCCGCCACCCCCGCAATGGCCATGATGATTCGCTTCGAGTTCGCGCTTGCCACTGTGGGCCTCCCCCTTTCCGATGCACTGCGGCAATCATTCCACACCGCTTCAATGCCGCACAAGCGACCAGTGCCGCCGCGCGGCGCTCGCCCGAAGGGCGATGAACACGCGCGGAAGCGGCCCGTCGAGCGATCTTTCGCTACACTTCCACCTCGCGGCACGGACACTTCCGCCGGTTGGGTCACCGTAACCGGGCGACCGGAGGCGGAGGGGAGAACTCCGAACGGGGATCGATGACATGGGAGTCACGCACGTCAGCGTCGTCATTCGCAATCCGGCCGAGCCCTCCCGATCCTGGGAGGGAAGTTTCCTGGTCGATACCGGCGCGATCGATTCGCTCGTCCCGAGGCCGCATCTCGAGTCCATCGGTCTCATGCCCAAGGGTCAGCGGACCTATGAGCTCGCCGACGGCAGCGAAGTCAGGATGGACGTCACGACCGGGGATATCGAATTCATGGACGAGATTACCGCCGGTCTCATCATCATCGGCGACGCGGACGCGGAGCCCCTGCTTGGCGTGACCGCGCTCGAGTCCGCCGGGGTCGAAGTCGATCCCCAGAGTCAGCGATTGAAGAAGCTGCCGTCCGTTCGGCTCAAGACGCTTGCGATGCGATGACGAATACGGGCGGGTTCCGGCCGTAGCTCGATTCGCATCCTTCTCCCAACGTCCCATCCTGCCGCGAACGCTTGATCCGTTGCGTGCCGGCGAAGACCGGCCCGTCACCGATGGGCGATGGGGCAGGATGCGGGTGCGGACTAATTTCGGGCGCTCGCGTCGATCTTGGCCTGGGTCTTGCGGACCTCGGCCGGCCAGCGGCTCTTGATGTAGGCGAGGCTCGCCCAGATCTCGCGGTCGTCGAGGATGCCGGCGAAGCCGGTCATCGTGCTCCGGTAGCCCTTTCCGACCACCGCGGCCGGCCCCTCCTTGGTCATCCGGAACAGGAGCTCGTCCGCGTGGTGCCAGGTGTGGCCGGTCGCGTCGTGGGGCGGGGCGGGGAGGGTGCCGTCGGGCCGGCGGCGCCGCCAGTCGGGCTCCCCTTCGAGGTTCCGGCCGTGGCACGAGGCGCAGTGCTCGGTGTAGACGGCGGCGCCGAGGGTGACCAGCTCGAGGTCCGAGGCATCCGCGCGGAGCGGGCCGCCGCCCCGGGTCGAGTACCAGAGGTACGCGCCGACCGCCGCGGCGAGGAGGGCGGCGCCGATCGCGGCAAGGAGCGCGGCACGCGGGCGCGGGCGGGTCCGGGTCATGTGCATTCACCCATGGCGGTGCGGGGACGAAGTCGACGTCAGGGCCGGGGCGGCCGATGATTCGGTCTCCCCGGCGGCGCCGTGCTCGGCGGGCCGTTCCGGGAAGGCGACGGTGGTGAGGGTCGCGGTCGTCGCGAGGATCGCGAGGACGACGAGGGCCTCGAGGCGGATCGACCGGCGGAGGTTCGCTCCCGCCCGGAGGGTCCGCGTCTGGAGGGCGGGGGTCAGGCGGTACCGGTTGAGGGCGGCGAGACCGAGGAGCAGCGTGAAAAGGACGAGCTTCACGGCGAGGAGCTGCCCGTAGGGCGTGCCGAGGGCGGCAAGCGGGTCGGCGGTGAGGATGACGAAGAGGGCGACGCCGGCCGCGGCGAGCGCGGGGACGACCCGGACCGCCCACGCGCTGAACTCCGCGGCGAGCGCGCCCGCCGCATGGGTGTCGCTTCCGGCGAGCCGGTGGAGCGGGGCGAACACCCCGACCCAGAACGCGAGCCCGAGCAGGTGGAAGGTGACGAGGAGGCCGAGAACCAGCCGGGGCTCTTCCAGGGTGTGGCCGCGAAACGCAAACGAGGCGCAGACGAGCAGCGCCCCGCACCCGGCCGCGATCCGAGCCTGGCGCCGGTCGACGACCGCGAGACAGACGAGGGCGAGCCCTGCGAGCCGGACCCAGAGGCTCGTGCCGAGGGGACTCTCGGCGACCATCCCGACGATGGCCGGGTCGAAGGCTCCCGAGAAGGTCCCGCCCATGAGGAAGCTCGCCCGGACTGGAATGCGGAGCACCGAGGTGGCAGCCGCGAACGCCGCCGCGGCCACCGCGGTCCGCCGGATCGACCGGGCGGTCGCGCCGTCGAAGCGGGTGAGGGCGAGGAGGGCGAGCGCGCTTCCGGCGGCCGCGAGCGAACCGGCCGAGGCGCCGGTCTTGACGAGGATCTCGACCGCCGTCACCCCGTCGATGTCGAGGACGGTCGAGAGCACGGCGAAGCCTAGGGTCGGACCTCGAAGGAGAAGCGGCCGCTCATCGCGTGTCCGTCCTCGGAGAGCCCGCGCCAGGTCACGGTGTAGCGCCCGGCGGGGAGGGGCGGCGGGGTCGCCTTGAAGCGGGTCACGGGCGCCATCTCGTCCGTGCGCTCGAGGGCGAAGGCCTCGCCGTCCGCGCCGGTGAGCTCGATCGTGGTGACGCGCATCGGCTTGTCGAACGAAATGGAGATGACCGCCGGCGCCGCCGCGACCACCTCGCCGTCCGCGGGGGCCGTCGTCTCCGGCCGCGAGTGAGCCGCCGCCGCGCCGGCGAGGGAGAGCGC
>JAJDXW010000226.1 GCA_022823045.1 Gammaproteobacteria bacterium
GTTCCGCGACGTCCGCGATCGAGTACCCCGCCGCCTCGCGCGCACCGCGCAAGCTCGCGCCGATGTTCTCCGGCACGGCCTCCCTCTCGTCCAGCAGGTCCGGAGCGGCCATCGCGGGCTAGCGGGCCGGCCGCGCGGACGCGCCCGCCCCGGTCCGGCGCGAGGCGTCGCCGGAGGGTGACCGGCGTTCGCGCGAAGGGAAGGTCATGGCACCGCGGCCAGGGCGGCCCGGCGCACCCGGGCGGCGCGGGCGATCACCTCGCCGGCGAGCTGCCCGCACGCGGCGTCGATGTCGTCGCCCCGCGGGCGCCTCGTGATGGCGACAATCCCGGCCGCGTTCAGCCGCTCGCGGAAGCCGTCCACCGCCGCGGCGGGCGATCGCCGGAAGGGAGCGCCGGGAAAGGGGTTGAAGGGGATCAGGTTGACCTTCGCGGGCACCGGGCGGAGCAGGGCGACGAGGGCGCGCGCGTGCTCCGGCGAGTCGTTCACCCCATCGAGCATGACGTACTCGAAGGTGATCTTCTGCTTCGGGTTCGCCTCGGCGTACCGCCGGCAGGCCGCGAGCAGCTCCGCGATGGGGTACTTGCGGTTGATGGGAACGAGGCGGTCGCGGAGCGGGTCGTCGGGCGCATGGAGGGACACCGCGAGGCTCACCGGGGCGCGGCGGGCGAGGCGGTCGATGGCCGGCACGACCCCCGCCGTGCTCAGGGTCACCCTCCGGCGCGCGAGCCCGTAGGCGAGATCCTCGAGCATCAGATCGATGGCCTCGGTCACCGCGTCGAAGTTGAGCAGGGGCTCCCCCATGCCCATCAGCACCACGTTGGTCACCGGACGGTCGAGGGCCCGCACGGCGAGCCAGAGCTGGCCCGCGATCTCCGCCGCGGAGAGGTTCCGGTTGAATCCCTGGCGGCCCGTCGAGCAGAACGCGCAGTCGAGCGGGCACCCCACCTGGGAGGACACGCACAGGGTCCCGCGGTGCCCCTCGGGGATGAACACCATCTCCACGCAGTTGCCCGAATCGACCCGGAGCAGCCACTTGCGCGTGCCGTCGGCGGAGGTGCGGTGGGCTTCCACCGCCGGCGCCCGGATCTCCGCGGTCTCCGCGAGGCGCGCGCGGAGCGCCCGGCCGAGGTCGGTCATCGGCTCGAAGTCGCTCACCCCCCGGGCATGGATCCACTTGAGGACCTGGCGCGCCCGGAAGGGGCGCTCGCCGAGCGACTCGAAGTACGACTCGAGCCGCGGGCGGGCCATTCCGAGCAGGTTGGCCCTTTCGGCGGCGCCCGTGCCCGTACCCGTGCCCGGGGCGGGGCCGGGGTCCGGGCGGACCGGGAGCGGCGCGGCGGCGACCGGTTGCGGCATCATCGGGTGCGGGAGTGAATCTCGTCCGGCGTGAAGAAGAAGGCGATCTCCTCCCTCGCGGTCTCCGGAGCGTCGGAGCCGTGCACCGCGTTCTCGTCGATGGAGCGGGCGAAGTCGGCGCGGATGGTCCCCGGTGCGGCGTCCGCGGGGTTCGTCGCGCCCATGATCTCGCGGTTCCTGGCGATCGCGCCCTCACCCTCGAGCACCTGGACCAGGATCGGGCCGGAGGTCATGAACGCGACGAGATCTTCGTAGAAGGGCCGCTCCCGGTGCACCGCGTAGAACGCCCGCGCCTGGGTTTCGGTCGCGCGCAGCATGCGGGCGGCGACGATCCGGAGCCCCGCCTCCTCGAAGCGCGAGCAGATCGCGCCGATGCGGTCGGCGGCCACCGCGTCGGGCTTGATGATGGACAGGGTGCGTTCGACGGCCATGGAGGTGGTCTCTTGCGGACGGGCGGCTTCACCGGCGGCGTGGGGGACCTTGACCCAGGCCCTTCCACGGCGTCCGCCGGGGCGTTGATTCTAGCGCGGAAATCTCGTGAACTTTCGTGGCGAGGGGGTCGAAATGCCCGCGCGCCGCGGTGACGAGCCATACGGGCGGCGCGGACCGGAGCCGGCGGGGAGAAGCCGGCGGAGTCGGAGAATCAGACCCCGAAGCTCTCGCCGCAGCCGCACTCGTGCCTGACGTTGGGGTTGCGGAACACGAACCCTTCGTTGAGCCCTTCGCGAACCACGTCCACCTCGGTCCCGTCGAGCATGGGCAGGCTCTCCGCGTCCACGACGACCTTCACGCCGCGGCTGACGCAGATCCGGTCCGACTCGGAGATCGCCTCGGCGACTCCGGCCACGTAGGCGTAGCCCGAGCAGCCGCTCCGGCGAATGCCGAGACGAAGCCCCAGCCCCGTCTCGCGGCCCGCGAGAAAGCGCTTGACCCGGTCGGCGGCGGAGACGGTGAGGTGGATGGTCATGGCGGCGGTCCGACGGGGATCGGGATTCAGATGGGGGCGCCCGGGCGTTCCTCAACCGCCGGCGCCTGCGGCGACGCGACGGGCTGGCTCTCGCGGTGCTGGCGGGCGGCCACCTCCCGGACCCGCTTGCGCTCCACGAGGTCGCCGAGGTGGATGTCCCCGAGGAAGTCCCGGATGTGGAGGCTGAGGTCGGTCCACAGGTCGTGGGTCAGGCAGCGCGCCTCGCTCTGGCAGTTCTCGCGGCCGCCGCACCGGGTCGCGTCCACGGTGCGGTCCACGGCCCCGATCACGTCCGCGACGGCCACGTGCGAGGGAGGCTGGCACAGCCGGTAGCCGCCGCCGCGGCCGCGCGTACCGGTGACGAGCCGCGCCTTGCGCAGGCGCGCGAAGAGCTGCTCGAGGAACGCGAGCGAGATCCCCTGACGATGCGCGATGTCGGCGAGCGCCACGGGACCGTCTCCGTCGTGGAGGGCGAGGTCGAGCATGGCGGTGACCGCGTATCGGCTCCGGGTGTTGAGTCGCATGTCGTCCGGGGTGATGAGTCGGTGGGCCGGCAAAGTCACACATCCCGGCCGCCCCGTCAAGTTGAAGGCGGGGGCGGTCAGGCGGTGGCCCGGCGCAGCCACCACCAGCCGAGCAGCCCGAGGGCCGCAACCGGGGCGGCCGCGGCGAGGGGCGCGAACCAGTCGTACACCACGCCCATCTGGCTCACCACCTTCTGGAGGATGTGGAAGCCGATCCCGAGCGCGGCGCCCACCACGACGCCCGATCCGAAGCCCGCCCGCCGGAGCGGCCCGAGCACCAGCACCACCGCCGTGAACAGCATCGCCGCGGTCGAGAACGGGGCCACGATCCGTCCCCAAAGGGCCGCATCGTAGTGTGCCGTGCGCAGGCCGTTCTCGCGCAGGTAGTGCATGTAGGAGACGATCTCGGGCAGGGACAGCCACCTCGGCCGCGCGGCGAGGCGGTCGAGCTGGTCGGCGCCGGCCGGCAGCCGCCGCAGGATCGACGCGACCCGCCGCGTCTCCACCCCGCCGCTCCAGAAGCGGCTGAGCTCCACGTCCTCCAGGCGCCAGAACTCGGGCCCGCGCTCGCTCCCGGCGGGGACGCCGTCGTTCACGGGAGGCGCGAGGGAGGCCGCGCGGCGAGCCCGCCAGGCGGCCGCGAGCCTCCCCTCGTCGTTGAACTCGAACATGCGCACGTCGCGCAGCTCCCCGTTCGGCAGCACCTTGCCGAAGTGCAGGAACCGCCGCCCGTCGCGCCCCCAGAATCCCTCCCCGGACCCCGCCCCGGACTGACCGGCGAGGGCGGCGGTCCGCCAGTCGTGCGCGAGCCGTTCGGCCGGCGGCGCGAGCCATTCCCCGACCACCAGCCCGAGCGCGATGACGAGCGCGCCCGCCTGCATCGCCGCGCCCACGATCCGGGAGACCGGCGCTCCCGCCGCGCGCATCGCGGTGAGCTCCGACCCCCGGGCGAGCCGGCCGAGACCGAGCAGTCCGCCGATGAGGGTGGCGGCGGGCAGCAGGGCGTACATCCGGCCCGGCATGCGCATCACCACGAACGCAAGGGCGGCCGTGTAGTCGAAGTCGCCGCGGCCCACGTTGTCCAGATCGACGATGAGGTCGCCGATGAAGAACAGGGAGACGAGCCCGATGAATACGACGAGGATCCCCCCGAGCACGTGCCCGATGATGTAGCGCTCGAGGATCATGCCGGTGCCCGTACCCGCCTCCGCGGCGGCCGCAGGGAACGCAGGAAGAGGATGGCCGCGAGGGCCGCGAAGCCGGCGTGGATCGGCCACACCCCGATCGCCGGCGACAGGTCGCCCGACTCGATCGCCTGGGTCGCCCCGATCACCAGGCCGAGGTAGACGAGATAGTAGAAGGCGCCGAGCAGCAGCCGGTCGTAACGGCCCCGGGACGTGCCCGAGAGGGCGAACGCGATTCCCGCGAGCACGAAGGTGAGGAGCGGCTGGGAGATCCGCCACTGGAGCTCGGCGGTCGCCGCCCGGTCGGTGCGGCTCGCGACCCAGAGGCGCGGGGTCGACATGGCGTCCGTCCGGTCCCGCGCCCTGCGGGTCTCCGTCTCCCGGATGCGCACCGTGTAGCGCTCGAAGCGGGTCGCCGACCACTCGCCCCCGCCGGGGGACCCCACGTAACGGCGTCCCGCCTCGAGGACCACGAACCGCCCGTCGCTCCGCGAGACGTAGCGGGCGCTCGGAGCCAGGATCACCTCGTCCGACGGGCCGTGGGAGGCGTGCATGAACACGTGCTCCATGCCGCGGTCTCCGCAGGAGATGCGCTCGACGTAGAAGACGGGATCGGCGCCGCCGAAGTTCATGAAGCGCCCCGCGACGATCCGCGACAGGTCCGCCGAGTCGCGGGCGTGGGTCTTCAGCGTCTCGTAGCGCTCGCTCACGAGCGGCGCGGCGACGAGGGAGAGCACGCCCGCGGTCACCGCGAACCCGGCTCCGAGCGAGAGCATCGTGCGCGCGAGCGCGCCCCGGCTGAGTCCCCCGGCGGTCATCGCGACGATCTCGCGGTCGCGGTCGAGGCGGCCAAGGGCGAGGACGAGGCCCGCGAAGAGGCTCGCCGGAAAGAGCGGGGTCAGGGCGTCGACGCACTTCAGGGCGACGAGCTCGAAGATGAACGCGCGACCGATCTGCCCCGCCGCGGCGGCGGCGAGATAGTTCGCGAACCGGGCCGCGATGACGACCAGCAACAATGTGGCGAGCACCGCCGCGAATGCGACGACGGTCTCGCGTGCGAGGTAGCGACGGAGGATCATCGCGGTCGCGCTGCCCCCGGCGAAACCGGGACATTGCGCGAAATGCAGGCTAGACTTCGCGGTTTCACCGAATCACCAAAGGCTTGCCGGACTTCGGCGGCCGCACCTCCGTCCGGCGCGAGGCTCCCGGAATTGACCGAGTCGAGCCGGTTCGGGCCGGATCGGACGGGGGCCGGAAGCCTACAGCATACGGGAATCGAGGCGGGTTCATGGTCCAGTTCTCCACCGCACGCATCAACCCGCTTTCGCGGCGGACCGACTGTCTGGTGGTCGGGGTGTACGACGGCCGCGACCTGACCCCCTCCGCCCGGCGGGCGGACGAGGCGACCGAGGGCGCGCTCGGCCAGGTGCTCGCGGATGGCGATCTGTCCCCTGCCGGCGGCTCCGTCGCCTTGGTGCACCGCCCTCCCGGGTTGCCCGCGAAGCGGGTGCTGCTCGTGCGGCTCGGGGCGCGGGACGGCCTCGAC
>JAJDXW010000020.1 GCA_022823045.1 Gammaproteobacteria bacterium
TTGCCGGCCGCGCCGCCGCGTCCGTCGCCATCGTCTACGATAGCGCCCCGCGCCGCCCCCGCGCGAGTCGCGGCGATTCACCCCGTCCCGTGAGGAGAACGACACATGCCGTCGGAGCAGTTCGAGCGCGGAATCGAGATCCGCAAGGAAGTCCTCGGCGAGGAGTACGTTACCCAAGCCATGACCAACGTGGACGACTTCAACCGGGACTTCCAGGCCCTCCTCAACGAGTACTGCTGGGGCGGGGTGTGGGCCCGGGAAGGTCTGAGCCGAAAGCAGCGAAGCCTCAACAACCTGTGCATGCTCGCGGCGCTCGGGCGAAGCGAGGAGTTCGCCCTCCATTTCCGCGGCGCCCTGCGCAACGGGTGCACGCTCGAGGAGCTGCGCGAGACCCTGCTCCAGATCGCCATCTACTGCGGGATGCCGGCGGCCGTCGAGTCGTTCCGCATCGCGCGCCGGGTCCTTGCCGAATCCGAATCCACCGACACTTGAGAGTCCATTCGTTGTACAAGGGGCTGCACGGGCGCATCGCGCGCCTGGCCGGCGAGGGCCGGCTGCTCCGCGCCGGGCTGAAGGGCGTGGAGAAAGAGTGCCTGCGGGCGGACGCCGCGGGGGAGATCGCCGCGACCCCCCATCCCCCCGCCCTCGGCTCGGCCCTCACCCACCCGTGGCTCACCACAGACTACTCCGAGGCGCTGCTCGAGTTCGTGACCCCGCCCTTCCGGGACCGGGCGGAGATCGCGAGGGAGCTCGGCGATTCCCACCGCTTCGTCATCCGCAACCTCGGTGACGAGCTCCTCTGGGCCGCGAGCATGCCCTGCGAGGTCCGGGGTGACGAGGCGATCCCCATCGCCCGCTACGGCACCTCCAACTCGGGACGGCTCCGGAACCTGTACCGGGTCGGGCTCGGCCACCGATACGGCCGCATGATGCAGGTGATCGCGGGCGTGCACTTCAACTACTCGCTCGCCCCCGGACTCTGGCCGGTACTGGCCGAGACCGGAGCGGCCCACGGCGATCACCGCGAGTGGCGCGGGACGGGCCGTGCCCTCGCCGACTCGCACTACTTCGGCCTCATCCGGAATCTCTTCCGGCACGGGTGGCTGCTGCTCTACCTCTTCGGCGCCTCCCCGGCCCTCTCGCGGTCGTTCCTTCCCGCCGGTGCGCCGGAGCTCGAGGCGATGGGCGAAGACGCCTGGCACGCGCCGTTCGGCACGTCGCTCAGGATGAGCGATATCGGGTACACGAACCGGATCCCGGGCGGGATCGGCATCCGCTACGACGACCTCTACAGCTACGCGGCGAGCCTGTACCGAGCGATCACCACTCCGCACCCGCCGTGGGAGGCGCTGGGGGTGCGGCGCGGGGCGGAGTACCGCCAGATCAATTCGAACCTGCTCCAGATCGAGAACGAGTACTACAGCTCGGTGCGCCCCAAGCAGCCGACCCGCCGCGGCGAGCGGCCGACCGAGGCGCTCCAGCGGCGGGGGGTGCGGTACGTCGAGCTGCGGTCCATCGACCTTGACCCCTCGTCTCCGATCGGGCTCACCGAAGATCGCCTCGCGTTCCTCGAGGTCTTCATGCTGTTCTGCCTGCTCTGCGACAGCCCGCCGCTCGGGGGAGAAGAGCGCCGGGCGATCGACGCGAACCAGAACCGGGTCGCGGTCCGGGGGCGCGACCCCGCCCTCACCCTCTGGCGCGAAGGGAGCGAGGTGCCCCTGCGGGCCTGGGCGGACGAGATCCTCGATGAGCTGACCACGGTGGCGGAGCTCGTGCGGGCCCCGGACGACGAACCGGCGGCGGTGGTCCGGGCCGCGCGTGCATCGGTCGAGACGCCGGAGGAGACCCCGTCGGCCCGGTTCCTGGAGGCGATGAAGGCGGCGGGCGGCTCCCACTTCGAGTACGTCCTCCACCTGTCGCGGCGCCATGCCGAGACCCTGCGAAGCGACCCCCTTCCGGATGCCGAGCGGAACCGGTTCGAAGAGGAGGCGGCGGCATCGATCGCCCGCCAGGCGGCCCTCGAGGCCGGAGACTCGGTGACTTTCGAGGAGTACCTCGCCCGATTCCTCGCCTGAGCGTGCCCGCTTCGCCAATGCGCCCGGCACGGTACCCGCTGGGCGAGGAGCACGGGCGGCGGAGGCGTGTATTCTGATCCGCGGACCATCGGAGGAACGGAATGGAACCCCGAATCGTGTACGTCAACTCGCCCTTCGACAACCGCGAGGCGGTCGCGGAGCTGGCTCCGGCCGGGTTCGAGCTGGTGCAGGCGAGGGCCGGAACTCCCGCGTACCGGGAAGCGCTCGGAGAGGCGAGCTACCTCGTCGGCTTCGTCGACGGGCTCGTCGAGGAGGGGCTCTATCGCGCCGCCCCGAAGCTCAAGCTCATCCAGTTGCTGAGCGCCGGCTACGACCGCGCGGACGTCCCGGCGGCGCGGCGGGCCGGCGTGCCGCTCGCGAACAACGGGGGCGCCAACGCGGTCGCGGTGGCCGAGCACGCGGTGCTGCTGATGCTCGCGGTGTGCCGGCGCCTGCCCCTCCAGCACGCGAACGTGGGGAGCGGGCGCTGGCGTGGCAACGAGCCGCCGCGGGTGCACGAGCTCAAGGGCCGGACCCTCGGCATCGTCGGGCTCGGCACCATCGGCAAGAAGACCGCCCGGCTCGCCGGCGCGTTCGGCATGACCGTGCACTACTACGACATCGCCCGCCTCACCGAGGATGCCGAGGACGCCCTCGGGGTCCAGTTCCGCCTGCTGGGAGAGCTCCTGCGAACCTCCGACATCGTGTCGCTCCACGTTCCCCTCAACCCGACCACCCGCCACCTCATCGGCGCCCGCGAGATCGCTCTCCTCAAGCCGACCGCAGTGCTCGTCAACACGAGCCGCGGACCGGTCCTCGACGAAGTCGCGCTCACCGAGGCGCTCGCCGCGGGGAAGATCGCGGGGGCGGGGCTCGACGTCTTCGACCAGGAACCCCCGGAAGCGGACAACCCGCTGTTTTCGCTCGACAACGTGGTGCTGACGGCGCACCTCGCGGGGCCCACCGTCGAGAGCAGCACGGCGCGGCTTCGGAACGCATTCGACAACGTCGAGCGCGTGGAACGGGGGGAGCCGGCGCTCTGGGTCATCCCGGAGCTCGAGGAGTCCCCGGTGGACGCCGATCCAGCCTGAGGCCGGCCGGCGGGCATT
>JAJDXW010000231.1 GCA_022823045.1 Gammaproteobacteria bacterium
ACGAGTACCTGTGGGGTGCCCTCGATTGCCCCGGCGCCTACGCGGCGGGTATCGCGGACCTCCGGCTCGGGCGGATGACCGCCCGGGTATCCGGCCGGGTCCGACCCGGCGAGCGCTGCACCGTCGCGGGCTGGCGACTCGGTCGCGAGCGACGCAAGCATTTCACCGGCACCGCGGTCTACGGCGAGGCGGGCAACCTGGTGGCCCTCGCCTCCTCGGTATGGATCGCGCCCCGCGAGGCCGGGCCGGGCGGGTGATCGGCGCCCGCCCGCGGCGGAAGAGAGACAGGAGGACACGATGGCGAACGAAGCGGCCCGGATCCGGGCGACGGAGACCCCCTCGGGGACGGAGGCGCAGGACGGCGGCAAGCTCGCGCGGGTGCGGGTATCGCGGGACGGCGCGATCGCCACCGTGGTCATCGATTCCCCGGCGCGGCGCAATGCGCTCAGCGTCGAGATCGCCCTCGGCCTCCAGGACGCGATGGCGGAGCTCGACGCCGACCCCGCCATCCGTTGCGTGATCCTCCGCGGGGCCGGTGGCCGCGCGTTCAGCGCCGGGGCGGACATCAGCGAATTCGCGACGTGGCGGGTCAACAAGCGGCGGGGGCGGATCTACGCCGGGATCCTCGGGGCCGCCCTCGACGCGGTGCGCACCTGCCGCCACCCGACCATCGCCCTCATCGAAGGCGACTGCGTTGGTGGGGGCCTCGGGGTCGCGGTCATGTGCGACCTTCGGATATGCGGAGCTTCGAGCCGCTTCGGGGTGCCCGTCAAGCGGCTCGGCCTCGTCGAGTCGCCGGACGAGCTCGCGCCGCTCGTCGCCAAGCTCGGGGCGAACGCCATGCTGGAGATCCTGCTCCTCGGGGAGGTCTTCGGGGCGGCGGATGCGCTCCGGCTCGGCCTCGTCAACCGGGCGGTCCCCGACGACGAGGTGGAGGCCACCGCGTACCGCATGGCCGCGAGCATCGCCGAGGGCGCGCCGCTCTCCGCGCGCTGGCACAAGAAGTTCATCCACCGGCTCCTCGACCCGCGCCCGCTCACCGAGGAAGAGCGGGACGAGGGCTACGACTGCTACGACACCGAGGACTTCCAGATCGGGTTCCGGGCGTTCCTCGCCAAGGAACGGCCGGAGTTCACCGGCAGGTAGAGCCGGGACCCAAGACGCGGGCGGGGACGAAGCCGGGGGGCAACCGGGCTCCGCGTGCGAGCCGGAACCGGAGCGGGACGGGGAATGAAAGCGGGAACGGAAAGGGCGAGGACCCATGCTGCGGCTTGGCATTGACACCGGCGGCACCTTCACCGACTTCGTCCTTCGGGACGAGGCGAGCGGCGCCTCGTGGTCCGCGAAGACCCTGAGCACCCCCTCCGACCCGGCCCGCGCCACCCTGGAGGGGATCGAACGCCTCGCGTCGATCCAACCCTTTCACCTCGCCGACGTGGGCGAGATCCGGATCGCGACCACCGTCGCGACCAACGCCATCCTCGAACGCAAGGGCGGGCGCACTGCTCTCGTCACCACCCGCGGATTCCGCGACGTGCTCATCATGGGGCGCTCGAAGCGCTTCGACACCTACGATCTCTGGCTCGACAAGCCGCGCCCCCTCGTGCCGCGGCGCGCGATCCACGAGGTGGACGAGCGGGTCGGCCCCGACGGCGAGGTGCTTGCGCCGCTCGACCCCGACTCGGTCGCGGCCGTCGCCGACCGGCTCGCCGCCGACGGGGTGGAGAGCATCGCGGTCAGCCTGCTCCATGCCTACGCCAACCCAGCCCACGAGCGGGCGGCGAGGGCGGTCCTCGCCGAGCGCCTGGGTGGTCCGGCGCGGAACCGGGAGGTGCCGATCTCTCTCTCCTCGGACGTCTCGCCCCGGCGCCGCGAGTACGAGCGCACGAGCACCGTCGTCGCCAACGCCTACGTGAAGCCGATCGTCGGCCGCTTCCTCGCCGAGCTGGAGGCCGCCTTCGCCTCCCTCGGCTTCACCGGTGAGCTCCGCGTCATGCAGTCCAACGGGGGCCTCACCACCCCCGCGCTCGCCCGGGAGTACCCGGTCAACATCATCGAGTCGGGGCCGGCCGCCGGGGTGCTCGCCTGCCGGGCGACGGGGGCCCGCGAACGCCTGAGCCGCGTCATCACCTTCGACATGGGCGGGACCACCGCCAAGGTCGGGGTCATCGACGACGGCGAGCCTGCGATCACCTCCACCTTCGAGGTGGACGGGGTGAACCTTCGCAAGTGGAGCGGGCTGCCCCTCGACGTCCCGGCCGTGGAACTCGTGGAGATCGGGGCGGGCGGCGGCAGCATCGCCTCTACCCGGCTCGGACTCGTCGCGGTGGGCCCGGAGAGCGCGGGCGCGGAGCCGGGACCGGTGTGCTACGACCGGGGCGGCGAGCGGGCCACCCTCACCGACGCGAACCTCGTGCTCGGGTACCTCGACCCGAGGTCCTTCGCGGGGGGCCAGATCCGGATCGACCGGGGAGCGGCGGAGCGCGCAACCCGCGAGCAGATCGGCGCGCCTCTCGGGCTCGACCTCGCCGCCGCCGCGTGGGGCGTGCACCGCATCGCCAACGCGAACATGGAGCGGGCGCTTCGTTCGATGTCCATCGAGCGGGGGCGCGACCCGCGCGACTACGCCCTGGTGGCGTTCGGCGGAGCGGGTCCGCTCCACGCCTGCGAGCTCGCGCGCGCGCTCGGGATCCCGCGGGTCATCGTGCCGCAGGGCGCGGGGGTCGCTTCCGCGATCGGGCTGCTCGAGGCGGAGCGGAACCTCACCGTCTCCCTCACCCGCACCATCGGGCTGGACGGACCGGCGGCGGCGAGCGAGCTGGCCGGGCTCTTCGTCGGCCTGGAGGCACGGGCGCGCGAGCTCATCGGAGGCTCCGGCGACCGCCCGATCGCCTGGCAGCGACACGCCCACCTCCGGTACGCGGGACAGGGGTTCGAGCTCCGGGTCGCCATTCCGGCCGGGCCGATCGACGGCGAGTTCCCGGCGCGCGCCCGCGAAGCCTTCGACTCCCGCTACGAGGCGGAGTACGGTTACGCTCAGCGCGACGAGCCGGCCGAGGGAACGGACTGGTTCCTGACCGGCGGGCCGGGCCAAGACCCCTCCCCCGCTCCCGCATCCGGGTCGCCGGGAGGTCCGGGGCGCGGCGCGCGCGCGGACCGGGAGGACGCGGACCCGGCCCCGCAAACTCACGCGGACCCGCCCCGGTCCGGGGCGGCCGGGGAAGGCGGGCGGGCGGCCGGTTCCGCGTCGCCCGCACCGATCGGCACGGTCACCGCGTGGCTCGCGGACCCGTCGGGCGGGAGCGGGGGCGCCTGGGCCGATTGGCCGGTGTTCGCCCGGGACGGCCTTCGCCCCGACGACCGCCTCGCGGGGCCCGCCATCGTGGCCGAGCGCGAGTCGACCACCCTCCTCCCCGCGGGCGACACCGCCCGGGTGAGCGGGGAAGGGAACCTCCTCATCGACATATCGGCGAGGGAAGGGAGCACACCGCCATGAAGAACGGGAACGCGGCAACCGTCGATCCGGTGACCCTGAGCGTCCTCTGGAACGGTCTCATCTCGGTCGCGGACGACATGGGAACGACCCTCCGCCACACCGCCTATTCGGCCGCGGTGCGCGAGGGGGACGACTTCTCCACCGGCATCTTCGATGCGCGCGGACGGCTCGTCGCCCAGGGCAACTTCTCGCCCGGCCACCTCGGGTCCATGCCGTACGTGGTGCGCCACGTCCTCGACCACTTCGCCCCCGCGGACTTCGAGCCCGGCGACTGCGTCCTTCTCAACGACTCCTTCATGGGCTCGGGGCACTACCCGGACTGCTTCATGACGTCGCCCCTCTTCGTGGAGGGACGGCTCGCCGGGTTCGCGGTCAACATCGCCCACCACGTCGACATGGGAGGCGCGGTGCCGGGCTCCCAGATCGTCGAAGTGCGCGAGGCGTTCCAGGAGGGGCTCCGGATCCTCCCGGTGTGCATCGCGCGGCGCGGCGAGCTCCGCGAAGACGTGCTCCGGCTCATCCTCGGCAACGTCCGGCTCCCGGAGATCGTGCGCGGCGACCTCCTCGCCCAGCGCAACGCCAACGCGGTCGCGGCGGAGCGCTACGCGGGGCTCGTCGGCAAGCACGGAGCCGATCGGGTCGAGACCGCCATCGACGCGATCCTGGACCGCTCCGAGGCGCGGATGCGCGAGCTCATCGAAGCCCTTCCCGACGGAACGTGGAGCCACGAGGACTTCATGGACGACGACACCGGGGCCGGCGAGCCCCTTCGCTTCCACGTCGAGGTCACCGTGGACGGAGACTCGATCGTCCTCGACTGGTCCGGCAGCAGCGACCAGGTGGAAGCCGGCATCAACTCCTACATCAACTACACCCGCGCCTACTCGGGCTTCGCGATCAAGGTGTTCACCGATCCGCACCTCCCCCAGAACGAAGGCGTCAACCGGCCCGTCGAGATCCGCGCGCGCGCGGGGTCGTTCTTCAACCCCGAGTACCCGGCCCCGAGCAGCGGGCGCGCCATCAACCAGATCCGGATGTTCGAGGTGGTGTGCGGGGCGTTCGCGAAGATGCGCCCGGAGCCCGCGATGGCGAGCTTCTCGCACTGGAGCAACCCGGTAATGGGGGGAGTGGACGACCGGCCGGGGCGCGGCGGCCGCCCGTTCGTCTTCTACGACGTCATCTACGGCGGCTACGGCGGGCGCTCGAGCAAGGACGGCGCGGAAGGGCTCTGCCCCGTCTTCAACGCGACCAACATCCCGGTGGAGGTGCACGAGTCCCAGGCGCCGGTGCGGGTCCGGCGCTTCGAGTTCATCCCCGACTCCGCCGGGGCGGGCCGGTTCCGGGGCGGCTGCGGGGTCCGCAAGGATGTCGAGCTGCTCGCGAGCCGGGCCACCGTGTCGCTCTCCGGGGACCGGCATCGACTTCCCCCGCCCGGCCTCGCGGGCGGGCTGCCGGGGACCCGGGGCGAGACCGTGCTGAACCCCGGCCGGGAAGAAGCGCGGCTCGCCTCCAAGGAGACCCGCGACCTCGTGCGGGGCGACGTCGTCAGCTACCGCCTGAGCGGGGCGGGGGGCTACGGGCCGCCGGGGGAGCGGGACGAGGAGGCCATCCGCCGCGACCTCGCGGACGGGTACCTCACTGCGGGTGCCGCCCGCGAGATCTATGGATTCGACAGCAGGAACACGCCATGACCTACCGGAACCTCTCTCCCGAAGCGCTCGAGCTCGAGTTCAATCCGCGAGCCGTCGCCCGGAACCTCGACGAGCGCCTCGCGGCGAGCGCCGCCGCCTCCGCCGAGACCCGGACGAGGCTCGACTGCGTGCTCGACGTCCGCTACGGCCCCGGGGCGAAGGAGACCCTCGACATCTTCCCGGCCGCCGATTCGGGAGCCCGTCCGGGCGCCCCGGTCCACCTCTTCATCCACGGCGGCTACTGGCGGGCGATGGACAAGAGCGACTACAGCTTCATCGCCGACGCCTTCCAGCCGGCGGGGGCGACGACGGTGGTCATCAACTACGACCTCTGCCCCACGGTCACCCTCGACACCATCGTCGAGCAGTCGAACCGGTCGATCGCGTGGACCTTCCGCAACATCGCGGAGTACGGGGGCAACCCGGAGCGCCTCTACGTCTCCGGGAATTCGGCCGGGGGGCACCTCACCGCGATGGCCCTCGCCCACGACTGGGAGGCGGAGGGGCTCCCCGCCGACATCATCAAGGGGGCGGCCCCGATCACGGGGGTGTTCGACTGCGAGCCGGTGCTCGACATCACCGTGAACGAGGAGGTCCGGCTCGAGCCCGAGGCGGCGCGGCGCCTGAGCCCCCTCCGCAACCCGCCCCGGCGGGCGCTGCCCCTCCTCGTCGCGGTCGGCGGCGCCGAGCCGCGGCTCTGGATCGAGATGTCGGAGGACTACGCGGCGCTTTGCCGCAAGCACGGCATCGATTGCGAGTACATGGAGATGCCGGACCACGACCACTTCGACATCAGCCGCGCGGTCGGCGACCCGGAGAGCCCCCTCGCCCGGGCGATGCTGCGCATGATGGGCCTTTGAGGCGATCCGAATCGGGACGACGGAAGCACGCCCGACACGGCTCGCCCGGAGCGCACGCCCGCGGCCGAGCGCCACGAGGGTGTCCCCCCCGCCAACGGAACCGGATCGACCCCCCGACACGGAGCACCAATCCCGATGAACCTCGAACCCATGGCGCGCGACCTCGGCACCCTCCTCAAGGAGCGAGGCGAGACGGTCGCGGTGATCGAATCCTCCACGGGCGGCCTCGTCTCCGCCGCCCTGCTCTCGATACCGGGTGCGTCCGCGTACTTCGTCGGTGGCGCGGTGACCTACACCGGCGTGGCACGGCACGGGCTGCTCGCGCTCCCCGCCGAGCTTCCGCCCGAGACACGCTCGTCGTCGGAGCCGTATGCGCAGCTCGGAGCGCGCACGATCCGCGAACGGCTCGGCACGACGTGGGGGCTCGCGGAGACAGGCGCAGCGGGGCCGACCGGCAACCGCTACGGCGACGCGGCGGGGCACACCTGCCTCGCCGTCGCCGGACCGGTCGCGCGGGTCGTCACCCTCGAGACCGGCCACGGCGACCGCGAAGCCAACATGTGGGAGTTCACGCG
>JAJDXW010000239.1 GCA_022823045.1 Gammaproteobacteria bacterium
CCGTGCCGCCCGCCGGGCGAGAAGAACCGCTCCCCCCACCGGGAGCGCCAGCCGCGCAGGCGCGCGATCCACCAGACGAGCCCGGCCGCTACCACCACCAGGCCGACGATCGCGAGCAGGGGGCGGAGCTCGTCCACGTCAGTCCGCCACCATCTCGAGGGCCTGGCCGACGTCCACCGATACGAGACGCGACACCCCGGGCTCGTTCATGGTCACCCCGATGAGCTGTCCCATGGCCTCCATGCTCGACTTGTTGTGGGTCACGAGCACGACCTGCACCCGCTCGGAAAGCTCCCGCACGAGACCGACGAACCGGTCGACGTTCGCGTCGTCGAGGGGGGCGTCCACCTCGTCGAGAAGGCAGAACGGTGCGGGGTTGAGGTCGAAGATGGCGAACACGAGGGCGATGGCCGCGAGCGCCTTCTCCCCCCCGGACAGGAGCTGGATACTCGTGTTGCGCTTGCCCGGGGGGCGGGCCATGACGGTGACCCCGGTATCGAGCAGATCGTCGCCGGTGAGCTCGAGGTAGGCGTTCCCTCCGCCGAAGAGGCGGGGAAAGATCTGCTCGAGCCCCCGCCCGACCCGCTCGAAGGTGTCCTTGAAGCGGGCCCGGGTCTCACGGTCGATCTTGCGGATGGCGTCCTCCAGGGTCGCGAGGGCATCGACGAGGTCCGCGTGCTGGGAGTCGAGGTACCGCTTGCGTTCGGACTCGGTCTCGAACTCCGAGACCGCCGCGAGGTTGATGGGGCCGAGTCGCTCGAGCCGCCGCTCGATCGCGGTGAGTCGCTCCTGCCAGACCTCGGGATCGGCCTCCGGAGGCAGGGCGGACACCACCTTCCCGGCCTCGAACCCGGCCTCCGCGAGCTGCTCGGAGACCGCGTCACGGCGCGCCAGCACCGCGCTCCAGGCAAGCCGGAGCTCGTCGCGAGCGGACCGCTCGTGCCCCGTCTCGGCCTCGCGGGCGCTGCGCTCCCGCTCGCGCACCTTGACCTCATTCTCCCCCGCTTCGACCGCATCGCGCGCTTCCGCGAGGGCCGCTTCCACTCTCCGGTGGTTCTCCAGGCGCTCGCGGAGCTTGTTCTCGGCCTCGACGATGGGCTCCTCGATCCCGGCGAGGCGCCGGCTCGACTCGCCCATGTCCGAGCGCAGCCCCTCCATTCGGGACCTCGAACGAAGGCGCGCCTCCTCAAGAGCGGCGACCTGGACCGTCGTCGATTCTAATCCAAGGGCGGCCTCGTGCACCGCCCGCCGCGCCCGCTCCGCGGTGTCCCGCCCGGAAGCCACCTCCGCCTCGTGCCGCTCGGCCCCGCGGTCGTAGGCCTCCCCTTCGGATTGAAGGCGATCGCTCGCCGCGCGCGAGGCGCGCGCCGTCTCCTCCCCCTCCTCGATCGCCGCCCGGAGCCCGGCGAGGGTGCGGTCGATCTCCTCGAGCTCGCTCTGCACCTCGTCCCGGCGCCGGCGCCGGGCCGCCGCCTCGGCCACCCGGGCGGCGTGCTCGGAGCGGCGCCGGGCGTACCGATCGCTCGCGTCGGTCCACTCCGCTTCCAGCGACTCGCGGTCGCTCTCGGCGTCGGCCAGCTCGCGCCGGATCCGTTCGAGCCCCTTCGCGCGCTCCTCCGCCTCGGCCCCGGCCTCGGCGAGCCGGCCGCGAAGCGACCCGATCTCGCGCTCGCGGGCGAGCGGGCCGGCCTCGTCGTCCCGGCGCCGGAACACCTGGATCCAGTTCGGGCCGACCCAGGTTCCGTCCGGGGTGACGAGCGACTCGTGCGGGGCGAGCGAGGAACGCCGCTCGATTGCGTCCGCGGCCGTCGCGGCCGTCCCGACCCCGGCCAGCCAGGGCGCGGCCAGCGCCCGGCCCGCGCCAACCCTGGCGCCGAGCTCATCCGCGGCGGGCGACGGGGCGGTGCTCCCCGGATCCGCCACGAGCGACACCGTGGCCCGGTCGAGCCCGGCGAGCGCCGGCGCGTGGCGTGCCGGATCCTCCACCCGGATCGCTTCGAGCCGACTCCCGAGCACGCACTCGACCGCGTACGCCCACTCCGGCTCGACCTCGATGACCTGGGCGAGGCGCGACGCGGCCGCGAGATCGTTCGCCTCCAGCCACTCCGCGGCCTCGCCGGACGCGCGCGCGAGCGTGGCCTGCTGAAGCGCATCGAGCGAGGCGAGCCGTCCGGACATCGATTCGAGCCGCTCGCGCCGTTCGTGCAGGTCGCCGGCCTCGGCCGCTTCCGTCCCGCGGAGCTCCGCGATCGCGCGCTGGCGTTCCTGGAGCCGCTGCCGGGTCTCCTCCTGCCGGCTCGCGAGCGCCTCCACTTCGCGGCCCAGCCCTTCGTCCTCGACGGTCTCGGCGAGGGATTGCCGTTCCGCGCCGAGTCGTTCCAGGCGCTCCTCGACATCGCGGAGGCGCGCGCGCTGGTGGGTGAGCGAGGCTTCGCCCGCGTCCGCCTCCCGGGCACGCCCCTCCCGCCTCGCCCGGAACGCCTCGTGCTCGGTCCGGAACGCGGCGAGCGCCCGCTCCGCCACGGCGAGCCCGCGCTCGGCGTCGGACGCTTCCTCGCCGGCCCGCTCGACCCGGGACCGCTCGCCGGCGAGCCGCGCCGTCAGCTCATCGAGCCGGACTCCGTCCGCCTCGGCCTCGCGCTCGGCCCCGGCCAGCACCTCCTCGCTGCGCGCGAGGGTCTCACGCAAGTCTCCCCGCTGGCGCCGGAGCTGGGCGACCGCTTCCTCCGCCCGTCCGACCTCGGTCCGCACCTCGA
>JAJDXW010000413.1 GCA_022823045.1 Gammaproteobacteria bacterium
TACCTGTTGACGTCCTTCGTCGGGCTGCATCCGCATGCAATCGAGGCGAAGGTGCGGATCATGGTCGATCATTTCGCCGGTCAGGTGCAGAGCGAGATCGGCGGCCGGGCGAAGGCGATGATCGTCACCCGTTCGCGCCTCCACGCGGTCCGCTACAAGCTCGCGGTGGACGCGTACCTTGCGGAGCACGGCCATCCCTTCAAGGCGCTGGTCGCGTTCTCGGGGACAGTTCAGGATGGCGGCCGCCCGTACACCGAGGCCAACATGAACGGGGTTCCGGAAGCGCAGACCGCGAGGACCTTCGAGGGGCCGGACTGGCGGTTCCTCATCGTCGCGAACAAGTTCCAGACCGGCTTCGACCAGCCGCTCCTCCACACCATGTACGTCGACAAGAAGCTGGGCGGCGTGAACGCGGTCCAGACCCTCTCGCGGCTCAACCGCACCCATCCGGACAAGAAGGGCGCCCTGGTCCTCGACTTCGCAAACGAGGCCGACGGCATCAAGGCCGCCTTCGATCCCTACTTCGAGACGACCTTGCTGTCCGAGGCCACGGACCCCAACCTGCTCTACGAGGCGCAGACGCGGCTCGAGGCGTACCCGGTCTACTCACCGGCGGATGTCGACGGCTTCGCGAGGGCCTGGTTCGACTCGGGTGCGACGCAGGATCGCCTGTACGCCGCGCTTGCCCCGGTCGTCGATCGGTTCGGGGAGCTCCCGCCGGAAGAACGGCAGGATTTCCGCGGACAGCTCACCGACTACGTGCGGCTTTACGCATTCCTTGCGCAGGTGCTGACCTTCGCCGATGCCGACCTCGAAAAGCTCTACGTCTTCGCGCGACACCTCAGGCGGCTGCTGCCCGTCGATCGGGAGGAACTGCCGCGCGAGGTGCAGCAGAACATCGACATGGAGTCGTATCGCCTTCAGGAGACGAGGAGCGGCCGGATCGAGCTCGAGCGGACGGCCGGGGTGCTGGACCCGATCGGCCCGAAGGGCCCGCAGGGAAGCGCGCCGGATGAGATCGAGACGCTCTCTCGGATCATCGCCGAGCTGAACGAGCGCTTCGGCCTGGAGCTCGGGCCGGAGCATCGGGTGACCCTCGGCCAGATGATGGATCGGCTGGACAGCGACGAGGCCCTCGGGGTCGCCGCCCGGGTCAACACCCGCGAGAACGTGCGGCTCACCTTCGATCAGAAGGTCGAGCAGGTCATCCAGGAGATCGTAGATTCCAACTTCGATCTCTACCGGCGGATCACGGACGACCGCGCCTTCGGGGACGTGATCAAGAACCACCTCTTCGACCAGTACGTTCGCGGCCACCGGAGTGCCGGGGAGCTCATCGGGCAGGGCGAGTCGATGACCCTGGAGTTCAAGTCCACGCTCCGCTGGAACCTCAAGGAAGACCGCAAGGATCGCAAGGGGGTGACCCACGCCGCCCTCAAGTCCATCGCGGCATTCCTGAACACGGAAGGAGGCGACCTCCTGCTCGGCGTAGCGGACGACGGCGGAGTCGTCGGAATCGAACGCGATCAGTTCGAAGACGACGACAAGTTCATGCTGCATCTCACCCAGGCGGTGCGGAACGGCCTCGGTGACCGGGCGGGGACGTGCATCGACCCGAACGTGCAGATCGTCGACGGCAAGAGCGTTTGCGTGGTGAGCTGCCGGCGGAGTCCGGAGCCGGTGTTTCTCACGTGGAAGGGGGTCAAGGCGGATGAGGGCGGTGACTTCTTCGTGCGGAGCGGCCCCGGAACCGTGAAGCTCTCGCCCGAGGACACCGGGGAGTACATCCAGACCCGCTTTCCCGAACACCGCGCGACGTGATGAAACCAGGTACCGACGTGGTCGTCGTCACCGCGTAGCCGGGATTGAGGTGCTTCGCCGGGCAGAGCGTTGCCGGACGAGGGGGCGTCGCCCTTGTCCCGTTGGGCCGAGGGGCGGATTCAGGCGGTCTGGCGGGCGGTGATGGCGTCGCGGAGGACGAGGAGCAGCTCTTCGACCCTCGCCAGCCGTTCCCCGATCTCCGATACGCGCGCTTCCAGGCCCGCGAACCGCGCGTCGTGGGAGGTGAACCGGGAGTCGGTTCGCTCCTCGGAGCGGCGGAGGTCGTTCCTCACCCGTGCTTCGGACTCCCGGATCTCCTGTCTCGTCCGCTCCTCGGATTCCCGGATCCCCAGCCTCCCTCGCTCCTCGGAGCGTTGCAGGTCCTGGCGCAGCCGCTCCTCCATCCGGCGGAGGATGTGGAACATCAGCGCGGCGAGGGCGACGCCGACCCCGAGGAGAGCGACGCCGACGCCGAGGATGGCGGCGAGCTCGGGCGACATGGGTTCGTTCCGTCTTCCCTGAACCGGTTGACGGAATGATACGCCCTTCGGCGTGTGCCCGCGTCGGCCGGAGTGGCGATCGCGCGTAAGGATTTGGCTCGTCCGGACGGCGCAGATCTCGCACGCCGGCTCGACGAGGCGGAGGCGACGCCGGCGGGAACCCTCCCGGCCGGGCGACGCGGACCTCGCCTCGCCTCGGAGGGCGGAGGATCAGGTGCCGGCCCAGACCTCGCGGAAGAGGCGGTGCCAGTTCCCGCCCATGATCTTCTCGACCCGCGCCGCGCTCCAGCCGCGGCGCAGCATCGCGTCCGTCAGGTTCGGGTAGTCCGCGAGGGTCTCGAGGCCCTTCGGCCCCGGCGGGATCCGTCTCACCCCCGGGATCAGGTTCCGGCCGATGCCCTTGTCCCGCCCGAGCCACTCGAAGAACCCGACGTCCTGGCCCTCCGTGAAGTCGGTGCCGAGGCCGACGTGGTCCTCGCCCGCGACGTCGATGACGTGCTCGAACACCTCGACGCACTGCTCGACGGTGGTGTCGTCGTGCCACGGGAGGAACGGGGTGTAGGTCGCGACCCCGACGAACCCGCCCCGCTCGGCGATGAGGCGCATCTCGTCGTCGGTCTTGTTCCGCGGGTGGTCGAGGAAGGCGATGGGGCAGCAGTGGGTGAAGGCGACGGGCATCGCGGAGTGGCGGATCGCGTCCTCCGTCGTCTTCGCCCCGACGTGGGAGAGGTCGACCAGCACCCCGACCCGGTTCATCTCGTCGATGACGTCGCGCCCGAAGTCCGAGAGCCCGCCGTCGCGCGACTCCCAGCACCCGCTCCCGACGAGGTTCTGGGTGTTGTAGGTGAGCTGCATGACCCGCACCCCGAGGGCCGCGAAGATCTCCACGAAGTCCGCCCGGTCCTCGAGGGCCGAGGTGTTCTGCCAGCCGAGGACGATCCCGACCCGACCCTCGCGCTTCGCCCGCTCGATGTCGTCCGCCGAGTGCACTTGGGTGATGAGGTCGTCGTGCTCGCGGAACCAGCCCTGCCACTCGGCGATGTTCTCCATTGTTCCCCGGAACCCCTCCCACACCGAGCAGGTGCAGTTAACGGCGGTGAGCCCGCCCCGGTGCATCGCCTCGAAGACGGCGCGGCTCCACCGGCTGATGACGAGGCCGTCGATGATGACCGCGTGGTCGTGGAGTTCCTTCGATTCGCTCATGTTCTCCGGTATCCCATGTAACTGTCGGTTATTCTGACGAGTTTCCGATTTCGCCGGAAGTTCGAATGCTCAGCGGCTCTCCGGGAACGCGGGCTCTTCCCGGGATGGGCGGAAGACCCCTCACTGACCACGCGGGCAAGATGCCCGCGCTCCGGGGGGCGGGTGCCCGGTGGCCGCGTCCGGTGCCTCAGTAGGTCTCGAATATCCGCCGGATCTCGTTCCGGTCCCCGGTCTCGCGAAGCGCCAGCATGAGCAGGATCCGCGCCTTCCAGGGGGTGAGATTGTCGGCGACGATGGGGTCGGGAAGTTGCTGGTCGCCGGCGAGGGCGGGGACGCGTCCGCTCCCCACCCGGCTCGACTGGACGAGCACGACCCCCGCCTCGTGGGCGCGCTCGAGGGCGCGGACCTGGCCCTTCGTGTTGAGCCCGGGGGCGAAGCCCGCGACGACGATGCCCCGCGCCCCGGCCGCCGCGAACGCGTCGATGTCGGCGCCGTCCGCCCCCGCGTACGAGAGGCTCACGTCGACCCGCGGCAGGTCGTCCGCGGCCGCGCCCCGCACGTCGAACTCGGTGTCGGGAGCATGGCGCCGGGCCGGGCGGCGGTAGATCGACACCCGGTCCGCGTCGGCGTGCCCGAGCGCCCCGAAATCCGGGGCGCGGAACGTCTGGAGGCGCTGAGTCGAGGTCTTCGCGACCTCGCGCGCGGCGTGGATCTCGTCGTTCAGCATGACGAGCACCCCGAGCCCGCGCGCCGCCTCGCTCCCCGCGACGCGAAGCGCGTTGACGATGTTGAGGAAGGCGTCGGTGCCGAGCCCGCTCGCCGGCCGCTGCGCTCCCGTCACCACCACCGTCCGATCCGTCTTGAGGGTGAGCCCCAGGAACCAGGCGGTCTCCTCGAGGGTCGCGGTGCCGTGGGTGAGCACGATGCCGTCGAGGGCCGGGTCTTCCTCGACGAGAGAGTGGATGCGCTCGCCGAGCTCGAGCCAGTGCGAGGGCTCGATCGAGGTGCTCGGGAGGGCCGCGTAGGGGACGGGGATGACCTCGGCCACCCGGTCCGCCTCCGGAACCCGGGCGAGCAGCTCGTGCACGTCGTACATGGTCTTGTGGGTGATGTACTCCACGAGCTCGAGGCTGTGCCGGCCGACCGACGCGATGGTCCCGCCGGTGCCGATGACGGCGACCCGGGGGAGGGATGAAGATGACGTCATGCGTGGAATTCCAATCGGTTGAGGAACGGTTCGAAGAAATGGCAGGGGTTTCGGGGACGCGGGGTAGGGCAGGGCGGGACAGGACGGAGCGGGGCGCCTCGCGACCCGGGCGGAACCGGGACCGGCCGGCGCGAGCCCGCTACGCGAGCGCGTCGGGCCGCCCGCCCGCGGCTCCCCGCCGCTTCGGCGCTCAGTCCGCCGCCTGCGCCGTGGCCGCCCCTTGCGTCCTCTCGTCACCCGCGATCGCACCCTCGGCGTGGAGGGCCGCGATCTCCTCGGCCGAGAAGCCCCAATCGGCGAGGGCCTCGTCGGTGTGCTCGCCGCGCCGCGCGGGCGGTCGCTGGATGGCCGGCACGGTGCGGCTGAAGCGGGGGGCCGGCGCGGGCTGGACCACCCCGTCCACCTCCACGAAGGTCTCCCGCGCCCGGTTGTGGGGGTGGGCGGGGGCTTCGCCGAGCGAGAGCACCGGCGCGAAGCACACGTCGCTTCCCTCCATGATCTCGCACCACTCGTCGCGGGTCTTCGTCCGGAAGATGGCCGCGAACCGCTCCGTCGCGTTCGCCCACTCCTCCCGGTCGAACTGGGCGGGCAGGGAGGCGGGGTCCACCCCGGTCCGCTCCAGGAGCTCGGCGTAGAACTTGTCCTCGATGGAGCCGACCGAGACATGCTTGCCGTCGCGGGTCTCGTACACCGTGTAGAAGTGGCTGCCGCCGTCGACCGCGTTCCGCCCGCGCTCGTCCTCCCAGGCGCCGGCCGCGAACATGCCGTACACCATCGTCATGAGGGAGGCGGAGCCGTCGGTCATCGCGGAGTCGACCACCTGCCCCCGGCCCGAGCGCTCGGCTTCGAGCAGGCCGCAGACCATCCCGAACGCGATATAGAGTCCGCCGCCGCCGAAGTCGCCGACGAGGTTGAGGGCGGGGACGGGGGGACCGCCCCGCGAGCCGACCGCGTGCAGCGCGCCGGTCAGCGCGATGTAGTTGATGTCGTGCCCGGCCGCGTGAGCGATGGGCCCCTCCTGGCCCCAGCCCGTCATCCGGCCGTAGACGAGGCGGGGGTTGCGCGCGAGGCATTCGTCGGGGCCGATGCCGAGTCGCTCGGTCACCCCGGGGCGGAATCCCTCGATGAGTCCGTCCGACTCCGCCACGAGCCGGAGCACCGCCTCGCGGCCGGCCGCAGTCTTCATGTCGACGGCAACCGAGCGGCGCCCCCGGTTGAGGAGGTCGAAGCGCGGGTCGCGCTTCATCCCGAGCCCCGAATCCGCCACCCGGTCCACGCGGATGACGTCCGCGCCCATGTCCGAGAGCATCATCGCGCACATCGGCCCCGGGCCGATCCCCGCGAGCTCGACGATCCGGAAGCCTTCGAGCGGTCCCATCCCCGTCCTCTCCTGCTGCTGCATCCAAGGGAGCCGCGATGGTACATCAAGCTCCGGAGGGCCGACCGGCCGGGTCGCGCACTCCTTTGCGGTCGCGGCGTCCGCCGGGCGAGGCGGCGGCGGCAGGGGGCAAGGGGGCGGGGCGGGGGCGGAGTCCGCTCCCGCGGAACCGCGGGGCGGGCGGGGGGCCGGTCCGGTCAGTCCGAATCGCGCTGGCAGTCGGAGCAGATGCCGTGGATGACGAGGCTGTGGTCGGTCATCGCGAAGCCGTTCTCGGCCGCGATCCTTCTTTGCCGTTCCTCGATGACCTGGTCGACGAACTCCGTCACCCGGTTGCACCGCACGCACACGAGATGGTCGTGGTGCTCGCCGGCCGCGAGCTCGAAGACCGCCGACCCGCCGTCGAAGTTGTGGCGGATGACGAGCCCCGCCTGTTCGAACTGGGTGAGCACCCGGTACACGGTCGCAAGGCCGATCGATTCCCCGGCCTCGAGCAGCGTGCGGTACACGTCCTCCGCGCTGACGTGCAGGTCGGTGCTGTCTTCGAGGATCTGGAGGATCCGAAGGCGGGGAAGCGTCGCCTTGAGGCCGGCGCGCCTGAGCTCGGCATTCTGCACGGCCACGCTACGCTCCTCGGAACGCGGATCGGACGGGACAGGTTGACACCGGAGGGGGGCGATCGCAAGTCAAGGCGGGAATCAGGTTGCGAATGTGAATTTTTCTCGTTTAGACTCGCACGCCGCCCCGTTCGGGGCACCCCTCCCGGCCGGCCGGGTCGAGTCTTCCCGGGGGGCAGGGGGCGTGCGGGCATGGTCGCGGCATCGATGGGCGTTCCGAGAGGCGGGGAGCCGAATTGATAATGGGGTCCGATATCGATTCGAGGACGGGGCGGGTCCCGGCCGTCCGCGGGGGGAACGTCCCTTCGCGGCGGGACGAGGGTGCCGCGCGCGCCGGTTCCCCGCACTCGGACCCTGATGTCGACCTCGCTCCCGCTCCCGTCCCGGATTCCGGTCCCGACCGCCCCATGGCCCGGGGATGACGTGACCGCCCTCGCGGCCGCCGTCCGCCGCGCTGCCCGGCCGCCCGCCTTCGACGGCTGGACGGCGGGCGCCGTCGCCATCGCCGCCCTCGTCGCGGTGCCCCTCGCCGCCATCGCCTGGCGGGCCCTCGATCCCTCCGACGACACCTGGCGCCACCTCGCCGCCACCGTCCTCCCGATCTACATCTCGAACACCGTGTGGCTGATGCTTGGCGTCGGACTCGGCACCATCGTCATCGGGGCGAGCACCGCCTGGCTCGTGACCATGTACCGCTTTCCGGGGCGCGGGGTCCTCTCCTGGGCGCTCCTCCTGCCGCTCGCGGTGCCGAGCTACGTCCTCGCCTTCGTCATCACCGACCAGCTCGAATACGCGGGGCCGGTCCAGGGCGTGCTCCGCGAGGCCTTCGGCTGGACCTCCGCCCGCGACTACTGGTTCCCCGAGATCCGCTCCCTCGGCGGGGCCGCGATCGTGCTTTCGCTCGTGCTCTACCCCTACGTCTACCTGCTCGCCAGGGCCGCCTTCACCGAGCAGTGCTTCTGCCTGTTCGAGGCGAGCCGCACCCTCGGGCGCGGGCCGGCCCGCAGCTTCTTCTCCATTGCCCTGCCGATGGCGCGCCCCGGCATCGCGGTCGGGGTCGCGCTCGCCCTCATGGAGACCCTCAACGAGTTCGGGACCGTGGACTTCTTCGCGGTCCCGACGTTCACGGCCGGGATCTTCGACGTTTGGCTCAACATGGACAGCCCGGCCGGCGCCTCGCAGCTCGCAATCGCCCTCGTCGCGTTCACCCTCGCCCTGCTTGCCCTCGAGCGTCGGGCCCGGCACCGGGGCCGGGTCCATGCGACCACGACCCGGGTCCGCGGGCTCCCGGAATACCCCCTTTCCCGTGCCGCCGGGGCCGCCGCCCTCGCGTGGTGCGCGCTGCCGGTCCTCCTCGGGTTCGGTCTTCCCGCCGCGGTCCTCGCGGGCTACGCGATCGAGTTTCACGAGGCGGCGCTCGCCCGGGAGTACCTCGCCCTCGCGGGCAACAGCCTCAAGCTCGCCCTGGCGGCAGCGGTGGTCACGACCGCCCTCGGCCTCGTCCTCGCCTACGGGGTGCGGCTCTCCCGGCGCCCCGCGATGCGGGGCATGGCGGAGGCGGCCACCGTCGGCTACGCGGTACCGGGAGCGGTCCTCGCGGTCGGCTTCCTCTACCCGTTCGGGGCCTTCGACAACACGGTGGACGCGCTCTCGCGGGACCTCTTCGGCGTCCCGACGGGTCTCGTCCTCAGCGGGACCGTCGCGGGTCTCGTCCTCGGCTACTCGGCCCGGTTCCTTTCGCTCTCCTACCGGACCCTCGATGCGGGTCTCGGGCGCGTCACCCCGAGCATCGAAGGCGCCGCCCGCACCCTCGGCTCGGGGCCCGGCGCGGCCCTGCGGCGGGTCCATCTCCCGCTCGTCCGGCCGAGCCTCCTCGTCGCGACCCTCCTCGTCTTCGTCGATACCATGAAGGAGCTGCCGCTCACCCTGCTCATGCGGCCGTTCGACTTCGAGACCCTCGCGACCTTCGTGTACCAGCTCGCCTCCGACGAGCTCCTCGAGGAGTGCGCGCTCGGGGCGCTCACCATCGTGGCCGCGGGCGTCCTCCCGGTGGCCCTCATCAGTCGCACCATCACCCGCGCCCGGCCCGGACACCGGTCGGGCTGAGCACGGCCGGGGGGCGGCGGAGCGGTCCATGTCGGGCCTGACGTTCGAGGGCGTGTCGCATCGCTACGGATCGGTCCTCGCCGTCGATTCGGTGGACCTCGAGTTCCGGCCCGGCGAGACCATCTGCCTGCTCGGCCCCTCCGGGTGCGGGAAGAGCACCCTGCTCCGGCTCGCCGCGGGCCTCGAAACGATCCAGGACGGAAGCATCGCGATCGGGGGGCGGACGGTCGCGGCGGCCGGGCTCCACCCGCAGGTCCCCCCCGAGGCGCGCCGCGTCGGACTCGTGTTTCAGGACTATGCCCTCTTCCCCCATCTCACGGTGACCGGGAACATCCGCTACGGCCTGCCCGGAGGCCGCGCGGAGGGGGAGGAGCGGGCGCGGCGCATCCTCGCCGACCTCGGCATGTCGGACCTCGCCGGGCGCTATCCGCACGCCCTTTCCGGCGGCCAGCAGCAGCGGGTCGCGCTCCTCCGGGCGCTTGCCCCGAAACCCCGGGTGATGCTCCTCGACGAGCCGTTCTCCACCCTCGACGAGCACCTGCGGCACGAGGTGCGAATGGAGACCATGAGTCTCCTCGCCGGAAGCGACGCGGTGACCGTCCTCGTCACTCACGACGCCGAGGAAGCGATGCTCCTTGGCGATCGAATCGTGGTGATGCGCGACGGGCGCATCGTGCAGGACGCGTCGCCGGACGAGGTCTACGCCCACCCCTCGGATCTCTTCACCGCGCGGCTCTTCGGCCCCGTCAACCGGTACGAGGGGACGGTCCGCGCCGGGTCGGTGTCGACCCCCCTCGGGACGGTCGCGGCCCCCGGCCTCGCGGAGTCGAGCCGGGTGGAAGTCGCGTTTCGGGCGGACGGGATCGAGCTCGGAGACCCGTCCTCGGCCGGTGAGGACGGACTCCGCGTTCAGGTGCGCTCGGTCCGCCGGCTCGGGGTGTGGACCCTCGTGCTCATGACCCCCCTCGACCGTACCCGGGAGGCGCGCGGAGCGGCGGAAGGCGCGGAGTCGGTTTCCATTCAGGCGCGGATGCCGGGCTCGGCCCCCATCTCGTCCGGGGACCGGCTCGCCCTGCGGGCCCGCCCCGAGCACACCTTCGTCTTTCCCGCCGAATCGGTCGCCGGCGCGCCCGCGCGTGAACGCGTGTCCCGAATCCGGTAGCTCGGATTCACTGAGCGCAGTCCGACGCTTGCGGCAAGTCCGACCCGCCCGCTCCCCGCGATCCCGGTCAGGCTCCGGACGGCTACTCCGCCCGCGGGACGCCGTACACGTCCGCGTCGGGGTGGAACGCGAGCCAGGCGAACGCGAAGTGGTCTCCCCGTGAACGCGGCTCGAGGCGGCTCCCCGCGAGCGGACCCTCCACCGCCTCGCCGAAGAGGTTCCAGACCGACCCGGTGCCGGCGTCGGCGATGCGCCCCTCGCGGACCTCGAACTCGAGCACCCGCTCGCCCTGCCGGCGCGAGTAGGCGGCGGCGGACGGAATTCGGCGCGAGTCGGCGATGGTCCTCTCGTCGAGCACGGACAGGGTGCCGCTGCGGCTCATCACCACCACCGGCTCTCCCCCCACCTCGTCGTTGATGACCGGTTCGTCGGTGAACGCTCCGAACGGATAGATCCGCTCCGTACCCCCCGCGATCACGTGCAGGACGCGCTCCATCGCGGGGAGGCGCGGGTCGGGCTTGTCGCGGAAGAGGAAGGGTTGGGTCGCGGAGTCGTAGCCCGAGTAGGGATTGGAGCCGTAGGCGCGGGTGTGCCCGGTCTCGCGCGAGAGCACGGAACCGTTCGGAAACGCGGCGCGAAAGTCGTTCCACGCGACGATCGCGGCGGGGAGGCGCGCGAGCTCTCGCCCCGCGTGCTCACCGATGAGGCCCTCGCCGGTGAGCTGCTGCCACCAGGTCTCGGTCTGCCGGTCGTACATGACGAGGTCGCTCAATCGAAGCCGCCCCGTCGTCCCGAAGTCGAGCACCGCTCCGTCGAGGCGGCGGTCGAAGACGATCGCGGAGTTGCAGAGCGGGCAGAACGTGACCGAGATCGGGACGCCGCCCAGCTCGTCGTTCGCGATCTCGTGCCAGATGAGGATCTGGAGCGGGTAGGCGCGGGCCTTCCCGCCCCGCTCGACCGCGATGACCGGCTCATCCGGGTCGAGCCACTTCGAGGCCTCGTCCGTCGTCGCGTAGCGGGGGAGGTCGATGGCCGGGATCCCGTCCCGCGGGGGGCCGCCGGACATGATCTCCGAGAGCTCCACGGTCCGTTTCTCGAAGTCGGTCTTCGGAAACTCCCAGGCGGGGAACTCCCCTTGCGCGTGCGCCGGCGCGGCGAGGGACGCGAGGGCGGTGAGCAGGGCCGCGGCAGCGAGGGCGACCGCGGCGCCCGGACGGGCGGCCGGCGGTCGGTATCGCCGCAGGGGCTCGGCGGGGGCCTCGGTCGTCGGCCTGGTGGCGTTCATCCTCGTTCTCCCCCTATTTCTCCAGGGCGTGTTCACGCTATCGCACCCCATCCACGACGGGCGCGAAGAGCCGTACGTCGGATTAGCGAAGCGTAATCCGACCTACCTGCTTCGCCGAGCGGCATTCGAATCTGGTGCGTTTCCTGGCCTGTTGGCGAGAACATGCCCTGGATTGCCCAAGTGTCCGCGGAGACACGGTGGCGGGGCGGCTCAGCCTGCGCCGGGTGCCTCGACCGGGCGCTCCGCCCGCTCGCTCAGGCGGCGGGCCGAACGCGAGGCTCCGAGAGTCCCGGCACCCGGCCGGCCGGCACGTAGACGAATCCGTCGAAGAGGCGGCGCTGGGTGCGGCGAACGGATGCGTGCTCGGCGTGCCAGGCGTCGCCGGAGCCGGCCCGCCGCACCGCGGCGGAGGCCGAAATCACCCCGGACGGGCTGATGAGCCGAACCCGCCCGCCGCGTTCGGCGTCCCCGGTCGCGGCCCCGGCCGCCGCCCGGGCCACCACCGTGCCTTCGATCGCTGCCGCGACCGCGAACCCGAGCACCCCGGTGAGGGGGAGGGCGCGGTGCACGTTGCCCATCGAGACCATGCGCGCGGTGAGGTCGCCCTCTGCGGCATCGATCGCCTCCCCGCTCAGGGTCTCCGCCGGCCGGGGCGGGGCCGCGATCCCGATCTTGGGCGCGCTCGGGAACCGGGAGGACGCCTCGGCGGGGCTCGCCGCGATCCCCATTGCGACCGCCGCTGCGGCGCGGACCCGCTCGAGCCGGTCCATCACGTCGGTGCTCGTGTCGAGGGCGGCCGGCATCTCCGTTCCCGCGACCCCCACGGCGGTCGCATCCACAAAGACGAACGCGTTGGCCGCGTCGACGAGGGAGGCGGGGACCCTCCCCACGCCTTCGACGTCGAGGATGTCAAGCACGTTGCCGGTGGGGAGGAGCGCCCCCGTGCCGGCCCCGCCCGGGTCGAGGAACTCGAGGTCCACCGGCGCACCGGTACCCGATACCCCCGGGATCGCGGTGTCTCCCTCGACCGCCGCGCGGCCGTCCTCCACCGGGAACCGGGCCCGAATGAGCTTGCCGGTGTTGGTGTTGTGGATGACGACGACGCCTTCCGGGCCGGCCGCCTCGACGAGGCCCTCGTCCACCGCGAAGGGTCCGATGGCCGAGGACATGTTGCCGCAGTTGCTGCTCCAGTCGACCTGCGGGCGGTCCACCGCGACCTGGCCGAAGGTGTAGTCCACGTCCGCGTCGGGGCGCGACGGCGGCCCGACGATGCACACCTTGGAAAGCGACGAGATGCCCCCTCCCATGCCGTCGAGCTGCCGGCCGTAGGGGTCGGGGCTCCCGAGGGCGGCGATGAAGAGATCCTCCCGTACCGCCTCGTCGGCCGGCAGATCGCGGTGGTCGAACACCACCGCGTTGCTCGTGCCGCCGCGCATGAACGCGGCGGGGACTCTCGACTGGCGCACGGGCGGGCTCCGCTTGGCGGCCTTCGTCGGCCAAGTGTGCCACGCCCGGCGCGGCTCCGCCGTCCCGCGGCCGGGCGCCCTCCGCCCGCCGCGACCCGCCCTGCGCTCGCGGGG
>JAJDXW010000026.1 GCA_022823045.1 Gammaproteobacteria bacterium
GGTAGCGATCACCCAGGCGACCTGCCGGACCGTGCCCCCCGGCGACGCCGCATCGCCGCCGGAGAGGCTGCCGGCTGGCTACGTCGAGCGACATGCCGGCGACCGTCACGGCCCTCCCCTCGAACACCGGCGGCAATTTCCGGACGGCCGGGTCGGCTCCCATTCGGCGCTTGCCGATCCGAAGCACGGCGCGGCGCTGTTGGCGGCGGCCGCCGCCGCGGTGGCCGAGGACTACCGCGGACTCGCGCGGGACCGAGGCGCGGAACCCGCCTGACCTCGCCCGGCGGGCGCTACGCGGTGAGGCCGAGAGGCTCGATGCCGAACGGCTCGCAGCTCATCTTCATCGACTTGAGCTCGGGCAACACCTTGGCCGCGAAGAGGCGGAGATTCCGCTCGGCTTCCTCGTACGGCATCCCGGTATAGCTGAAGTGGCACATGGTCCCCGCGTGGCCGATCATGCCGTGGACCTTCTCCACCTTCTCCAGGACCTGCTGCGGGGTCCCCCACGGCATGAGGCGCATGAAGTCCTCCGCCGCGCCCTCGCCGGTGCGCTTCTCGATGTACCGGTCCACGGCCGAATAGTACTCGTAGCCGGGAGTGTGGGCGAGGTGTCCGGCGGAGAACTCGTAGTGCTTCATGACCGTGTGGTAGTAACCGGCGATGTAGCGCCGGGCCATCTCCTCCGCTCGGTCGGCGCTCTCGTCCACGAAGTAGAACCCGGCGCAAAGCGGCGCCGGCGCCTCCGTGCCGTTCTCCTCGCGGTAGACGCCGCGGTAGACCTCGAAGTCCTTGCGCACGTCCTCCCACGGCTTCTGGGGGACCACCAGCAGCCCCACCCCGAGCTTCGCCATCACCGGCATCGAATCCGGAGAGACCGCGGCCGCGAACGTGCGCCCCCGGAAGGAACGGAACGGCGCGGGCCGGAGGGCGCGCCGGGGCTGGTTCACGAACTCGCCGCCCCCTTCCATCCAACCGTTCTCGAGAGCTTCGAGCACGAGCTTCGCGGTCTCGACGAAGCGCCCGCGCGACTCGCCCATGTCGACCCGGAACCCTTCGAACTCCACCCGGCCGAGCCCGCGCCCGATGCCGAGGATCACCCGCCCGTCGGAGATCTGGTCGAGGGTCGCGATCTGCTCCGCGGCCCGGATGGGGTCGTGCCAGGGCAGCACGACGACCATCGAACCAAGGCCCACCCGCTCGGTCCTCGCCGCCATGTACGTCAAGAACTGAATGACGTCAGGGCACATCGTGTAGTCGGTGAAGTGGTGCTCGACCGACCAGACGGAGTCGAAGCCGAGCGGCTCGGCGAGCTCCGCAAGCCGGAGCTCGTTGCGATAGACCTCGAGGTCCGGGAGCCGGTTCTCGGGGTTCTGGAAGAGCGGGGCGTAGCCGGTGTGCATGGGTGTCGCCTCCTCGGTCGATGCTGGCCGCGCGCGGGCGGGGCCTTCGCCCGCGTGACCTTATCCCGATCCGGCCCGACTCCGCCGGACGCCGCTCCGGCGCGCCCTCACGTTGCGAGGCGGGCGCCCACGAACGCCCCGACGCGACGCACCGCCGACTCGGCCTCGTCGAGGTATTCCCCGAACCAGTGCCAGACGTGGATCATCTCGTCCCAGACCTCGAGGGTGGCCTCGACTCCGGCCGCCTCGCACCGTTCGGCGAGCTCGCGCGAATCGTCGAGCAGCACCTCCTCGGAGCCGACCTGGATGAGGAGGGGCGGGAGGCCGGAGAGGTCCGCGTGCAGCGGCGACGCGAGGGGAGTGCGGGGATCGGTCCCCGCGAGATACGCGGCACCCCAGCGGTCGATGTCCTCCTGGAACACGAGAGGATCCCGTTCCGCGAGGGTCCGGTACGACTCGGCCTCGTTGGTGAGGTCGGTCCACGGGGAGATGCACACCGCCGCGGCCGGGAGCGCGAGCCCCCGGTCCCGGATCGCGATCAGGGTCGCGACGGTGAGGCCGCCGCCGGCCGAGTCGCCGCCGAGGACGATGGAGCCCGGAGCGATGCCGGCATCGAGCAGCCCGCAGTATCCGGCGAGGGCGTCGTCCACCGCGGCCGGAAAGGGATACTCCGGCGCGCGCCGGTAGTCGAGGGCGAAGGCCCGGGTGCGGGACGCCGCGGCGAGCGCCCCCACGAGGTGCCGGTGAGAGGCCGGGGAGCCGATCGCGTAGCCGCCGCCGTGGAAGTAGAGAAAGGTCCCCGCGCCGTGCTCGGCGGGGGTGACGACCTCGGCCGGGACGCCGCCGATCTCGTCCGTCTCCACCTCGACTCCCTCCGGAAGGGCAAAGACGTACTGGGCCTTGTCGTACATCTCCCGCGCTTCCTCGACGGTCTGCTCGCGCATCGGGGGTAGGGTAGCGAGATGCGCGCGAATGCCTCTGATGCCGTGCTTCAACATTCTTCAGCCCTCGGTGTGGTTACAGGTCAGGAGGAGGTTGAACTTCGTGGGCGGGCGCTCGCGAGTGGGAATAAACGTCGGCCCGATTCTAGCACCCTCTCGAACGAACGTTCGTTAGAAAATGTGGCGTCCTTGTAAAGGTGCTCGCCCGGAGTGCGCATCTTGCCGGGCTATCGATCAGTAGGAGCGCGGGAGTCCGAGGACCCGCTCGGCGATGTAGTTGAGGATCATCTCCCGGCTCACCGGGGCGATGCGCGCGATCATCACCTCGCGGAGATACCGCTCGACGTGGAACTCCTTCGCGTAGCCCATTCCCCCGTGGCACATCACCGCCGTCTCGCAGGCCCGGAACGCGGCTTCGCCGGCGAGGTACTTGGCCGCGTTCGACTCGGCGCCGCACTCCTCGCCCGCGTCGTAGAGGGCGGCCGCGCGATAGGCCATCAGATTCGCCGCCTCGACCTCCGCCCAGGCACGCGCGAGAGGGTGGGCGATGGCCTGGTTCTGGCCGATTGGGCGCCCGAAGACCTCCCGCTCCCCCGCGTACTCGCAGGCCCGCCGGATGGCCGCCCGGGCGATCCCCACTGCCTCGACGGCGACCA
Source organism: Gammaproteobacteria bacterium (assembly GCA_022823045.1). GTDB lineage: Bacteria > Pseudomonadota > Gammaproteobacteria > HK1 > HK1 > JAJDXW01. Next base: position 2,998 of record JAJDXW010000026.1, read on the forward strand.
GGATCCGCTCCGGGTTGAGGCCGTGCAGGAGGTAGTAGAAGCCCTTGCCCTCCTCCCCGATCCGGTTCTCCTCCGGTACCGGCAGCCCATCGATGAAGACGGCGTTGCTGTCGACCGCCTTGCGGCCCATCTTCTCGATCTCGCGCGCCTCGACGTAGTCGCGGTCGAAGTCGGTGTAGAAGAGGGTGAGCCCCTCGGCCCGCTTGCCGTTGGAGGGCTTGGGCGCGGTGCGCGCGAGGAGCAGCACCTTGTCCGCGGTCTGGGCGGTGCTCGTCCAGATCTTGCGCCCGTTCACCACGTAGCCCGAGTTGGTGCGGGTCGCGGTGGTCGTGATGTTCGCGGTGTCGAGCCCCGCGTTCGGCTCGGTGACCGCGAAGCAGGCGCGGTTCTCGCCGCGGATGAGCGGCGGCAGCATGCGCGTCTTCTGCTCCTCGGTGCCCGCGACCACCACCGGGTTGAGGCCGAATATGTTGAGGTGCACCGCGGACGCGCCGCTGAAGGCCGCGCCCGATTCGGCGATGGCCTGCATCATCACCGACGCCTCGGTAATGCCGAGGCCGGCTCCGCCGTACTCCTCGGGCATCGCGATGCCGAGCCAGCCACCCTCGACGACGGCCCGGAGAAACTCCTCCGGAAACTCCCCATCATGGTCGCGCTCGTACCAGTACTCCGCCCCGAAGTCCTCGCAGAGGCGCCCGATCGTCTCGCGGATGGCGCGCTGCTCCTCGCTCAGCGTGACCCCCGCCCCGTTCGCGGCCACCGCCGTCGTCACGTCGCTCACTCGTCTGTCTCCCTCGTCGATGCGAGTCCGGCAACGCAGATCATCGCATCGTGCAGGTGAACCGGGCCGGGCCGGCCGCGGCACGCCATCGCCAAAGCTACTGTCCGGGGGACGCGCCGCCGCCGGACGCGCGTTCCTCGAGGGCCGCTTCCGCCGCCGCCAGGTCCGGGTAGATGGGCAGGATCCGATCCAGGCCGGAGAGCTTGAACACCTGGGCGACGCGGTCGCGAAGGCCGGAGATGGCGTAGCCCTGCTTCATCTCTCGCATACGCTTGCCGAGCCATACCACTGTTCCGAGCCCGGCCGAGCTCATGTAGTCGACCCGGCTGAGATCGAGCACGAGGGCGCGGACCTCGTCCGCCGAGAGGTGGGCTTCGAGACGGCGGGTGAGGTCCATGGCCTCGCTCGCCGCGATCCGTCCCGAGACCTCGACCACGTCGGCGACCTGGGCGCTTCTGATGTTGTATTCCATTCGTCGCTCCTTTGTGAGGGCAGTCGGGCGCGTGCGGACGGGCGGGCCGGCGCGCGGGCGGCGGTTCAGAGTACGGCGAGGTCCGGCGCGCAGACGAGTCCGGTGCGGATCGCGGCACCCCGGTCGGCGTGCTCGAAGGCCTCGTTGATGGACTCGAGGGGCCAGGTGTGCGAGAGCACCTCGCCCCATGGATATCGGCTCCGGGTCCGGTCGAGCAGCTCGAGCCCCCGCCGCAGGGCCCACGACTGGTAGCCCCCGACCCCGACCATGCGGCGATTGAGGTGGACCAGCCACGCGGGGTTGAACTCGATGGTGTGGCGGGCGCTGATGTTGCCGATGACGAGGTAGCGGCCCTCGGCGCGCACCATCCTGATGCCCTCGACGAGGGCGGCAGGGTGCCCGACGAGCTCCGCGACGACGTGCCCCCCGCCCCCGGTGAGGTCATTGATCGCCTCGATACGCCGCTCCGGGCTCTCGAACTCGTCGATGTCGAGGGCGTGGTCCGCCCCGAAGCGCTTCGCGAGGGAGAGCCGCTCGGGGATCCGGTCGAGCACGACGACGTTGACCGCCCCCGCCTCCCGGGCCACTGCCGCCGCGTAGAGCCCGAGCCCCCCCGCGCCCTGGATGACGACCGTCTCGCCGGCCCGGAGCCCCGCCTCGTGCAGGCCGTAGACGACCTGGGCGAGGGCGCAGTTGAGGGGCGCGACCTCGCGGTCGGTGAGGTGGTCGGGGGTCTTCAGCACGTAGTGGCCGGGCCGCAGGTAGTAGTAGTCGGCGAACGCGCCGGTGAAGTACGGGGGCTGGTCGCTCTTCCGGCGCCCCGCCCCGATGCGCCGGGAGGTGCAGTGGAGCTGGTCGTGGGAGAGGCACGGGGTGCAGCGGCGGCACGGATAGAAGTAGGAGTAGACGACGCGGTCCCCCTCGCGGAGGGGCTCGCCGGCCGAGTCGGTCGCGACGCCGGCGCCGAGGCGCTCGACCCGCCCCGTCATCTCGTGCCCCATGATCGTCGGCGGCTCGCGCGGGGTGTCGCCGTGCCAGCCGTGCAGGTCCGACCCGCAGATGTTGCTGAGGGTGAGGCGCACGAGGGCCGCCCCGGGGGCGACCTCGGGGATGGGGAACTCCCGGAGCTCGAACGGCTCGCGGGCCCCGGTGTAGACGAACGCTCGACCCTGCATCAACTTCTCTCCCGTCCCTCCGGCCGCCCGCTCACGCGACCAGCCGCGCTCCGACCGTGCCGAGGGACCCGAAATCGGCCTCGAGCTCGTCGCCCGGCCCGACCGGCGCCGGAATGACGCACGTGCCCGTGGTCACCACCTCGCCCGCGCAGAGCGGCTCGCCGCGCTCCGCCCGGTCGTTGGCGATCCACGCGAGGGCGATCCGGGGGTCGCCGAGGACGTTCGCCCCCGAGCCCGTCGACGCCTCCGCGCCGTTGACCCGGAACGCAACCGGATGGGAGGCGAGGTCGACGGCGCGCCACGCGTCGGGGGCGGCCGGTCCGAGGACGAAGAACTCGGCACAGGCGAAGTCCGCGACGAGCTGCGGGGCCCCCGCGCTCGCGAAGTCGTCGAAGCGCGAGTCGGGGATTTCGATCGCGACGTGCAACGCGTCGACCGCGTCCATCACCTCGTCGACGGAGCGGGGCGCGCCGCCGGACCGGAGATCGCGCCCGAAGCGAAACGCGAACTCCGCCTCCGCGACCGCCATGTGGAGGTCTCCGGCCGGGATGCAATCCCCGTCGCGATACACCTTGATCTCGAGGAGCCGGCCGGCGAGGGGGGCGTCGACGCCGATGTGGGCCTGCCCCGCCCGGCTCGTCGCCGCGATCTTCCAGCCGATCGTCCCGGAGCCGCTCCTCGCGGCCGCCGCCCGCTGGACCGCGTAGCCGTCGTCG
>JAJDXW010000274.1 GCA_022823045.1 Gammaproteobacteria bacterium
AGGATGCTCGGGATCGCCATGAGCCCGTCCATGACCCGCATCACGATCGCGTCGACGAGGCGCACATAGCCCGCGAGGAGGCCGATCACGAGCCCGAGGGTGGTGCTGACGGCGGCCACCGCGAGCCCCACGGTGAGGGAAATTCGCGCCCCGAAGACGGTGCGGGCGTACACGTCGCGGCCGAGGTGGTCCGTGCCGAACCAGCCCTGGCAGGGGATGCTCGACCCGAAGCCGAACGCCTCGATCATGCACGGGGGCTTGAGGCGCACGGCCGGGTCGAGGGCCATCGGGTCCGACGCGAGGTAGGGCGCGAACCCGGCCATGAGCGACATCAGGATCAGCACGCTGGCGCTGATCATGACGGTCGGGTTGCGGCGGGCGAACTCCGCCGCCTGGGCGGCGCGGGTCTGGACCGCGCCGCCTCCGAACACGTCGCCCGCGACCGCGACCACGGCTCAGGAACCCCGCGCGCCGGCGCGGGGCGGCGGTGCGGCCCGACGGGACGGGCGACCGGTGGACTTCACGATGGGGAGCATCGGCATCATCAGTAGCGGATCCGCGGGTCGAACAGAGTGTACGCGAGGTCCGCGAGCAGGTTGATGAAGACGTACACCCCCGAGAACACGAGGATGATGGCCTGAATCACCGGATAGTCCCGATGCAGGATCGCGTCCACCGTGAGACGCCCGAGCCCCGGGATGTTGAACACGCTCTCGGTCACCACCACCCCGCCGATGAGGAGGGCGATCCCGATCCCGATGATGGTGACGATGGGCACCGCCGCGTTCCGGAGGGCGTGGCGCATGAGCACGATGGGCGAGCTGAGGCCCTTCGCGTGCGCGGTCCGGATGTAGTCCTCGGTGAGCACCTCGAGCACGCTCGCGCGCGAGATCCGCGCGATGAGCGCGGTGTACAGGGTGGCGAGGGCGATGCTCGGAAGGACGATGCTCCGCAGGAACGGCCAGAACCCGTCCGCGATCGGCTTGTAGCCCTGGGCCGGGAACCACTTGAGCTCGATCGCGAACACGTACATCAGGATGTATCCGATGACGAAGATGGGGACCGAGAACCCGAGCACCGCGAACACCATCGTCGCCCGGTCCACCAGGGTCCCCGCCCGCCACGCCGCGAACACGCCGAGGGGCACGGCGATGAAGATGCTGAGGATGGTGGTGAGGACGGAGAGCGCGAGAGTCGGCTCGAGACGCTGGCCGATGAGCTTCGTAACCGGCAGGTTGGAGAAGATCGACACCCCGAGGTCGCCGTGGGCGAGCTGACCGACCCATTTGACGAACTGGACGTGGATGGGCTGGTCGAGGCCGAGCCGCGCCCGGATCTTCGCGATGTCGGCGGGGTTCGCGTAGTCCCCGGCGATGATCGCGGCCGGGTCGCCGGGGGTGATGTGCAGGAGGAGGAAGACGAAGATCCCCACCACCGCCATGACCGGGATGGTGGCGACGATTCTGCGGATGACGTAGGCGTACATTCTCGCCCCCCTGACGACTGCCGCGAGTGTACGACCCTTTTCACCTCCCCGGCAAAGCGAAGGCGGGCGCGGGCCGGACGGATGAGCCGGCCGAACGGCGGTCAGGCGGGATCGAGGTCGGCCGCGAGGGAGGCGCGGACCGCCTCGGGGGCGGGATCGGCGCGGTGCGCGTACGCGGGGTGGTCGATGCCGATCGCGATCGGGGCGCCGCCCCGGGCCGCCTCCGCGAGGTCGGAGGCGAGCTCGAAGCGAAGGAAGTGCACCGACGAGGTCTTCTCCGCGGTGGTGCGCTCGAGGTCCTCGTCCGCGACCGCCCACACGGGAGCCGCGTCGCCCACCTTCGCCCAGACCCGGTCCTCGATGCCGACCATGCGGCCGAGGGCGGCCCGGCGCTCGGCCTCGTCGTCGAACTCGATCATGAACGTCGCCTTCCAGTTCGAGCCGTCCGGGATGAGCGGGTTGTAGGCGTCGAGCTCGGCCTCGATCTCCGCCGCCTCGAAGATCCGCTCGGTGCGGAGGATCTCCTGCACCTGGTACTGCATCGTCAGGCGGTCCTCGAAGTGCAGGGTCGCGTTGGGGCCGATCGGCAACCGGCGCGTGCGCTTGTGGCGGAGCACCCGCTCGCGGAACGCGGGGCGCTCGGCCGCGTAGCGCTCGAGGCTCAGGAGGTCTTCTCGGGTCAGCTTGTCCATTGGAGGTCCGTCGCGTGGTGCGGTGCGTACGGTGGCGCGCCGGCCGGCGCCCGTCGGCCCTCGGCCGCCGACCCTCGGGTACCGCCCGCCGCCTTCAGATCCCGTAGGCCTTGCGGAGCAGGGTCAACGGATGCTCGGCCGAACGGCCGTCCCCGAGCCCGTGGGCGATGTGGTTCCCCGCCATCGGGCAGTCGCTCCCGAAGTGGTCCGGCTCCTCGTCGCGCACCCGCCGCACCACCGGGCGGACGATCTTCATCGAGTGCGCGTAGCTCTCCCGCTTGACCGCGTAGGTCCCGTCATGCCCGGAGCACCGTTCGATCACGCTCACCCGCGTGTCCGGCACGAGACCGAGCACGTCGCGGGTCTTGGAGCCGAAGTTCTGCACCCGCTGGTGGCAGGCGGCATGGTAGGAGACCGTCCCGAGCGAGTGCCGGAAGTCGGTGCGGAGCAGCCCCTCGCGGTGCCGCTGCGCGAGGTACTCGAAGGGGTCGTGGAATGCCGCCCTCACCTTTGCCACCCGTTCGTCCTCGGGAAACATGAGCGGCAGCTCCTGCTTGAACATGAGGACGCACGACGGCACCGGGGCGACGATGTCGAAGCCTTCGTCGACGAGTGGTGCGAGCACGCCGATGTTCTCGTTCTTCGCCCTCTCGACCGACTCGAGGTCCCCGAGCTCGAGGCGCGGCATCCCGCAGCAGCGCTCGGAGGGCGCGAGGCGCACCTCGATCCCGTTGTGCTCGAAGACGGCGGCGAGGTCTTCCCCGATCCGGGGCTCGTTCCAGTTCCCGTAGCAGGTGCCGAAGAGGACCACCCGGCCCCGGGTCCGCTCCCCAGCCGCGGGCCGCCGGGCAGGCGCCGTCCCGGCCCCCGGTCCATCTCCGGCGCCGTCCCCGGCGCCGTGCGCGTCACCGGGTTCGGAGGCGGCGAGCTCGCGCGGACCCGGGCTCGCGTCCCGCTCCGCCGTGCCCCCCCCGGAAGGGAGCGCCCGGAGCCGCCGCCGGATCGACTTCGAATCGTAGGGAGGCAGGTTCGCTTCCCGGTGGATCCCCGCCCCCGCGTCCATCGCCGCCCGCACCGGCTTCGACCGGTTGGCGGCGTTGACCGCGCCCGCGATCACCGGGAGGCTCGCGAAGCGCCCGACCAGGTCCGTCTTCGTGATGAGCCGGTCCCGGAGCTTCACCTTGCCCTGGCGGTAGCTCACCGCCTTGGCGCGCAGCATCAGGTGCGGAAAGTCGACGTTCCACTCGTGCGGCGGGACGTAGGGGCACTTGGTCATGTAGCACAGGTCGCAGAGGTAGCACTGCTCGACGACCTTGCCGTAGTCGGAACGGCTGACCCCGTCCACCTCCATCGTGTCGCTCTCGTCGACGAGGTCGAACAGGGTCGGGAAGGCGTTGCACAGGCTCACGCAACGCCGGCAGCCGTGGCAGATGTCGAAAACCCGCTCCAGCTCCGTGAAGAGGGCCTCCTCGTCGTGGAACGCGGGGTTGCGCCAGTCGATGGGATGGCGGGTGGGCGCTTCGAGGCTTCCCTCGCGGACCCCGGCGGCAGCTCGGGAGCCCGCCGCGGGGGTGCCGCTCGCTCCGCTTTCCGCCGCCATCTCGTCTCTCCCCGAGCCCAAGCGGCGGCCGACGCCGCCGCTACGCCGGCTTCAGCCCGTCAGGCATCCAGCCCGTCGAGGGCCTTCTGGAAGCGGTTGGCGTGGGACCGCTCGGCCTTCGCGAGGGTCTCGAACCAGTCCGCGATCTCCTCGTGCCCCTCGTCGCGGGCGGTCTTGGCCATGCCCGGGTACATGTCCGTGTACTCGTGGGTCTCGCCCGCGATCGCGGCCTTGAGGTTGTCGGAGGTGCCGCCGATCGGGAGCCCGGTCGCCGGGTCGCCGACCTCCACCAGGTAGTCGAGGTGGCCGTGGGCGTGGCCGGTCTCGCCCTCTGCGGTCGAGCGGAACACGGCGGAGACGTCGTTGTAGCCCTCGACGTCCGCCTTCGCGGCGAAGTAGAGGTAGCGGCGGTTCGCCTGCGACTCGCCCGCGAATGCGTCCTTGAGGTTCTGTTCGGTCCTGGACCCCTTGAGTGCCATGGTGTCTTCCTCCTGGGTGGGTTGGTTGAAGGCAGGTCTCGGATGGACGGAGAGCATACGGGTTGCTCACCCATAGTCAAAACCGTTCCCGATTGCGTACGCGGGAGATTGGGGTCGAAACGGGATTTCACAATGCTCGCCCAGCTCGCTCACCCGAACCCGGAACCCCGCTCCGACTTCGAGGTCCTCGACCGGGCCCGACCCGCACCGTCGCCGCTCGCGCCCCGGCTTCCCTGAGCGCGGACACCGCCCCGTTCCCCGCTCAGATCATCCGGAGGCGGTCGCGGACCTCGAAGATGAGGGCGTCCGCCGCCGCCCCGATCCGTTCGGTCCGGTCCTCCGATGCGCGCGTGCACACCTCGAACTCGCCGTCCGTGATGGCCTGGGTGAACGTGATGAGGGAATCGTACGCGGCCTCGTTGGACCGGCCCGGGGTCAGCCTCCCCAGCTCGCGCCCGACCCGCGCCCGGGTGCGCTTGATTTCCGAGGCGAGCTCCCGCGCGCCCCCGTCCTCCTCCGGCCGGAGCCAGTACCGGATCCCGAGGTTCTCGAGCTGGCGCACGTCGCTCTCCACCCGGTACAGCCGCTCCTGGCGCGCCTGGCGCCGGTTGGCGGCGGAGGTGTAGAGGTGGCTCGGCACCGCCGCGATGAGGACCCCGAAGGTAATGAGGATAAGGTCGAAGACGAGGTCCATCCACGGACCGTTCATCGCCGTGCTCCGGCCTGGTCCGGCCCGGATCAGGACTGGGGCCGGGACTGGTCGATATAGGACCAGATCTCCCGCACGAGGATCGCGTCGCGGCTCTCGAGCCGCAGCTTGCGGTGCAGCTCCTCGGGGGTGAAGCCCCCGCCCCCGGTTCCGGGACGCACGAGCCCCCCGAACGCCTCGCTGAGGAACGACGAGCCGTAGCCCTCCGCACAGTCGAGGTGCAGGACCACGACGTCCTCCTCGGCGAGGGCGGGCCGCAGGGTGTCCTCCCGGAACGCCTCCGCGCACCAGGGCCCGTCGTCGCGCGACCGGCCCCCCGGACACGGCGAGAAGTCACGACCCATCTTGATGGTCCGCATGGATGCTGCCCCTTGGCCGCGCGGTGCGATCACGGTGACCCGAGCCCCGCGGCCGACCTTGCCTCCTTCTTCCATATTGGGGACGCACCCCGGCCAATGCAAGCGCCCGCCCGGCGCCGCCCCGTCGCTCCCCGCCCCCCGGAGCGGGGTCGCGGCGGTTGCATGGCCCGCCGCATTCGTCGAAAGTTGCGATCCGGAAATCGAACCGTTTTCCGACTCGTAAAGGAGAAAGACATGCGCCTGCCAACTCTGCTGCTCTCCGCGTTCATCTGCACTGCCACCGCCACCGCCTCGGCCGAGACGACCATCCGGTTCTCGAACGACTGGAAATGGGAAGGGCCGAACGCGCCCGTGCTGCTCGCCCTCGATCGCGGCTGGTACACCGAAGCCGGCCTCGACGTCAGCGTGGACACCGGCCAGGGCTCTCGGGAGGCCCTCCCCCGCGTCGCCTCCGGCACCTGGCAGATGGGCTCCGCGGACATCAACTCGCTCATCAAGTTCCGGGACCAGAACCCGGACATCCCCCTCATGGCAATCATGACGATCTACAACGCCCCGCCGTTCGCGATCATCGGCCGCAAGTCGCTGGGGGTGATGGCGCCGAAGGACCTCGAAGGCAAGATCCTTGGCGCCCCCGCCCCGGACGGCGCCTACGCCCAGTGGAAGGCGTTCGTGAAGGCGAACGATATCGACGCCTCCAAGGTCACCATCGAGAACGTCGGCTTCCCGGTCCGGGAGCCCATGCTCGCGGCCGGCAAGGTGGACGCCATCACCGGCTACTCCTTCTCGTCGTTCATCAACCTCAAGGCGAAGGGCGTGGGCGAGGAGGACATCTCGCTCATTCTCATGCGCGAGCACGGCCTCGATCTCTACGGCAACGTCATCATCGTCAACCCGGACTTCGCGAAGGCCAATCCGGACGCGGTCAAGGCGTTCGTGGCGGTCACCGTGCGCGCCTACCTCGAGACGGCGAAGGATCCCGCCGCAGCCGTCAAGCACGTGCTCAACCACAACGACGTGGCGCGCGAGGAGGTGGAGCTTGAGCGGCTCCAGATGGCGCTCGCGCAGAACATCATCACCGACGAGGTGCGCGCGAACGGATTCGGCGGGGTCGACATGGAGCGCCTGGAGCGGTCCATCGACCAGATCGCGGATACCTACGAGTTCACCAACCGGCCGATGGCGAGCGACGTGTTCGACCCGCAGTACCTGCCTCCCGACGCGGACCGGATGGTGCCCTGACCCGACGACGACCGGCGCACGTCCTCGGCCGATCGGCGAGCGTTCTCGGCAACCTCCGTAACGGTCGACGGGGCTCATGGCCGAACCGTTCATCGACGTCGAGGACGTCGCGCATCGCTACCGGCCGCACGGGGCGGTCGAGGGCACGCTGGCCGTCGAGGGGCTGAGCCTCTCGGTCGCCGAAGGGGAGTTCGTTGCCGTGGTCGGGCCGTCCGGCTGCGGCAAGTCGACCCTCATGAAGCTCGTCACCGGGCTCCAGTTCCCGTTCGCAGGCGATGTGCGGGTGGCCGGTAACCCGGTGACGGGTCCGGTCAACATCGCGGGCATGGCCTTCCAGAACCCGGTCATGCTGCCGTGGCGGACGACGGCCGCGAACGTGCTGCTGCCGATGGAGATCGTCCAGCCGCACCGGGGCCGGATCCGCCGCAACCGCTCTGCCTACGTCGAGCGGGCAGACGTGCTGCTCGCATCCGTCGGCCTCGAAGGCGCGGGGGAGAAGTTCCCCTGGCAGCTCTCCGGCGGCATGCAGCAGCGCGCCTCGCTCTGCCGGGCGCTCATCCACGACCCGAAGCTCCTCATGCTCGACGAGCCGTTCGCGGCCCTCGACGCCTTCACCCGCGAGGAGCTCTGGTGCGTCATGCGGGACCTCCAGGCGGAGAAGGGCTTCACCACCGTGCTGGTGACTCACGACCTTCGCGAAGCGGCGTTCCTCGCCGACCGCGTCCTCGCGATGAGCGCGCGGCCGGGTCGGATCCTCGCCGAGCGGATAGTGGACCTGCCCCGCCCCCGTGACCTGGAAGTGCTCTACGACCCGGAGTTCGTCGACATCGTGCACGAGCTTCGCGGCCACATCGCGCACGCGAGGAGCTGAGCGGGATGCGGCTCAACTGGGTGACGGCGGCGCCGTGGCTGTGCACCATCGGGCTCTTCGTGCTCTGGGAAGGAGCGGTGTGGGTGCTCGACATCGCACCCTACGTGCTGCCCGCGCCGAGCCTCATCGCCGTCGCCTCCGTCGAGTTCGGCGGGGCGCTGTGGAACAACTCGGTCCAGACCCTGTGGACCACCCTCGCGGGGTTCGGCATCGCGGTCGCCTTCGGGCTCGCCCTCGGGCTCTTCGTCGGCTGGGACCGCACCATCTACGCGGGGCTCTACCCGCTGATGGTGGGCTTCAACTCCATCCCCAAGGTCGCGGTCGTGCCGATCCTCGTCATCTGGTTCGGCTCGGGCTGGCTCCCCGCGGTCCTGACCGCGTTCCTCATCTCCTTCTTTCCCATCGTGGTCAACGTGGCGACGGGCCTCGCGACCATCGAGCCGGAGATGGAGGACGTGCTGCGCGCGCTCGGGGCGAAGAAGCTCGACATCATGCTCAAGGTCGGCATTCCGCGGGCGCTCCCCTACTTCTTCGGGTCGCTCAAGATCGCCATCACCCTCGCGTTCATCGGCTCGGTGCTGTCCGAGACCCAGGCCGCCAACCACGGCCTCGGCCACATGATGCTGATCGCCCAGGCCAACTTCGAGGTGCCGCTGGTCTTTTCGTGCCTCATCGCCCTCGCCATCGAGGGGATCGGGATGTACGCCATCATGGCGTGGCTGGAGATGCGAATGACCGGCTGGGCCCACCGCTCCGGCTTCGCGGCGCAGTAGCCGGCCGCCGCTTCCCCGGCGCCCGCATCCGACGACGGCCGCTCAGGCTTCGTCCCCCCACACGGCGCGGGCGGCGGCGACGACCCGCCCGAGCTTGCGCCGCTGGATGTCGGCGGTGATCGGGTTTCCGCCCACGGTGCTCGCGAAGCCGCACTGGGGGCTCACCCCGAGCCGATCGAGGGGGGTATGCCGCGACGCCTCGTCGAGGCGCCGGGCAAGGTCGGCCTCGCTCTCGAGCGCCGTTGACTTGCTGCTGACGAGGCCGAGGATCGCGCGCTTGCCCTCCGGCAGGAAGCGGAGCGGCTCGAATCCCCCGGCCCGCTCTCCGTCGTACTCCAGGAAGAACGCATCGACGGCAAGCTCGTTGAACAGCCTCTCCGCGATGGGCTCGTACCCTCCGCTCGCGAGGTGCTTCCCCCGGTGGTTGCCCCGGCATAGATGGAGCCCCACCACCAGGTTCGCCGGACGGTCCGCGAGGGCGTCGTTGATCGACGCGAGATAGAGATCGATGAGCGCATCCGCGTCTTCGCCGCCGCGCGCGAGGCGCCCGCGGATGTCGGGGTCGCAGAGCATGACGAGCGGCACGTCGTCGAGCTGGAGGTAGCGGGCGCCACGGGCCGCAAGGTCGGCGATCTCCTCCCGGTAGACCTTCGCGAGATCGGAGAAGAACTCGGTGGGATCGTCGTAGGTACCGGGGGCGAACGTGTCCCGGCCCCGCCAGAAGTGGAAGGTGGGCGGAGAGGGCATGGTGACCTTCGCGGTGGCGCGGGCGACGCCCGCGAGAAAGCCGAACGCGGCACCGCCGATGCTCTCTCGCCGCCGCACCCGGCCTTCCACCTGCGGGGCGAGAAAGGAAACCTCCTCGCCGGAATCGTCGCGGAACCGGTAGATCGCCGCCGCGGTCCCGAGCCCCGCCACCGGCCCGAGAAAGTGTCCCCAGTAGGACGCGCGCCGGAATTCGCCGTCGGTCACCACCTGGAGACCGATCTCCTCCTGGAGCGCGACGACCTCGCGGATGCACTCGTCCTGAGCCTGCCGAAACCGGGCATCGTCGATCTCTCCGGCGGACCATGCGCGAAATGCGGCGGTGAGCGAAGCAGGTCGAAGGAGGCTGCCGATATGCTCGGCGCGGTACGGCGGTCCGTTCATCTTCGCTCCTCTCGTGGCGGTCTTCGCCGTGGCTCGCGACGGGGAGGCACCCTGGTGCGCATCACCCCTCACGTGACAATGGGGCCACGGTATAACATGGCGGGATGGAGGCGGTCGAAGAATCGGTAGCGTTCGACGCGCGTGGGCTTGGGCAGGGTCCGCCGCTCGAGGCGGCGCGCGCCCTCGCTCCGCTCATCGAGCGGGAGGCGGCCCGGATGCACGAGGAGCGCGAGCTCACCCCGGAGGTCGCGACCGCCCTCGCCGACGCGCGCCTGTTCCACATGTTTGTCCCGCGCTCCCTCGGCGGCCGGGAGCTCCCCCAGCCCGAGTACCTCCCGGTGGTGGAGGCGCTCGGCTACGCCGACGCGAGCACCGGCTGGTGCGTGAACCAGGGCGCGGTGTTCATGACCACCTCCGCGTTCATCGACCGGGGGGCGGCGGAGGAGATCTGGGACAGCCCGCGCACCGTGATCGCGAACGGCCCGTCGCCGACCGCCCTCGCGCGCCGGGTGCCGAACGGCTATCGGGTGACCGGCCGCTGGAGCTTCTCGAGCGGGTTCCCCCACGCGACCTGGCTCGCCGGGCTCTCGGTGCTCGCCGACGAGCAGGGGGAGCGCCTGCGCGGCCCCAAGGGAGAGATGGTCGTCCGCCACATGATCTTCCCCAAATCCGAGGCGACCGTGCACGACACCTGGAACACGCGCGGCCTCCGGGCGACCGGCAGCTACGACTTCGAGGTGAAGGACATCTTCGTCCCGGAGGAACGCACCGTCTGGACCTACGGCGACGCGGTGAAGGAGCCGGGCCCGCTCTACGCCTACTCCATGGTCCTCCTCTTCGCGTGCGGCTTCGCTTCGGTCGCCCTCGGGGTGGCCCGGGCCGGGCTCGACGCGTTCATCGACTTCGCGGGCGGCAAGCTCCCCCGGGGGGACCGCACCCGGCTCGCGGACAAGCAGGTGATCCAGTCGCAGGTCGGGGCGGCGGAGATGAAGTGGCGCTCGGGGCGCTACGGGCTGCACGGGGCGGTGCGCGAGGTCTGGGACCGCGTCTCGGCGACCGGGCGGTTCGAGGTCGCGGACCGGGTCGCCCTCCGGGGCGCGGCGACCCACGCCATCCACCTCGCCAAGGAGGCGGTGGACATCGCCTACGAGGCGTGCGGCTCGGACGCCATCTTCGAGCACCACCCGATCCAGCAGCGCTTCCAGGACATCCACACCATCACCCAGCACCTCCAGGGCCGGCGCGCCCACTACGAGACGATCGGCCAGCTCGTCCTCGGCCTCGAGCCGGACCGGCAATGGCTGTAGCCGGGACTCGCCGGCCGCACGGCCGGGGCCGCGGCGGCATCCGCCTTCCGGCCCCTTGACCCAACCCGAAACGACAAAGGGAGAACCAGGACCGATGAAGATCGGCATCTACATCTTCGCCACCGACTACACGATCCGGATCGACGAGCTCGCCCGCGAGGCGGAGCAGCGCGGCTTCGAGTCGCTGTTCATCCCGGAGCACACCCACATCCCGGCGAGCCGCCGGAGCCCGTGGCCGGGCGGGCCGGAGCTCCCCCGGGAGTACTGGCATACCCTCGATCCCTTCGTCGCCCTCGGCTACGCCGCCGCCGCCACCAGCACGATCCGCCTCGGCACCGGGATCTGCCTCCTTACCGAACGCGACCCGATCGTCAACGCGAAGGAGGCGGCGACGCTCGATCTCCTGTCGGGAGGGCGCTTCGAGCTCGCCATCGGGGCGGGCTGGAACGCGGAGGAGATGGAGAACCACGGCACCGCCTTCGCGACCCGCTTCCGGGTGATGAGCGAGCGGGCGCGCGCGATGAAGGTCATCTGGGCGGAGGAGGAGCCGGAGTTCCACGGCGAGTTCGTCGACTTCGACCCGATCTGGTCCTGGCCGAAGCCGGTCCAGACCCCGAACCCGCCGATCCTCGTCGGCGGCGAGACCGACTACACCCTGCGCCGGGTGGTCGAGTGGGCGGACGGCTGGTTCCCGCGCGGGCGCGGGGGCTTCGACCCGGCCGAGGGGATGGCGCGCCTGAAGCGGATCGCGGACGAGGCGGGACGCTCCATGGACACCATCAACGTCTCGCTCTTCGGCGTGGAGCCGAGTCGCGAGGCGCTCGACCGGGCGGCGGAAGCCGGGGTGACGAGGGCGATTCTCGGCCTGCCGTCGAACGATCGGGACGACGTGATGCGCCGCCTGGACCGGCACGCCGGACTGTTGTAGCGCGATCGGATCGGGAACGCGACCGGGCGGCGGGAGTCGCCGCCCGGGCCGCGGTTCAGCGGATCAGCCGAGGGTGCCGGTGGCCGCCGCCCGCGCCGGCGCGAAGCGCGGCATCACCTCCTCGGCGAGCCGGGTGAGGGAGCGCCGACAGAACTCGGGGTCGTCCCACTCGTGCGCGGTGACCGTCAGCACGCCGAAGTCCCCGACCGTGTCGCGGAGGGCCGCGATCTTCTCCGCGACCGTGTCCGGCGAGCCCCACGCGACCATCGAGCGGGCAATGTCGGTCCAGTCGGGCGGCTCGTCGCCGGTGTGCCCGTCGGGGTAGAGCAGGTGAAGCGCCCCCCGGTTGCGGAACCCCGCGATGGTGTAGGCGAACCAGTACGCCATCGCCCCGTCCGGATCGACGAGGTAGTCCTCCGCCTCCGCGTCGCTCGAGCCGACGATGACGCTCCGCCCGACCCGCCAGATCCCGGGGTCGGGACGGCGGCCGGCCGCCTCGCACCCGGCCGCGTACTTCTCCCAGTGCTCGCCGATGTAGCGCGGCTGCACGAGGTTCGCCCCCGAGATGGGGATCCAGCCCCGCTCGCCGGCGAGGTAGGGGCTGCGCGACCCCGGGGCCATGAGCGAGACCGCGATCGGCGGGTGCGGCCGCTGGAAGGGCTTCGGGATGGCCCCCACTCCGAACTCCGCCCGAGAACGGTCCTCCACCCGGATGTCCCAGTACTCTCCTTCGTAGACGTGGGGCGGATCGTTGGCCCAGAGGGAGAGGATGTGTTCGATCGACTCGCGCACCATCGCGCCCCGGTCGGTGTCCCCGCCCACGTTGAAGAGCTCGAGGTCCGAGGAGAGGCTCCCGGTCCCGATGCCCATCTGGAAGCGCCCGCGCGCGAGGTGGTCGAACATCGCGGCGTGGCTCGCGACCATCGCCGGATGCTGGAGGGGAAGGCAGAAGACGCCGGTGCCGAGCTTGATGCTGCGGGTGCGCTCGATGAGGGTCGCGAGGAAGACGAGCGGCGCGGTGATGGGCTCGGTGAGGGCGCTCAGGTGCTCCCCGATCCAGCACTCGAGGAACCCGAGGCGATCGGCGAGGATGATGGTCTCCCGATCCTCTTCCAGCACCTTCGTGTAGTCGCGCCGGACGTCGTGTACCGGCTGCATGAACATGCCGAGCTGCATGGCGTCGCCACTCCCCTTACGTTCCGCGACCGCGATCGCCGGTCATTGTGGCACAGGGCCGGGGTGCCCCGATGAGCGCCCCCGCCCCGCCCGGCGGGCCCGACGCCACCGGCACGCCTCGCGCCCCGGGCGGGTCCGACACCCCCGACGCGCCGGCCCGCCGACCCCCGACCCGGAACCGGCCGCGGTCCCGGCCCGGACGCTTCGCGCTCTTCCGCCGGGCCGACTTCCTCCGGATCTGGCTCGCGGGGGGGTTCAGCGGAACGATCCGCTGGCTCGAGACCCTCGCCATCGGCCTCTACACGTTCCACGAGACCGGCTCGCCGTTCCTGGTGACCGTGATGCTCTTCGCCCGCACCCTCCCCTCCATGCTGATCGGCGCCCCGGTCGGCGCCCTCGCCGCCCGTCTCGATCGCAAGCGGCTGCTCGCAATCAACTTCGCGGTGCTCACGGTCGCCTCCACCGTGCTCTTCGCCCTCGCCCACACCGGCCGGCTCGAGCTCTGGCACGTCGCGGCCGGGGCGGTGCTGAGCGGATGCACCTGGGCCATGGACCACCCGGTCCGGCGGACCCTCCTCGGCGAGATCGCGGGGAACCGGCGCCTCGCGGTCGCGATGAGCCTCGACATGGCGACCGTCCACGCGACCCGGGCCATCGGCCCGATCGCCGGGGGCGCCCTGCTCCACTGGCACGGCATCGCCGGCGTCTACGCCCTCGCCATCCTCCTCAACGGCGCGAGCTTCCTGAACGCTACCCGCCTGCGGCACCGGGCCAGAAGGGAAGCCCCCTCCCCCACCGTGCGCTTCACGCGCATCCTCTCCGACGGCGTCGCGTTCGCCCGCGGCAACCCCGTCGTCCTCGCGGTGCTCGCCATCACCCTCATCGTCAACCTCTTCGGGTTCTCCTACATCTCGATTGCCCCCGTCATCGGCGAGGAGGTCCTCGGCCTCGACCCGGTGCGGGTGGGGTTCATGATGGCGACCGAAGGGCTCGGGGCGTTCCTCGGCTCGCTCGCGCTCGCGACGTTCGTCCGTCCCGCATGGTACCGGCCGGTGTACGCCACGGGGGCCGCCGGCTTCGTCGCGATGGTGTTCCTGTTCTCGCTCTCCACCTGGTTCGCGGCCTCGATCCCCATTCTGTTCTTCGCCGGTCTCGCGGTGTCCGGCTTCGCGGCGATGCAGGGAACCCTGCTCATGCACGGCACCCCGCCCGAGATGCGCTCGCGCTTGATGGGGCTCCTCACGCTCAGCATCGGGTTCGCGCCGCTCGGCATCCTGCTCGTCGGCGCCCTCTCCGAATGGCTGGGACCGGCCCGCACCCTCACCGTCACCTCGCTCACCGGACTTGCCACCCTCGCCGCCGCGATCTTCGTCTGGCCGGGATTCCGCCGGGCCGCCAGGCAACCCTGATCCGAAGCGCCCGACGCTCCGGCGACGATGCTGCTTTCGGGCTACACGACGAAGCGGCGGCGGACGAGGGCGACGGAGACGTAGAAGCCGGCCGCCGCGAAACCGGCGAGCACCGCGAGGTGCGCGAACGCGTGCTCGACCGGAGCCCCGGTCGCGAGCGGACGCACGAGGGCGACGGCGTGGGTGAGGGGGAGCGCCAGCACCGCCTGCTGGACCACGTCGGGCAGCGACGTGACCGGATAGAACACCCCGCACAGGATGAACATCGGGGTGATGACGAGGGTGAGGTAGTAGCTGAAGAAGTCGTAGGACGGGGAGACCGCGCTCATCGCGAGGGCGGGCCCGGCGAAGGCGAGGCCGACGAGGAGGAGGAGCGGGAGGCAGAGCAGCGCCTCGGCGCCCGAGACCGCCCCGAGCAGCGAGGCGACGAGCAGGATCGAGCCGCCCGAGATGCAGCCCTTGGTGGCGCACCAGAGCATCTCCCCCGCGACGATGTCGTCCACCTCGAGAGGCGTCGCGAGCATCCCGTCGTAGGTCTTCTGGGGGACCATGCGGGTATACGCCGAGTAGATCCCCTCGTACGACGCCGACATCATCGCCGACGAGGCGACCAGCCCCGACGCGAGGAACGCGAAGTAGTCGATCCCGTCCATCTCGCCGATGAAGCGCCCGAGCCCGAAGCCGAGGCCGAGCAGGTACAGCACCGGCTCGCCGAAGTGGAACAGGAGGTTCGACACCACCAGGCGGCGCCACACCCGGGCGTTGCGCCGCCACACCGCCAGGGCCAGGGCGCGCGGCGCGGGAAGGCGCCAGTGACCGGGGGCCCGTCCTTCCACGCCGATCAGTCCCGGAGCTCGCGCCCGGTGAGCCGGAGGAACACGTCCTCCAGGTTCGCGGGCCGGTGAAGGTACTCGAGCTCGGGGTGATCGCGAAGGCTCGCGAGCACCGCCCCCGGCTCGCTCGTATGGCAGTGCCACACGCCGTCCACCGTCTCGACCCGGGCCTGGCGGGCGATCTCCGGCGGCGGCGGCCGCTCGCCCGCCCGCACCTCGATGACGCTCGGCTCGACCTCCCCCTCCACTAGCGCCCGCGGTGCGTCCTCGGCGAGGATCCGCCCCCGGTCGATGATCGCGACCCGGTCGCAGAGCCGCTCCGCCTCCTCCATGTAGTGGGTGGTGAGGAGCACGGTGGTCCCCCGATCGGTGAGAGCGCGCAACCGCGCCCAGATGAGATGGCGGATCTGGGGGTCGAGGCCGGTCGTCGGCTCGTCGAGAATGAGGAGGACGGGATCGTTCACGAGGGCGCGGGCGATCACCAGGCGCCGGCGCATGCCGCCCGAGAGGGCCGGGATCCGGTAGCCGGCGCGATCCTCGAGGGCGACGAACTCGAGGAGCGACTCGAGGTAGGGCCGGAGCGGCCGGCGGAGACGGCGCGGGAAATAGGAGGCGTAGACCTCGAGGTTCTCCATCACCGTGAAGTCCGGGTCGAGGTTGTCGTCCTGCGAGACGACCCCGATTCGCGCCCGCACCCGGCGCCCCGCCGCCGGCATCGATTCGCCGAGCACGTCGAGGGAGCCGCCGCTCGGGGGGGACTGGCCGAGGATCATGCGAAGGGTGGTGGTCTTGCCCGCCCCGTTCGGCCCGAGCAGCCCGAAGCAACCGCCTCGCGGCACCCGGAGGTCGATGTGGTCGACGACCGTGTCGTCGCCATAGCGCTTGAGGAGTCCCCGCGCTTCCACCACGCATGGACCGGATGCCGCCACGTTCCTCGTCCTTCCTGCCTCGCCGCCGTGCGGCGCTGCGCTGCCGTTCATTCCGCCCGCCGCCGGCCGGGTTCCTGGCCCATGACCGGACCCGCGCCCCACGCCCGCCGCCCGGGGTGCGCCGGCGTCCCCGGGACGCGGTCCCGCCGATCTCCCGCCGGACACCCCGGACCGGCTTGACTTCGCGGCTGCCGGGTGCGAAGTCTATGCCGCCTTCGCAGCCTCCGGAGACCCCCAATGCAGGCCCTGCCGATCATCGAGCTTCGCCGCATCGAAGCCAACATCATCAAGCCCATCTACGAGGAGATGGTGAAGGAGCTGGGCGAGGAGCCCGCCCGGCGGATCCTCGGCCAGGCAATCCGCCGCAACGCGATCGAGCAGGGGCGCAGCCTCGCCGAGGCCTCGGTGGAACCCCCCGGGATCGCGGCGTTCGCGGGGCTGCTCGAGCGCTGGAAGGTGAACGATGCGCTGCGCATCGACACCCTCGATCAGAGCGACGAGCGGTTCGACTTCAACGTCACCCGGTGCCGGTACGCGGAGATGTACCGCGAGATGGGTCTCGCCGAGATCGGCCACCTCCTCTCGTGCAACCGGGACGGCGCGCTCTGCGAAGGCTACGACCCGCGGCTCGAGCTTACCCGCACCCAGACCATCATGGGCGGGGCATCGCACTGCAACTTCCGCTATCGATGGAGAGGCGAAGAGGCGGGCTGAAGGCCGACGCCGGCCCCGACGGCTCGCCGCGTCAGGGCGAAGCTTCGGACCGGCCGCGACGGCGCTTGGTATGATCGGACGCAGGCCACCCCCCCATCGAACGAGGAGGGCTTCCAATGCCCCTTGACCAGGCAGTCCGGGAACGCATCGACGGCATCGTGGGCTCGGACCGCGTCGTGCTCTTCATGAAGGGCACCCCGGCCATGCCCCAGTGCGGATTCTCGGCCACGACCACTTCGATCCTGAGCACCCTCGTCCCCGAGTACACGACCTTCAACGTGCTCGAGGATCCGGAGGTCCGGGAGGGCATCAAGTCCTACTCGGACTGGCCCACGATCCCCCAGCTCTACGTCGAGGGCGAGTTCATGGGCGGCTGCGACATCGTGCGCCAGATGTTCAACTCGGGCGAGCTGCACGACGCCCTCGGCCTCGAGCCGCCCGACCGCACGCCGCCCGAGATCCACGTCAGCGACGCGGCGGCGAGCCTCATCGGGGACGCCCTCTCCGAGCAGCCGGGCCTCGCCGTGCACCTTCGCATCGACGCGAGCTGGCAGCACGGGTTCAGCCTGGGCCGGGTGGAAGGCCACGAGATCTCCGCCGAGTCCAACGGGGTCACCGTCTACATGGACGTCGGGACCGCGCCCCGGGCGCGCGGCCTCTCCGTGGACCTCGAGGAGAGCCTGACCGGCGTCACCCTGAAGGTCGACAACCCGAACGTGCCGTCGACCACCTGAGGGCCGCGCCTCCCGGAAACAGGCAGCAGGCCGGATTGGCCGAAGGCGTAATCCGACCTGCGGGGAGGATATCCGGGCTAACGGGCTCCGCGTTTGCGCTCAGTCGGTCAGCGAGCGGCCCGCGCGCTCGCGCAGCTCGCCGGTCGAGGGAGCGCCGTCCTCGGAGTAGTAGCCGGCCGCCCGCTTGGCGGTGATCTCCACCTGCGCATCGTCCGGGACGAGCTCGGGCGGGATGGGGACCTGGCATTCGACCGCGATTCCCTGGGCCTCGATCGAGTCGCGCTTCATGTCGCTCATGGAAACGAAGCGCGCGATGCGCCGGATCCCGAGCCAGTGCAGGACGTCGGGCATGAGCTCCTGGAAACGCATGTCCTGGACACCGGCCACGCACTCGGTCCGCTCGAAGTAGGTTTCCGCGCGGTCACCGCCCGGCTGCCGCTTCCTCGCGTTGTAGACGAGGAACTTGGTGACTTCTCCGAGCGCGCGCCCCTCCTTGCGGTTGTAGACCACGAAGCCGGTGCCGTTCGCTTGCGCGGCCGCGACGCACTCCTCGATTCCGTGCATGAGGTAGGGCCGGCAGGTGCAGATGTCCGACCCGAAGACATCGGAACCATTGCACTCGTCGTGGACGCGGCAGGTCACCGGCGCGCCGGAGCGCGCCGGGGCGGCGACGTCGCCGAACCCGTACACCGTGGCCCCGCCCACCGGCGGGAGGAACACCTTGACGTCGGGCCGGGTTACCAGCTCGGTGTACATGCCCCCCGACTCCTCGAACAGGGCGCGCCGGAGCTCAGGCTCCCCGATTCCGAATCGCTCCGCGATGCCGGGCAGGTACCATACCGGCTCGATGGCCATTTTCGTGACCCGCACGTCCCCGGTCTCGGTCAGCACCTCGCCGTCCGGCGCGAGGCGGCCCGCCTCGATGGCGCCCTTGACCTCCGGCACCGTGAGGTGCGCCTTCGTGACCGCGATGGTGGGCCGGATATCGAGGCCACCCGCGATGTCCTCGGCGAACACCTCGCTCACCATGTGCCCCCAGGGGTCGAGCGACACGATGCGATCGGGCTCCGACCATTGGGGATACGGCCCAATCGGCTCCGCCGGGGAGGTGTCGGTGAGGTCGGGGACGTGGACCGGATCGAGCCGCCCCGCCGCCACCGCGAGCGCCCGATACAGCGAGTAGGACCCGGCGTGAGCGCCGATGACGTTCCGGCGCGAGCCGTCGCGCACGCTCCCGAGCACCGGGCCGCGCAACTTCGGGTCCGCGGCCCCCCACTCGATGGCGACCGGCTTCGCGGTCCCGCCCGGATGGGACGACAGGCGGATGTGACGCCGCGGACTCGTGCGGACGGGGTCCGGCCCCGTCGCCGGCGTGGACTGCTCCTGCCTCGCGGTGTTGCCGTGGTCCTCGGCCATCGTTCGGCGCTCCTCGGGCTTTCCTGCAAGCTCCCGCCGGGGCGCCCGCCGGTGCGGACGCGCGACCCGGCCGCCCCCCGCGCGTGGGGTCCTTTCCGGACCGAACCGGGCCACGAAGGGTGCGAAGGGCCGGAAAATAACCGATCTCGGGCCGCGTGCGTAACCCGCGAGACGCAGCGGGACCCCGCCCGTGCGGCCGATTCTCCCCTTGCGCCGAGCTGACGATGCGCCCGGACGTCGCGTGCGGGCCACCAAGGGGCGCGCATGCGCCGAGCCCGGCTTGACCCAAAGGCTCCCGGCAACGACGATGCGCGGCTCGACACCGGCTCGGGTACACGATCAGGAAAAGGGAAGCGGAACGTGAACGTCATTGACGACCCGGCCATCCGGGAGCTCTGGACCCTCGA
>JAJDXW010000206.1 GCA_022823045.1 Gammaproteobacteria bacterium
GATCGCGCTCATGAGCCCGGCCTCGCCGCCGGCCCGGACGACGTTGAGCCCTCCCTCGCGGAACTTGGTCATCGACTCCTCGACCAGCTCCGGCCGCACACCCGCGTCGACCCCGTTCGCCCCGCGGGCCAGCTCCGACCCCGGGCGGGCCGTCGCGGCCTCGAGCCCGGCCTTGATCCGGGCGCGCTCCCAGCCGCCCTCCTTGAAGATGGCCCAGTGCTCGGGTGAGAGGACGAGGAACGCGTCGAAGCTCTTCACGAGCTTGGGGTGCCCGATCGCGTTGAGGCTCATCGCGAGCGAGCGGGCGAGCGATTCGGGGGTGCGGGAGCCCTCGTCCATGTTGGGGATAAGGCCGCCGCCCGCGAAGAGGGTGACCGCGGACGTGCCGGGAGCGACCCCGCGCTCGACGCTGAGGGGCTGCCAGTCGGGGTCCGACTCGTCCTCGGCGAAGCAAAGGGTGTACTTCCCCGGCCAGCCGAGGGTGGCCCGGTCGATTCCGCCCGGCACGCCGCCCCCGACGTTGCGGACGAGGAGCTGGAGGGCGCGGCCGATGCTCGCGTTCGCCCGGTTGCCCTGGCCGAGGGCGTTCACCCCCGAGTTCATGCCGATGCGGCGCGTGACCGATCCGTTCACCACCACCATCGGGCCCGAGAAGTACGTGGTGCAGAGGAGTCCGTGCATCGCGAACGCGGGGTCGAGGGCCGCCTCGACGACGGCGAGGACGACCGGCAGGTACTCGGGCTTGCAGCCGGCCATGACCGCGTTGATCGCGACCTTCTCCACCGTGCAGGGGACGTTGTTGGGCGGGATCGCGCCGACGACCTCCTGCGGATCGCGCGTCGTGCCCCCGAGCATCCGGAGCACCCGCACCGCCGTCGGGGGCACCACCGGAAGCCCGTCGCTCCAGCCCCGCGCGAAGCAGAGCTCGTGCTCGTCCTCGGGGGCCGGTACGTCGATGACGCGGGCCGCGAGGGGCGGGGAGCCGAATGCGACCTCCAGGATCTCCGGCATGCCGGGATCGACGCTCTTCGAGCCGCAGCCGGGCTGGAAGTCGGGGAGGCCGGGGCCGAGCGGGCCGAGACCCGTCACGCGGCTCCACTCGCCGCGGTCCCACCCGACGGTGCGTTCCGCTTCCGCGCCGCCGTCGAAGCGGATGAGGGTCGGGACGGTCTCGATGTCGAGCCGCCACGAATGCTCGAGGGAGCGGTCGTCGACCGCGTCGATGCCCTCGGGGAACGCCGGATCGTCCTGCGTGTAGACGGTGAGCCCCGCCCCCGTCGCGGCGATTTCGCGCAGCACCGGCTGCACGAGCTCGCAGGTCGGGCAGTCGCGCTTGGCGACGACGATGAAGCTCGTGCTCATGGACGTGGCGGCTCCGTGGGGCGGGGGGTGAGGGGATTCTGCCCCAAGCTCGCCACCACCACCAACCCCGGCGGGGGCGGCGGGAGGCGGCGGGGGTCGGCGGGAACCGCCGGCTGCGGTCAGCGGGCGGTGCGGGCGGCGATCGCGTCGGCGATGCGCAGCACCGCCTTCGCGCGCTCGGCGACCGGCACGTCCACCATCTTGCCGTCCACGCTGATCGCGCCGTCGCCGCGGTCCAGCGCCTCGTCATAGGTGGCGACGATGCGGCGCGCCTCCTCGATCTCCGCCTCGCTCGGCCCGAACTCCTCGTTGCAGATCCGCACCTGGTTCGGGTGGATGCAGGTGGCGCCCTTGAGGCCCATCTTCTTCGAGCGCCGGACAATGCGGCGGAAGCGGTCGGTATCGCGGAACTCGGCGATCGATCCGACGAAACCCATCGGCAGCAACCCGGCCTCGTTCGCGCAGGCCACCATCTGCTGCTTCGGTCCGAACAGCGTCTCCTCGTCGGGAGTCATTCCCATGGAGAGGCCGAAGTCCTCGGACCCGAGCGAAAGGGCGACGCTGCGCGGGTCGGCGTGGGCGATGGTGCGCAGGTTGAGATAGCCCTTCGCGGTCTCGACGGCGAGGCAGAGCCTGATCCGCCCGGCCGGAATGCCCCGTTCCGCCTCGAGCTCCGCAACCGTCTCGCCGAGCGCGACGACGTGCTCGGCGCTGTCCACCATCGGGCAGAGGAGGGCGGTGAGCTCCGGGATCACGACCGCCTCGAGGTCGCGCACCGCGAGCCGCCACGGCCGGTTGACGCGCACCAGGGTGTCGATGCCGCGCGCCGCGAAGCCGCGCACGATGTCGGGCGCCGCCTCCCGGGCGGAGGCCTTGGCGTTCGCCGCCACCGAGTCCTCGAGGTCGAGGATGAGCGCGTCCGCGCCGACTTCCGGACCCTTGGCGATGAACCGCTCGGCCGTCGCCGGCACGAAGAGCTGCGACCGCCAGACGGGAAGGCTCATATCGTTCCCTCCTCCCGGAGGCGGGCGAGGTCGAGGCCGAGGCCGAGCCCGCCGAGGATCTCCTCGTTGTGCGCGCCGAGCGCGGGCGCGGGGGTGCGGATCGCGCCCGGCGTCTCCGAAAGGCGCGGAATGACGTTGTGCATCGGCAGCCGGCCGAGCTCGTCGTCGGGAAGGTTGACGAGCACACCGCGCTCGCGCGCATGGGGGTCTTCCTTGAGCTGCGCGGCGGAGTAGATGGGCCCCGCCGTCACCCCCGCCCGGTCAAAGACCTCCATCGCCTCGGTGAGGGTGCGCTCGGCGATGAACCCGCCGACGATCGCGTCGACCTCCTCGCGGTGGGCGGAGCGCGCCGGCGGGGTGTTGAAGCGCGGGTCGTCGCACATGTCGGCGCGGCCGATGGCGCGGAAGATGCGCATCGCCATCGACTGCATGGAGCCGCTCATCGCGATCCACTCCCCGTCCCGGGTCCGGTAGGCATTGCGGGGCGAGGTGGTGCTGGAGGCGTTGCCGACCCGGGGGGGCGCCTCGCCGGTCGCGCGGTGGATCGCGGCGTCGGGGCCGAGGATCGAGACGAGGGGCTCGAGCAGCGAGAGGTCGATGACCTGGCCGGGGCCGCCCTTCCGCTCGATCTCCCGGAGCGCCACCATGACCCCGAACGCGCCGTAGAGCCCCGCCACCATGTCGGCGAGGGCGAGCGGCGGGAGGGCCGGCGGCTTGTCGGGAAAGCCGTTCTTGTACGCGAAGCCCGACATCGCCTCGACGAGAGTCCCGAACCCCGGCTTGCCGGCATAGGGGCCGGTCTGACCGTAGCCGCTCACGCGAACGACGACGAGCCCGGGGTTGCGGGCGTGCAGGGTTTCCGGACCGAGCCCCATGCGCTCCAGGGCGCCGGCCCGGAAGTTCTCGACGAGGACCCGCGCGGTCGGCACGAGGTCGAGGAGAATGGCGCGGCCCGCCTCGGTTCTGAGGTTGAGCGAGATGCTCTTCTTGTTGCGGGCGTAGACCTTCCAGGAACACGCGACGCCGGCCGCGGTCCATTCCCGGAGGGCGTCGCCGCGGGCGGGGTCCTCGACCTTGACCACCTCGGCGCCGTGGTCGGCGAGCACGTGGGTGATCGCGTTGCCGGCCACGAGGCGGGAGATGTCGAGCACCCGCACGCCGTCGAGCGCGCGCGGTGCGTCAGGTTGATAGTCGAGGTCCATGAACGAGGGCGGTCCGGGTCGGGAACGCTGCGGATGGTGCGTCATCGGGCACACTCCGGCAAGGCCCGCCGCCGGCACCGCCTTCGTCTCCGGAAGCGCCGGAGGTCCGAGTGACACGCATTACGCGCGCACGTAGAGTGCGCGCATCGTGAACGTCACCCTGTCCATCGACGAGCGGCTCGATGCGCTCGGCCGCCTGCAGAGCCGGCTCGGGCTCGACCGGGGGGCGGCGGCCGGCTGGGAGGAGGGGGTGAGACAGGGGCGGCATTGCACGAGGAGGGACGACGTGACGGATTCGGGATTCGAGAAGAGCGAGCGCTTCGATCGGGGGCTTGCGCTCCGCAAGGAGGTACTCGGGCGGGAGCACGTCGAGCGCTCCCTCGCCCGGGCGGAGGAGGACCCGTTCCTGCTTCCCGTCCAGCAGCTCGCGGTGGAGTTCGGCTGGGGCGAGGTGTGGTCGCGGCCCGGGCTCCCCCGGAAGACGCGGAGCTTTCTCAGCATCGCGTACCTCGCCGCCTTGGGCAAGACCGACGAGCTCGGAGCGCACGTCGCGGGGGCGGTGCGAAACGGCGCGACCCGGGAGGAGATCCGGGAGGTATTGCTCCAGGCCGCCCTCTACTGTGGAATGCCGGCCGGGCTCGAGGCGTTCCGGGTCGCGAAGCGCGCGCTCGACAAGCTGGACGAGGCCGGCCGCGTCGGGGGCGAGGCGGGCGAGGGGGAATCGACGGAGGGTGTCGGGTCATGAGCACGGTGAATCGGGGCGGGAAGTCGATCTACGGCGCGAGCGTCGGGGTCCTGATGCTCGAGACGCGGTTCCCCCGCATTCCGGGCGACGTCGGCAACGCGGCCACGTGGCCCTTTCCGGTCCTGTTTCGCATCGTGCGTGACGCGTCCCCGGACCGGGTCGTCCGACAGGGCGCGCCGGGCCTCCTCGACGCGTTCGTGGAGGCGGGGAAGGAGCTGGTGGGCATCGGCGCGGACGGTCTCACCACGAGCTGCGGCTTCCTCGCCCTCCAGCAGGAGGAGCTCGCCCGCGCCTGCCGGGTCCCGGTCGCCACCTCGTCGCTCATGCAGGTCGCCCTCGTGGAGGCCCTGCTCCCTCCCGGGAAGCGGGCCGGCATCCTCACCATCTCGAAGGCATCGCTCACCGAGGAGCATCTCGCCCTCGCGGGCGCGCCCCTCGACACCCCGATCGCGGGCACCGACGACGGCCGGGAGTTCACCCGGGTCATCCTCGGCGACGAGTCCGAGCTCGACGTCGACCTCGCGCGGCAGGACGTGGTGGACGGCGCGCGCCGGCTCGTCGAGGAGCACCCCGGGGTCGGCGCCCAGGTGCTCGAGTGCACCAACATGTGCCCCTACTCGGCGGACGTGGCGGAGGCGGTCGGGCTCCCCGTCTACGACTTCGTGACCTTCATCACCTGGTTCCAGTCGGGCCTCAAGCCCCGCCGCTTCTGAACCCCCCGGCGCCGTGCCCCACCGCGCCGCCCGGGCGGCCCGGACGGCCGACCCGCGCGTTGAATCCTGCGCGTTGGACATGACCGGGAGTGGCTCTTGCCCGGACTCGGACGAATCCATGCGAACAGCTTCGGCAGAAGAC
Source organism: Gammaproteobacteria bacterium (assembly GCA_022823045.1). GTDB lineage: Bacteria > Pseudomonadota > Gammaproteobacteria > HK1 > HK1 > JAJDXW01. The sequence goes on from JAJDXW010000206.1 coordinate 5,169, forward strand.
TCGACCTCTCCGGCGGTGGCCGCGCAGGCGAGGCTCCACCACCAGTATCTCCTCGGCCTCGAGCTCATGATCGCGACCCGCGAAGGGCCGGAGGTCGTCGGTGACTGGATGTTCCGGCTCTTCCGCCGCCAGCATGAGGAGAAGTTCCTTTCGAGCTTCCGGAAGCTGGGGCTCGACGGGGAGCCGCACGCGGTGGCGTGCGCGAAGTACCACGTCCTCTCGAACCGCATGGGCGGGGTCGATGTCGAATACATGGAAGAGTCCGCCGCCAAGGCCTGGGTACGGTTCCGGTATCCGCGGTGGATGTACGACGGGCCGGCAATCTGCGGCGTGCCGATCGAGGCGAGCCGCGGGTTTCTCCGGGGCTGGTACGCGCAAAACGGCGTGTCGCTCGACAATCCGCGGCTCGGATTCGTGTGCGTTTCCGAGGACATGAGCGGCGAGTTCGGCCTCTGCGGATACTTCCGGGAGCATGACCGCGACCTCGGCGAGGACGAGCGCCTGGTCTTCGCGCCCCACGAACGCCCGCCCGCCTTCGACCCGGAGCGTCAGCCCGTCCCGCCCCCGGACGAATGGAGCGAAGCGCGCGTCGCGAGAGCGAACCGGAACTACGCCATCGAGTTCATCCGGAATGGGATTCGCGAGCTGGTCCCGGTGATTGGAGAGACGAAGACGCTGGAGCACGGAAAGCTCGCCGCACGGTTGACGGGCCTGCAGCACTGGCGCCACCTGGCGGGCGCGGTGGGCGGGGTGGATGGCGGGCCGAAGGAAGCGGCCGAGTTCCTGCGCGCCATGTTCCGGGGCATGGGCGATACGGCCGAGGTGGAAGACGCCGGGCGGGGAGGCGTCGCCCTCCGCCACACCGGGCTTCGAATCGTGCGGGGTCTCGCCGGCCCCGAGCGCGACCACCTGCTTGCCTGCTGGATCGAGCTCTGGCGAGGCGCGGTCCATTCGCATCGCGAGTTCATGGCCGTCGACGCCGACGTCGACGGGGACGGGGATGCCCTCATCTGGAGGATCTGCCCGGCCCGAGAGTCGTGATTGCGTACCCTCGCCCCCCGATCCAACGTTTTCGGAGAAGCTGAAGTGTCCGAATCGATCGTCATCTACCACAACCCCCGGTGCAGCAAGTCGCGCCAGACGCTCGCGCTCATCCGCGACCGGGGAGTCGAGCCGGAGATCGTCGAGTACCTGAAGACGCCGCTCGACGGGGAGGCGCTCCGGGACCTTCTCGGCGTGCTCGGCATGACCGCCCGCGACCTCGTCCGGAGCGGCGAGGCTCCGTACCGCGAGCTCGGTCTCGGCGATCCGGACACGCCGGAAGAAGACCTCGTCGCCGCCATCGCCGCGCACCCGGTCCTCATGCAGCGCCCGATCGTGCGAAGGGGGGGCCGGGCGGTGGTGGGACGCCCGCCCGAACGGGTCGCCGACCTCCTCGACGACTGAGCACGCCGACGCCGAACGCGCGCGCGCCGCGACGGCTTGACCCTGCCCCGGGGAGCCCCGATAGTGCGCCGCTTCCCCATCGCCGCCGGACGAGACCAACGATGTTCTTCGACGACCGACGCAAGCACGGACTCCGTCACAACCCCTTCAAGGCCCTCGTCGCGCCCCGCCCCATCGCGTGGGTGAGCAGCGTGGACCCGGACGGGGTCCCGAACCTCGCCCCGTTCAGCTACTTCAACGCGTGCGCGGACCGCCCGCCCACCATCGTCTTCGCACCCAACAACCCCCGGCCGAACGGCGAGGGCAAGGACACCCTCCGCAACATCGAGCAGACCAACGAGTTCGTCGTCAACCTCGCCGGCTACGACCTCCGGAAGGCGATGAACGAGACCTCCGCCCACGTCGATCCGTCGGTGGACGAGTTCGCGCTCGCGGGCCTCACCCCGGTTCCCTCGGTGCACGTCAAGGTGCCGCGCATCAAGGAGGCGCCGGCCAGCCTCGAGTGCCGCTTCCTCACCCGCCTCCGGCTTCCGAGCGACCATCCGAAGGTCGAGAACAACCTCGTCATCGGCCAGGTCGTCGGCACCCACATCGACGATCGGATCATCCGCGACGGCATGGTGGACATGGCCGCGTACCGGCCGGTCGCCCGCCTCGGCTACATGGACTACACCTCGGTCGAGACCGTCTTCGAGATGCTCCGCCCCGACTGACGGCGCGCCCCGACCGATGACCTGACCGCTTGCGCCTTGTGCTGCGCTACCCGTTGGCGAGCCGGGCGCTCGCCTGCTCGACCGCCGATTCACGCTCGCCCTGGCGAGCCGCGGCGGCTTCGCGAAGGGCCGCGACGACCGACGCGTCCGCTCGTTCGGGGGTGCCGGAATCGAAGGGCGGGTGCGGCGCGTACTCGATCCCGAGCTGGATCTTCCGGGCCGTCTCGGCTCCGAACCATTCCGATGCCACGGTGAGGGCGAAGTCGATCCCGGCGGTGACTCCGCCGCCCGTGATCACGTTGCCGTCGACGACCACGCGTTCGGCGATGGGCTCGCACCCGAAGGCGGCGAGCATCGGAAGCGACATCCAGTGGGTGGTGGCCCGCTTTCCGCGCAGCAGCCCTGCCGCCCCGAGTACCAACGCACCCGTGCAGACCGACGTGACGTAGCGGGCGCCGGACGCCTGCCGTTGGAGAAAGTCCAGGGTGTCCCGATCATTCAGCAGTGGGTTCATCCCGGCTCCCCCCGGAACGCACACGAGGTCGAGCTTCGGGCATTCCGCGAACGTGGTGGACGGCACGAGCCGCATCCCGCCGTCGGCAACGACGGGATCCGGGGACTTCGAGACGAGGTGCACGTCGGTGTCCGGAAATCGGATGAAGACCTCGTACGGACCCGTCAGGTCGAGCTGGGTGAGCCTCGGAAAAAGAAGAAGGCCGATCTGGAATCGCACGGTGGTTCGCTCCTGTCGCCTTGCGCGCATGATTCACCGCTCTTCGTCGCGTACCCGTACCCGAAGAACGCTGCGAACTCTTCGGGCCCGGCCGTCGAAACGCCGCAGTGAAACATGCGCGCCCGCCCGCGACTCTACCAGCGTGGCGCCCTTCGATGCGCTCCGGCCTCTCCCCGATGTGGCGCTTGCGGGGTCCATGTCCGAACATCTCGCGTACCGCACCCGCGGCGGAGAGGTCCCGAAGCCCGAAGCCCGAGGCCCGGCGATTCGTCGACCCGGACGAGGCCGCTCAGATGGTCTCCGCAATCCACCGGCTCGGGGTCGTGATCGTCCCTCTCCGGAACGTCTCGCGCGAGGCCGGATGTAGGGAGGTTCCCGCGATGCCGGGTTTCCCGGCGGGGCGGGAAACGGCTATACGCCGGACGGGGGTTGCCGAGGTGCCTCGCCTCCAGCGCTCTCGGAGGGGGTCGCCCCGCCCCCGGCATTCTCGACCGGGGGCGCCCCGCCCCCTTCCAGCCCCGCGAGAAGAGCCTCCGCGCGCCCGATCCACTCCGCGGTGCTCTCCTCCAGCCGGGCGATCGTCGCGCGGGTGGACTCGTCCGCAGTCACCGCGTCGCCCGCGTAGCCTGCACGAAGGGCGGAGAGTCCCCGTCCCTTGCGCAGGATCGCCCGGGCCGCGTTTCCCGCCTCCTCCGCGTGCGCGGGCCAGCGCTCGACCATTTCCTGAAGCCACAGGATCTGGGCGTGCTGGGCCTGCCCGGTGCGCTCGACGCTCCGCTCCAGCGGCTCCGCCGGGGGCACGACGAAGCGCCGGTAGTCCGCATCGTGCAGCCGGAGCGTGCGCGTGGTGCCGTCCATGGCCCGGATCCGCTCCGCCCACGCCGCCTTCCGCGGATCGCTGCGTCCCCGGTAGGCGTTCGCGAGCTGCTCCGCCAGGGCGTCCAGGAAGTGAACCTCGCGTGGGCTCAGCCCGTATCCGGTCAGGACCGCCTCCGCCACGTGCCCGGCCGCGTCGACCGAGCCGGTGGTGAGCAGCGTCCAGTCCCCGCGCTCCCATTCCATCGCATACAGGTGCTCGATTCCCGCCCTGACCGCCTTGTCCATCTGATCCGTGGCATTCGCGAGATGTGCCCGTATCCGCACGACCTCCATGCTCAACGCCTCCTTCCGGCACGCGGGCCGCCGCCAGGCTCCGGCCAGGGTGATCCCCTGACGCGCCAGGGCCGCCTCCAGCGCACCCGCGGTGTCCTTGTGACGCTCGATCTCGCCGGTCCGAAACCCGAGCAATCGGACCCCCGGCAACTCGCCGAAGAGCCGGTACGCCGCCTCCGGGGTCTCCCCGCTCTTCCCGATGAGTGCGACATCCCAGTCGCTTCCGGAGCCCGCGGTTCCCCGTGCACGCGAGCCGAACAGCACCACCGCCTCGACCGCCGGCGCTCGTCGCATCACCTCTTCGGCACGCTCGCGAAGGCGTTCGAGGGTCGTCTCCATTGGCGTCGCTCCGATTCGGCGCGATGTCTCCCTGGCAGGCAAGGACGCGGACGCGGTCATGAATCGCTTGCGGCCGATGCAGGGTCGAAACCGGCAGTCGCGAGGCCGGCACTCGACCCGACATGTCCGGAATTGCGCGGCGAACAGCTTACCGGGAAACACGCCGCCGGACCGGAAGTTGCTCCCAACCGACACCGCACGATTAGGCTAGACTGACCCATCGTCAGACTTGGGCTGCTTTCATGGCATCCGTCCAGCACCCGACACCGAATCGCTGGGTCGTCCACCTTGCGTCACGCTCCGCTCCCGACAGTGAGGTGACGGTCGAGCTGCGCATGAGCAAGGCGACCGCCGACAACCTGGCGCACGTGGAGGCGGCGCGGATAGCGGCGCTCAATCCCGGTACGGACTGTCCGACCTCGGAAGACGTCGGATCCGCAGTCCTCACGATTCTGACTTCGATCGCCGCCATCGCCCGCGTCAAGGAACGTGCGAGCGCGTCGGATCAGCAGGAACTCATGGACCTTGTCGAGGCCGAGGTAGACGCCGCGCGTGCGGATCGTCCTTGACACCAACATCTTCGTCAGCGCGCTCATCACGAAGGACACACCACCGGACCAGCTTTACCAAGCCTGGCTTCGGAACGACATCGACCTCGTGACCTCCATCGCGCAGATCGACGAAATTACCGACGTCCTGGCCCGTCCCAAGCTACGGGGACTCGTTGACCCGGACGAGGCCGCTCAGATGGTCTCCGCCATCCACGTGCGCGCAATCGTCGTCGACGACATGCCGGTTCCAAGACGTTCTCCCGACCCGAAGGACGACATCATTCTCGCCACGGCCGTCGCCGGCCGGGCGGCACTGCTGGTCACCGGAGACAAGCGGCACCTCCTTGCGCTCGGAACGATCGAGGGCATTCCAATCCGCACGGCGCGCGACGCACTGCAAATTGCTCTTGCCGCCCGATCACCTTGAAGCTCTCTCCGCAGCCATCCCGTTCGGCAACGCGCCGGCCGGATTCTCGGTGCACGTCTACGGGATGAACGACCGCCTCGGCGTCATGACGATCCGACCTCCTCGAACCTCGGCAGATGCTCGGGAAGATGGCCGAATGTCGGCGGTGGCTACAAGCCCAGGTCCTTGTCCAGGCGCGTCGCCGCCACCGCCCGGACGTTGGCGCCGAGCGGGCCGGAGTCGCGGCCCGCGTGGACGACGATGACCTCCGCGAGACCGAGATCGCTCAACGCGCTTCGGATCGACGGCGTGACCCGAGGCGCCGTGGTCCGCTTGATTTCGACACCGATTCGCTTCGTCCCGCGCGTGATCATCAGGTCGAGCTCCGCGCCCGTGTGCGTCGCCCAGAAGTGGACGTGCTCGTCTTCGAGGCGAAGGCGATCGATGACCGCATCGAGGAGGAATCCCTCCCATGACGCTCCGGACTTGGGATGGGAGTTCAGGGCTTGCATGCTGTCGATGCCCAGCAGGGCATGCAGCACCCCGGCATCGCGCAGGTAGACCTTGGGTGCCTTGACCTGCCGCTTGGCGATGTTCTCGTGCCAGGGCTGCAATTGGCGAATCACGAGGGCGCTCGTCAGGATGTCGAGATAGCGGCGCACGGTCGTGTCCGCCACCCCGAACGAGCGCGCGAATTCGGAGGAATTCCAGACCTGGCCGTGCCAATGGGCCAGCATGGTCCAGAAGCGTCGCAGGGCGGGACCCGGCACGCGAATGCCGAGCTCCGGAAGGTCGCGTTCGAGGAACGTGCGCACGAAGCTCTCGAGCCAGAGAAAGGCGCCCGGATTCGAGCGGGCGAGCCATGCTTCGGGAAACCCGCCGCGCAGCCAACGGCGATTCATGCGGTCATGGCCGACCTCGTAGAGACCGAGACCGCCCAGCCGGTAGTAGTTGATCCGACCCGCGAGGGATTCCGACGACTGCCTGAGCAGGTCCGGCGACGCACTGCCCAGCACCAGGAACCGCGCTCGCCTCGGGCGGCGATCCGCCAGCAAGCGAAGAATCGGAAACAACTCGGGACGGCGTTGCACCTCGTCGATGACGACCAGACCGCGGAGCCCGTCCAGAACGAGATCCGGATCGTCCATCAGGCGGTTGAGATCGGAGGGACGCTCGAGATCCAGCCTGTGCGTCGGACCCGGATATGCCCGGCCCACCTGGTACGCCAGCGTCGTCTTGCCAATTTGGCGCGGGCCCAGAATGGCGACCACGGGAAATGCACGAAGCCGCGTCAGGAGGGCATCGACGTGTTGCTTGCGGCGAATCATGCCGGAACACTACCATGAAAACTCGGTGGCTACCGCAGAATTTTCATGGTAGAGAACCGCGTCCAATGCGATGGCGAATCCGTCTTGACGCTGGCCGGCCATGCCGAGACGCGGTGAGGAAGGCTCTTCACGTACCCTGTCGAGCCACCAGAGGCGCGGCCACGTCCGGTTGACGGAGTAAGGGAAGTTCCTTACGGTGTCGCGAGACCGGAGAGGAGTGTCGGCCATGTCGCTCATCCAGGAAGTCGCGACGATGACCGCGAAGGGCCAGATCACGGTGCCGAAGCCGATCCGCCAGGCACTCGGCGCCGATGTCGGAACCAGGGTGAGGTTCGAACTGCACGAGAACGGACAGGTCGTTGTGAGCCGGGCTGACCCCGAGCACGAGGATCCCGCCATCGGGGCATTCCTCGACCTGCTCGCGCGTGACATCGAAGCCGGACGAAACATTGGGGACCTCCCCGAAGGGCTCGCACGGAAGATGCGGGAACACGCCCGCCTCGACATCGATCTCGATGAGCCCATCGAGGGCGACGTGGACCTGTAGTGGAACGACACGGCTGGACGCTGCTGTTTCACACCGAACTCATCAGGCAGCTCGGCAAACTCGAGGCGGCGAGCGAGCGCGCTCAGCGAAAGGACCCTCACGGATTCGCATCGAATGCGAACGTCAAGCTGCTGCGGGCAGTCAACCGGGCGATGTCGGAGGTGATCCCGCAGGAGCCATCCCGTGGCGAGTACCGCCAGGGGAATACGCTCGGACCACACTTCCGCCACTGGCGGCGGGCCAGGATCGGCAGACGGTTCCGGCTGTTCTTCCGCTATGACACCAAGGCAAGGGTGATCGTCTATGCATGGATGAATGACGAACGCACGTTACGGTCCTCGGGGAGCAGGACCGATCCGTACACGGTCTTCGCCAGAATGCTCGCGCGGGGGGATCCTCCCGACGATTGGGCCTCGTTGATCGCGGCGTCAAGACAGGGTCCGCAACCGGAAGAATAGGGGCGCCCGGGCAAATCCCGCGCTACCGAGGTTCTCCCCAACGCCACGGATTGAAAAGCGGAACGCCGGACCGGCGGAAGGTCCCTCCGTGGACGGCAGGACGAGCGGCGTATCGTGATCGCCGGAAGGCGCCTCACGGGCGGAACCATTCGGCCGCAACCGGGAGACCGGCGACAATGGAGGCCATGGCGCCAGATCGAGCCACCGCACTGTTCTTCGAGCTGTTCAGCGGGCTGCCCCGGCAGGGACCGGGAACCACCGCGAGCACGCGCCGGGCCCTCGGGCTCGTGCCGGATGTCGGGCCGCGGACCCGCGTGCTCGACATCGGGTGCGGGACCGGCGCCCAGACCCTGGTGCTGGCGCATGGTTCGCCGGCGCACATCGTCGCCATCGACAACCATCCACCGTTCATCGACGCCCTGAACCGCGAGGCACGGAGGCTCCGCCTCACGGACCGACTGGAAGCGCGCGTGGCGGACATGCGCAGCCTCGACTTCGCGGACGGCTCCTTCGACCTCATCTGGTGCGAAGGTGCCATCTACAACGTGGGAGTCGAAGCGGGCCTGCGCAACTGGCGCCGGCTGCTGCGGCCCAACGGGCACGTCGCGCTCACCGAGGTGTGCTGGCGCAAGCCCGAACCGCCCGCCGAATGCACGGCGTTCTGGAACCGGGAGTACCCGGCGATCCGCGACACCGCCGCGCTCGTGGAAGCCGTCGAGGCGTGCGGCTACGAGACCGTGGGGCACTTCCCACTCCCCGCATCGGCGTGGTGGGACGACTTCTATGGGCCGCTTCAGGACAACGTGACCGCATTCCGAAGGCGTCATCGTGACGAGCCGGACGCACAGGAACTGGCCGACCAGTGCCAGCACGAAATGGACATCTGGCATGCCTGCTCGGATTTCTACGGCTACGAGTTCCTCGTGCTGCGTGTCCGTTGAAGCCCACCGAGTCCGGGGCGTTGCGGGGGTCGCCGTCCCGGCACAGATTTGATCAGAGGGTGTGCAGGCTCAGCGGTGGAGAGACACCGCACGAAATGACGGAGCAAGGCACCGCCCCCGACTCGTGGCCGTGATGTGAACCGAGGGGCCCGGACGAGCCTTTGGCCAGGTCACGACGGACGGAGGTGAACTTCACGTGCCGCCGGGGCCGGCCCCGCAGCCCTGGTCCTCGTGGTGGACCCACATGACGGCTGACCAATCCGAATTCGACCTCCGCTTCGAATGGGGTCCGCGCGGGCTCGAGACGCTCGCGCCGGGGAGCAACGCGGTCGTCATCGTCGATGTCCTCACCTTCTCGACCGCGGTCACCGTCGCCGCCGCGAGGGGTGCGGCGGTATTCCCGTACCGGTGGAACGACGGGACCGCGGCGGAATACGCCGAGTCCCGGGACGCCCTCCTCGCCTCCCCGCGGGGAGAAGGTCGATACTCGCTCTCTCCCGGTTCCCTCATGGCCCTGCCGGAGGGCAGCCGCATCGTCCTTCCGTCACCGAACGGCGCCACCCTGTCGCTCGCCACCGGCTCGACGCCCACCTTCGCGGGCTGCCTGCGCAATGCCCGCGCGGCAGCCGCGGCCGCCCGTTCCTGCGGCCGCCGCATTGCGGTCATCGCCTGCGGAGAGCGGTGGCCGAGCGGGGACCTCCGTCCGTCTCTCGAGGACCACATCGGGGCGGGAGCCATCCTGGCTCACCTCGATGGGAACGCATCTCCCGAGGGGGCCGCCGCGGTCTCGGTCTTCGAAGCCGCCCGATCACGCCTGCCCGAGACGATGCGAGCCTGCGTGTCGGGCAAGGAGCTCATCGATTGGGGGTTCGAGGACGATGTCGCGGCGGCGGCGGAGCTGAACCGCGACGAGGTGGCACCAAGGCTCCGGGATGGCGTCTATTCGACCGTCCATTCTCGAAGCGGGCCGTAGTCCATGGGAAGATGCACGCTGCGCAATTGGGTCCTCATCCCGCACCGAGCGGATCCGTCATGACATTCGCCCAGCTTCTCGCCTTCAATGTCGCCCTGCTCGTCGCGATCGCGAGCCCGGGCCCGGCCCTCCTGATGGCGCTCAGGACCACCCTGAACGGGGGACGGCGCGCCGGTATTGCGGTCGGTGCCGGACTCGGGCTGATGGCGGCCACCTGGACGCTGATGGCGCTTCTCGGCCTCGGCGTCGTCTTCGAGCTGTTCCCCGCGGTTTACGTGGCGGCGAGGATCGCCGGCGCCGGCTATCTCCTCTATCTTGCGTACCGGATCTGGCGTGACGCATCGGCGCCGGTCGAGGCCCGAGGTGAGCCCGCGCGGAACGCCTTCCGCCAGGGCTTCCTCATCAACCTCCTCAATCCGAAGTCCGTTCTCTTCGCGGCCGCCGTCCTCGTCGCCGTCTTCCCGGCCGGAATCGGTGCAGCGGAGAGCCTCGTGATCGTTGCAAACCACTTCCTGGTCGAGGTCGCGTTCTACACCGCGCTCGCCTTCTGCCTCAGCACCCGGACGGTTGCCACACGCTACATGCAGGCCAAGACGTACATCGATCGCGTCGCGGCGGCGGTTCTCGGTGCGCTCGGGTTGCGGCTCCTCCTCAGCCGTCCGGAAGTCCCCTGAGCCATTCGATTCAAGCCACCTGGCGACCCTTCGCACGTTCCCGCACACGGACCCGGCTCACTACGCTGAACCTCGTCTCGCCCTGCCCTCGGTCCTTTGACACTCCCGAGTTCCGACTTCGAGACGACGGTCCCTCGGGTCGTTCCCGGGGTTTGCGATTCCGTCCCCGCACCCTCTCCTGATACCGAACGGCGACAGGCCCCTCGCCGCCTATGCCCGGAATCCGATTGGTCTGGGCCGGTTCGGCTTCGCGTCGTGCTCGGTCCGCAGCATTTCGGCCAGGCGCTCCGGCTCGTCGAGTTGTCCGAGGGCATCGGCCTTTCGACGTACCACCGCGAAGTCTCCCGGGGTGAGAGCGGCGAGCCGTGCGAAGCCCGGAGGGGGCGGTGCCGCGAAGAATCGACGGAACGCGGCCTCGACCTGCTCGGGCGAGAGGTAGTCGAGGGTCACCTTGAAGACGAACCGCCGCAGGGTCGCCGGGTCGAGGTGCTCCCCGAAATTCGTGGTGCAGGCGAAGGGCAGCGGATGGCTCTCCATCCAGGTCAACATCTCGTTCACCTGGCTCACCTCCCACGAACGAACCGCAAGCCCGCGGTCCGCGAGAAGCGAGTCCGCCTCGTCGAAGACGAGGAAGGAGCCCGCGTCGCGCGCTTCGGCGAACGCCTCGGCGATGCGCTTCTCGGTGTCGCCTACCCACTTCGACATGAGGTCCGAAGCGCGCTTCTGCACGACCTCGAGCCCCATCCTCTCGGCCAGGTACCGGACGAATGCGCTCTTCCCGGTCCCGGGCGGTCCCTGGAGGCAGAACGACACCGGGCCGGGACCCCGTTCGGCAAGACGGTCCGCGAGCTGAACGAGGTCCGTATCCGCGCGGACGAGCTCGGTGTCGAAGCGGTCCCACACGCCATGGGGCGGCTTCTCCCTCGAGAGCACCCGGGCGAGGCTCTGCACTCCGCACCGCACGGCCTCGAGTCCGCCGCCCTCCACCAACTCCGCCGCCGCCGTCACCCCCGACGCGACCCCCGGGGTGACGTCGTAGTCGGACGCGAGGGCGCGCGCATCGAGCTCGTCCGACTCGATGCCGTGCCGCGCGAGCTGCCGCGACCAGATCCGGGCCCGGACGCCCGCTGGCGGCTGGCGGAGCTCGACCGCGAACATCATGCGCCGGAGCACCGCGTCACAGGTCTCTTCGGCGCTGTTCGAGGTCCAGAGGGTGGGGACCGGAGTCTGCTCAAGGAGCCGGTTCATGAACACCTTGGAGCCGTCGGCCCGGAACCGGGCGCGGCGCGGGCGCATGAACTCCATCCACCCGAACGAGGCCGGGTCCGTGAGCAGGTCCTCCATCTCGTCGAAGAGGAGGACCGAACGGGCGCTGCCCGAGAGGAGGCGCTGGGCGAGGCGAAGCTCCTGCAGTCTCTCCCGGCGCGTCGGCTCGTCACCTTCTTCGTCCGATTCCCCAACGATGTAGAGAGTCACTCCGAGCCTTCGGGCAAGGGTCCGGCAGAACTCCGTCTTCCCGGTCCCGGGCTCCCCGTGCACGAGCACGTTGACTCCCTTGGCTCCGGCGCGAAGCGCTCCCCTGATGAGGCCTTTCACGTGGTCCCGGGCGTCGGCAACGTGGTCAAAGTCCGACCATTCGAGCTCCCCGGGAGGCGCGGCGTCGAGCAGCAGCTCGTGGGCGCCGAGCTTGCCGTTTCCGGGAACCGTCGCCAGTCGGTGCAGCCGGTCGATGACCGAGACATCGCCGTCCTCGTCGACCGAGACAAGCCCGGATTTCACAAGCGGTGCGTCCGACTCGAAGCGCGCAAGGAAGGTCCTCCCGGAGATACCGAGAAAGCAGGGAAGCGCGGGGCCTCGCACGTTGAAGATCTTCGTGAGCCGCCGGTAGTGCCGTCCTCGCTCGAAGACGGAGTCGACCAACGACTCGACGACGGGATGCGAGCGGTACCGGAGCAGGATCTCGAGGATCGCGAGGTCCGTCCGCGAGAGCCGCACCTCGCGTCCGAGGCTCCGCAGCCGCACCGTCAGCCGGTCCGCCCGGACTCTCCGGGCCTCGGTGCGATTCCCTTGAAGCAGGTGGTCCCGCAGCTCGTTCCATTGGCTCTTGGAAAACCCGCTCTTCGACTTCCGGCGCCGTGGCCGCTCCCGGCAGAGTTCGACCGCTGAAGCCGAAAGGCTCAGCAGACCCTTGTTCTCCGAGACCCAGGCGGTGAGCTCTCCCGCCTCTGGACTATCCCGGTGCAGGCTCGAAACGGCGTTCGCAAGATAGCGAAGGACGAGGTGTCGTTCGTAGGTGGTGAGCATCGCCGACTCCATGTCCGTGACGGGTCCAACGAAGGCTAGCAACGATGTACGTCACATACGGACGCACCAACGAGGTGATTCTCGAAATCCTGGCCGTGACGACCAGGGAGTCGACCCCTTTCTGCTGCCCCGCTGATTCGTCAATCCAGGGCGAACCTTGACCCCTTTTGGTCTGCAAGCACGATGTGCTCCGCCGACGGACCGTGTGACGTGCCGTCGTGCCAGTAGATCCGGAGCAGAGGCGGGCAGGAAAGCCGCTCGGCAAACTCCGAGAGCGTGGCTCCCAGAATCGTGTGGTCGAGTCCGATACTCCCGCGTGGCAGCTTGACGCCACAGGGCTCTTTCGAACCCTGCGCGAAGAGGTGACCGGCATCAACGAAGACCGCTACTCGGTCCATGGCCCATGCTCCCTGCAAAAAAGGGTCCCCGAAGGGACCCTCTAGTAGGCCGCTCCATTTAGACCGTAGTCGGAGCGGGCGGCGAAGGATCACGGCACTGAACACGATTGTCAAGGGTGTATTCATCGACCGAGCTCGTGCTTCCGGCCCCTCGCGTGCGCGTGCACGCGCCCGGGGCAGCATGTTCCCGAACGTGTGCCCTTTCGCGTATAAGGGACCGGATAAGGTGACCCACCGTGGCGAGGGAAGAGCGGAGAGCTTTCCGAACCGAATCAGCCTCCGGCCCGTGCCGAGGCCCGACCGTAGAGGAATGCGACATGAGTGAACGCCCCGTCATCTGCAGCCGGGCCCGGATCGAACCCGAGCTCGATGAGCGGCTACGGTCGGCGGGAGAGCTGCTCGCCCTCGGCGAGGATACGTCCCGCTCCGAGCTCCTGGCCGCCCTCGCCGGCGCGCAGGCGTACCTCGGCTGGGATCGGGCCGATGCGGAGTTCTTCGACGCCGGCCGGTCGCTGCGGGTACTGTCGGTCCCGGCGGTCGGGTACGACCGGGTCGACGTGGAGGCGGCGACCCGGCACGGGGTCGCGGTGTGCAACACCCCCGGCGTGCTCAACGCGGCCGTCGCCGACCTCACCATGGCGATGATCCTCATGCTCGCGCGCCGGATCCCCGAGTACCAGGCCTACGCCGAGGGAGGGGGCTGGGCGGCGGACGATCCGAAGCCTCCTCTCGGCCACGACGTGGCGGGTCAGACCCTCGGCGTCATCGGCTTCGGGCGCATCGGGCGCGAGGTGACGCGGCGGATGCAGGCCCTCGGCATGCGCACCATCTGGTACGACCGCTTCCACGAGGCGCCGCCCGACGCACCCGAGAGCCCCTACCGGGCGCTCGACGACCTCCTGCGCGAATCGGACATCGTGACCATCCACTCCAACCTGGACGAGAGCTCCCGGCATCTCGTGGGAGAGCGCGAGATCGGTCTCATGCGCGAGACCGCCTGTCTCGTCAACACCGCGCGCGGCCCCATCGTGGACCAGCGCGCCCTCGCCGCCGCCCTCCACGCGGGGGTCATCGCCGGGGCGGCACTGGACGTGCTCGAGGACGAGCCGCCGGATCCGGACGATCCCATCTTCCGCGCCCCAAACGTGATCATCCTGCCCCACATCGGCACCGCGACCGAGGAGACCCGCCGCGCCATGCGCGAGCTCGCGGTGGAGAACCTCCTCGCCGTGCTGGACGGCCGCCCGCCGCCCGCGTGCGTGAATCCCGAGGTGCTCTCCCGGCCCTGACCCGCTTCCGTCACCAATTTGCCAGTTCGGGGAGCGCTTCCGGCGAGAGGAGAGGCACGCACGCCGGCGCGGGTGGCGCCGAGGGGCGAGCGCAGCTCCCGCCTCCGGCGCTCGCATGTACCGAAAAGCTGAACGTCGTCGAGGGGATCCGTCATGTCCGATTCGTTCCCGAATCTCTTCAGCCCCATCGCCATCGGGGCGTATACGCTCAAGAACCGGATCATGAACACGGGGCACGCCGCGCACTTCCAGACCGGGGACGGCCTTCCCACGCAACGCGACGTGGACTACGTCGGAGAGCGGGCGAAGGGCGGGGTCGGGATCGTGGTGACGGGGCACACCGTGCCGTACTACGACGGCGAGGTGTCGCTCTCGCTCGCGAGCTACGACGAGCGGATCGTGCCGGTGTACCAGCGGATGGCGGCCGCGACCCACGCATACGAGGTGCCGCTCCTCGCCCAGCTCGGACATCGGGGGCGGCGGGTCGCGGACGCGGCAGCGTTCCTCGGGCGGCCCTCGATCGCGCCGTCGGCAGTGCCGGCGCCCGACTTCTCCGCCCCCCAGCTCGTGCCCCACGCGATGACCATCGCCGAGATCGAGGAGACCCTCGAGCAGTTCGCGGCCGCGGGGGGCCGCGCGGTGGCGGGGGACCTCGACGGGGTCGAGCTTGCCATCGGCATGGACTACCTCGTCCCCAACTTCCTGAACGCGCAATCGAACCGCCGGGAGGACCGCTACGGCGGCGCGACCCTCGAGGAGCGGATGACGTTCCTCTACGAGACGGTGGACGCGGTGCGGGACGCGATCGGGACGGGGCGCATCCTCGGTATCCGGATGTACGACGATCTCGAGGAGTGGGGCCTCCAACTCGACGAGTACCGCCAGGTCGCGCGCCTGCTCGAAGCCCACGGAAAGGTCGACTACTTCAACATGTGGCAGGGCATCGTGCCGAGCCCACGGAGCGGCCGCGCCCACTGGCCTGCGCACTACTACCCCTCGGGCGCGTTCGCGCACCTGCCCCGCGGGATCAAGGAACAGGTCTCGCTGCCGGTGGTCGGGACCGGCCGGCTCGATTCGCCCGCCGTCGCGGAGCGCTTCATCGCGGAGGGCGTCTCGGACCTCGTCGGGATGGCACGGGCGCTCATCGCCGACCCCCACCTCCCGAACAAGGCGCGGGAGGGCCGCACCGCCGACATCCGCACCTGCATCGCGTGCACCCAGAGCTGCGTCGGGCACATCTACGTGGGCCTGGGGGTGGGGTGCATCTACAACCCGGTCACCGGCCGTGAGGGGGAGTGGGCGGAGCTGCCGGCGGCCGCGGAGCGCCGCCGGGTGGTGGTCGTGGGGGGCGGGCCGGCGGGCCTCGAAGCCGCGCGCATCGCGGCCGAGCGCGGGCACGAGGTGGTGCTGTTCGAACGCGGCGCCCGTCTCGGCGGCCAGGTGAACCTCGTGATGCGGACCCCGGCCCGCGACAGCTTCGAGGAGATCATCCTTTTCTTCGAGCGCCAGCTCGACCGGCTCGGGGTCGACGTGCGCCTGCGCACCGAGGCGGGCGTCGGCGACATCCTCGCCGAACGCCCCGATGCGGTCGTGGTCGCGACCGGGTCGAACGCGTTCCGTCCCGAGGTCATCGGCCGCGACCGGCGCCACGTGCTGACCGCGCGCGAGGTGATCCAGGGCAATGCCGCGATCGGGGAGAGCGTGCTCGTCGTCGACACCCTGGGCCGGGCGGAGGCTCCCACCGTTGCCGAGCTCATCGCGGACACGGGCCGGAAGGTCGAGATCGTCACCGGACTCGCGTACGTCGGCTGCGAGATGCCGATACCGGCCTGGCACAACCTGACGGAGCGCCTCCTTGAGAAGAACGTGACCCTCACTCCGTTCACCGGGGTATGGGAGATTGAGGACGGCTCGGTCGAGGTGTACAACGTCATCTCGTGGCAGCCGAGGACGATGGAAGGGATCGACACCGTCGTCTTCGCATCGGGGGGCGTGCCCGAGGACGCGCTGGGGAGCGCGCTCGTGGACCGGGTGGCGGAGGTCCACGTGATCGGGGACTGCTACCAGCCGCGGGACATCGAGATCGCGGTCGTCGACGGACACCGCGCGGGCCGGGCGATCGGCGCCGGCTCGTCCTGACCGGACATCGACCCCTCATCGGGCGCGGGCTCACGGCCCCGATTGCGACAGTTCCGGGATTCGGTGGCGGACAACGTGGAGCATCGACCCCGCGGATGGGCCACGCCACCGTCCGCGTCCCCGGCTCACGAAGCAGGGCCGGGACGGCCGGCCCCGTTCACGCCTCCGCCCGCTTCTCCTCCTCCACTGCCGCCTCGGCCTCCCACGCGTCGTAGTCGAGGTCCGGGTTCTCCCGGCGGCGGATGGCATCGCGCTCCCGGCCCTTGAGGAGCGCGGTGAGCGCCTCGTTGTAGGGGGCGGCGAGGCCGAGCTTACGCGACTCGCGGACGAGCGCGCCGTTGATCGCGTCGATCTCGGTCCGCCGGGCGGACTCGACGTGCTGGAGCATCGACGGCCGGCTGAACTTGAGGCGGCAATTGCGTTTGATGGTGGCCCGCACTTCCGCCTCCGCGACGGGAACCCCCCTCGCCCGTACGAGAGCGAACGCCTCGTCCAGCACCCGGTCCTGGAGGGCGTCCATCTCGGGAAGCCGCGCGACCTCGCCAAGACGAAGGCCCGTCGTGGCACAAAGCGCGTTGATCGCGCTGTTGACGATGAACTTGGTCCAGATCTGGGCGTTCACGTCGTCCTTCACGTGGACCTCGAAGCCGGCCCGCTCAAGCGCCGCCGCGACCCGCTGCAGTCGGTTCGTCCGCCGACCGTCGAGCTCGCCGATCGAGGTCGGACCGCGGTGGGTCATCACCACGTGGCCGGGCGCCTCGACGAGGGCGCTGCACATGCTCGAGCCCCCGAGCACCCGCTCCGCCCCCAGCTCCTCCTGCAGCGTCTCGACGTTCCCGATCCCGTTCTGGAACGTGATCGCGCAGCCTTCCGGGGCGAGCAGTCGGTCCGCGGCTCGCGCCGCCTCCCGGGTCGCGTTGGTGTCGGTGAAGACGATGACGAGCTCGGCCCGGCCGCCGCCGGACGGCTCGAGCCCCTCCGGAGATTCGGCGGCGGGGAGCCGCACGACGTGCTCGCCGAACACCCCGGAGACGCGAAGCCCGTCCCGGCGGACGGCCTCGACGTGCTCGCTCCGGGCATCGAGCAGGCTCACCTCCTCGCCCGCCAACGCGAGCAACCCGCCATACGACCCGCCCATCGCCCCCGCTCCGACCACCACGATCCGCATCCGTCCGTCCTCCTCCTCGTTGGACCACTCGTGCGGCGAGACGCCGCCCGCCTTCATTCCAACCGCTCCGGCCCACCCGTGCAAGACGCGGCCGCCTCCGACCCTCAGCCGCTGTGACGGCCACCTTCGCGCCGCCCGCGCAGGGCGTCGGTGACCACGGCGTGTCCCGTCCCGGCACCCGTGCCGCATCGCATGGAGGCGATGGGATATGCTTGGGCGCAGGCGGATGACCGGAGCAGGCCACGCATGAACGAATCGACCAAGGTGGGCGCCGCATCCCTCGCGGAGTTCGTCCTCGCCACCCAGGACGCGGAGTTCGACGAGGGCGACGCGGAGCGCGTGACCAACCTCCTCGCCAACACGAAGGGCACCCTCGGCACCCTCGCCGACCGGCCCCGCTTCGACGCGGAGCCCGCGGAGATCGCGACCGTGATGCGGCGGCTCGCTCCCGGGGCGGGCGGGGCCGCCACGGGCGGAGACGCATCGTGACCTCGCCGGCCGAGCTCTCCCTCTGCGAGGCCGCGGAGCGGATCCGCTCCCGCGAGCTCTCCTCGCGGGAGGTCACTGCCGCCTGCGTCGAACGCATCGAGCACCACGCCGGAGACCTCAACTGCTTCATCCGCTTCGACGCGGAAGAGGCCTTCGCCCAGGCCGACGCGGCGGATCGGGCCCTTGCGGCCGGCGAGCCGGCGGGGCCGCTCCACGGGGTCCCCCTCGCGCACAAGGACATGTTCTACCGGGCGGGGGTGGTGTGCACCTGCGGCTCGAAGATCCGGCGCGACTTCGTGCCGGACCGGACCGCCACCGTCCTCGCGCGGCTCGACGCGGCCGGCGCGCTCGACATCGGGGGGCTCAACCTCTCGGAGTTCGCGCACGGCCCGACCGGACACAACGCGCACTTCGGGGCGTGTCGCAATCCCTGGAACCTCGCGCACATCTCGGGGGGCTCGTCGAGCGGCTCGGGGTCGTCGGTGGCGGCCCGCCTCGTCTTCGGCGCCCTCGGCTCCGATACCGGAGGCTCGGTTCGCCTTCCCGCCGCCGCCAACGGCCTCGTCGGCATCAAGCCGACCCAGACCCGGGTGAGCCGCCACGCGATGATGGGCCTCTCGTTCTCCCTCGACAACGCGGGGCCGCTCACCCGCACCGTGCGCGACGCGGCCCGCCTCCTCGGGGTCATCGCGGGGCACGATCCGGAGGACGCAACGAGCAGCGCGATGCCTGTCCCGGACTACGAGGCGGCGGCCCTCGCCCCCGATGTCCGCGGGCTCCGGGTCGGAGTGCCACGCAACTACTACTACGACACGGTGGCGGCGGAGGTGAAGACCCTCCTCGACGGCTCGCTCCGCGAGCTCGAGGGCCTCGGAGCGGAGATCGTCGAGGTGACCGTGCCCCACCACGAGCACATCGCGCACCTGCAGCACATCGTCCAGACCTCGGAGGCGGCGACCCTGCACGCGGACTGGCTCTCGGGCCGCGCCGACGACTACGGCCCCCAGGTCCGGGCCCGGATCGTGCCCGGCCTCGCCACCCCGGTCACCTGGTACCTGCGCGCGCTCCAGCTTCGGCCCCGCCTCGTCGCCGACTTCGTGGAGCAGGTGTTCGGGGCCTGCGACGCCCTGCACCTCCCGGCGTTCCCGATGCCCATCCCGACCATCGAGGAGACCGATGTCGGGGCGTCGCGCGCGTTCACCCGGACCATCGCCGGCATTGTGCGCTGCACGCTCCCCATCAGCTTCCTCACCTGCCCCTCCATCGTCATGCCGTGCGGCTTCACCGCGAACGGGCTGCCCTGCTCGTTCCAGCTCGCCGGGCGGCCCTTCGACGAGGCGACCCTGTGCCGCGCCGCGGCCGCCTACGAGGCGGCCACCGGCTTCCCGGCCCGCGCCCCGGAGCTCTGATCCCGGACCCGGGGGCACTTACCATCCTTCCCATCCATCAACAAAGGAGAAGACCCGTGCAAAGAAAGCGAAGACTCCCGTTGCGAGACCTCGTGGTCGGGGCGGCCGCGATCGCCCTCGTCGCCAGCATCGCCACCACCCCCGCCCGCGCTGGAGGGACCCTCCGGGTCGGGATGACCGCGGCCGACATCCCCCTCTCGTGGGGGCAGCCCGACCAGGGGTTCGAAGGGTTCCGGTTCATGGGCCTCATGCTCTACGACGCCCTCATCAACTGGGACATGAGCTCCGCCGACAAGGCCTCCGGCCTCATCCCCGGACTCGCGGAGAGCTGGGAGGTGAATCCGGACGACAAGACCAAGTGGACCTTCAATCTCCGCAAGGGTGTCAAGTTCCACGACGGATCGGACTTCGACGCCGATGCGGTGCTCTGGAACTTCGACCGGCTGTTCGACAAGGACTCCCCGCAGTACAGCGCGCGGATGGCGTCGCTGGTGAACTTCCGGATTCCGTCCCTCGCCTACGATCCGGACACCAACGCGAAGGGCTGGAAGAAGATCGATTCCCACACCATCGAGTTCACCACCAAGTCCCCGGACAGCTTCTTCCCCTACCAGGTCTGCTACATCCTGATGTCGAGCCCGGCCCGGTTCGCCGAGGCCGGCGACTGGAACAAGTTCGCGGAGAACCCGTCCGGCACCGGCCCGTGGCAGCTCGTCGAGCTGGTCCCACGGGAGCGCGCGGAGTTCGTGCCGTTCGCGGACCACTGGGACGGGACGCGCCAGCCGCAGCTCGACAAGGTGATCACGATTCCGCTCCCCGATCCGAACGCCCGTACCGCGGCGCTCCTCGCGGGGCAGGTGGACTGGATCGAGGCCCCCGCGCCGGACGCGATCCCGCGGCTCGTGGAGCGTGGGATGGTCATCTCGTCGAACCTCTATCCGCACGTCTGGTCCTGGCACCTGAGCCGGGTCGAGGGCTCACCGTGGAACGACGTCCGGGTGCGCAAGGCCGCGAACCTCGCCATCGACCGCGACGGCATCGTCGCCCTCCTCGGCGGCTACGGCATCCAGGCGAAGGGGCACGTCTCCCCCGCCGATCCGTGGTACGGGAGCCCGAGCTTCGAGCTCAAGTACGACCCGGATGCGGCAAGGGCGCTGCTCGCGGAGGCGGGCCACGGGCCGGACAACCCGATCAAGACCAAGATGCTGATCTCGGCGAGCGGCTCCGGGCAGATGCTGCCCCTGCCGATGAACGAGTACATGCAGCAGAACCTGAAGGAGATCGGGATCGAGGTCGAGTTCGAGGTCATGGAGTGGCAGAGCCTGCTCGATCGCTGGCGGGCGGGCGCGAAGGCCGAGCAGTCGCTCGGAGCGCACGGCATCAACGTGAGCTACACGACCCAGGACCCGTACAGCAGCTTCACCCGGTTCCTGCGCTGCGACCTCCACGCGCCGGCCGGCGTGAACTGGGGCTACCACTGCGACGAGGAGATGGACGAGCTGCTGAAGAACGCCTCCCTCGCGTTCACTCCCGAGGAGCGCAACGGCTGGCTCGCGAAGGTGCATACCCGCGAGGTGGACAACGCCCTCTTCGTCTGGGTGGTCCATGACGTGGCCCCACGGGCGATGACCCAGCAGGTCAAGGGCTTCGTCCAGGCCCGCAACTGGTTCCAGTCCCTCACCCCGGTCCACATGGAATAGGCGGGGCCGACCGGGCGAACCGTCACGAGGGGCGGGCCGCGGCGCGCGGCCCGCCCCTTCCCTCCCTCCCGCCCCGCCCGCCTCCCCCCGGACTGGCCCCATGTTCGAGTACATCATCCGCCGGGTCCTCTACGTCATTCCGATCGGACTCGGGGTGACGATCCTCGTCTTCGCCCTGGTGCACATGTCCCCCGGCGACCCGCTGAGCGCGGTGGTGCCGCCCGACGCGCCGGAAGAGATGGTGCAGGAGCTCAAGAAGGCGTACGGGTTCGACAAGCCGCTCCCGATCCAGTACGTGACCTGGCTCGGGCGGATCCTGACGGGCGACCTCGGGGTCTCCGTCGCGCGCGGCCGCGAGGTAGTGGCCGAGCTTCGGCTCGCGGTGCCCAACACCTTCATCCTCGCCGTCGGGGGAACCCTCCTCGGGTTCACCCTGGGGGCCATCTTCGGCGGGGTCGCCGGCTACTTCCAGGGACGGTGGGTCGACAAGGTCGCGACCTCGTTCGCGATCACCGGAGTGAGCGTGCCGCACTACTGGCTGGGGCTCGTCCTCGTCATCATCTTCTCGGTCGAGATGAACGTGCTTCCGTCGTTCGGGATGGGGCCGGGAGGCTCGACCGCGTGGAAGTGGGACGCCGAGCACCTCCGCCACCTGGTGCTGCCGGTGGTCACCCTCGCGGTGATCCCGATGGGCCTCATCACCCGGACGGTGCGCGCGACGGTGGCGGAGATCCTCAACCAGGAATTCGTCCAGGCCCTGCACGCGAAGGGGCTCCTCCACCGCCAGGTCCTCTGGCACGTGGTGCGAAACGCCGCCCCCACCACCCTTGCGGTGATGGGCCTTCAGCTCGGCTACCTCCTCGGCGGCTCGATCCTGGTGGAGACGGTCTTCCAGTGGCCGGGCACCGGCTCGCTCCTCAACAGCGCAATCTTCGAGCGCGACCTGCCCCTCCTCCAGGGGACGATCCTCGTGCTCGCGATGTTCTTCGTGCTCCTGAACCTCCTCGTCGACATCATGCAGTCGTCGATCGATCCGCGGATGTCGCGCCAGTGACGGCCGACCCGGCCCTCGACGCGAAACAGCAGGCGGCGGTCGACGCAGCCCAGGTCGCGGTGCAGTCGCGCGGCTACTGGACCACGGTGGCGCTCCGCGTTCGCGACGACAAGGTGACGATCGTCTGCGGGGTCGTCCTGCTCGCGATCATCCTCTCCGCCGTGTTCGCGGACCTCGTCGCCCTCGCCGACCCCTACAAGGCGAGCATGCTGAAGCGCCTCAAGCCCATCGGCACCCCCGGGTACCCGCTCGGGGCGGACGAGATGGGCCGCGACATGCTGACCCGGCTCATCCATGGCGGGCGGCTGTCGCTCTTCATGGGTATCAGCCCGATCGTCTTCGCCCTCGTCATCGGGGGGAGTCTCGGGCTCGTCGCGGGCTTCCTCGGCGGAAGGGTCAACATGCTCATCATGCGGGTGATGGACGTCTTCTACGCGTTCCCGTCCGTGCTCCTCGCGGTCGCGATCTCGGGGGCGCTCGGGGCCGGGATCGGGAACGCCATCGTGTCCCTGACCCTGGTGTTCATTCCGCCCATCACCCGGGTGACGGAGAGCGTCACCACCCAGGTCCGCTCCCTCGACTACGTGGAGGCGGCCCGGGCGAGCGGCGCCGGCAGTCTCACGATCATCCGGGTCCACATCCTCACCAACGTGCTCGGCCCGGTGTTCATCTACTCGACGAGCCTCATCAGCGTGAGCATCATCCTCGCATCGGGCTTGAGCTTCCTCGGCCTCGGCACCGAGCCGCCCGAGCCCGAGTGGGGGCTCATGCTGAACACCCTGCGGCAGTCGATCTACGTCAACCCCTGGGTGGCGGCGCTTCCCGGGGTGATGATCTTCTTCACCTCCCTCACCTTCAACCTGCTGAGCGACGGGCTCCGGAGCGCGATGGACGTGCGGCTGTGAACGCGCGGGCGGATGTGCGGTCCGGTGGGGGCGGCGGGACGCAAGGTGGTGTCGCGGCCCCGCCGGAGGCACTGCTCGAGGTCCGGGACCTTCGCAAGCACTTCCCGGTACGGGGCGGGATCCTCAACCGTGCCGTCGCCTGGGTGAAGGCGGTCGACGACGTCGACCTCGAGGTCCGGCCGGGGGAGGTGCTCGGGATCGTGGGCGAGTCCGGGTGCGGCAAGTCGACGACCGCGCGCCTCCTCATGCA
The DNA here is from genome assembly GCA_022823045.1 of Gammaproteobacteria bacterium. Classification (GTDB taxonomy): domain Bacteria; phylum Pseudomonadota; class Gammaproteobacteria; order HK1; family HK1; genus JAJDXW01. The sequence goes on from JAJDXW010000206.1 coordinate 28,535, forward strand.
CCTCATCCGGGCCGACGCGGGAACGGTCACCTTCGACGGCGCCCTCGTCAACGCCGACGATGCGGCGGGGCTCCGCGAGGTGCGCCGGCAGATGCAGATGGTGTTCCAGGATTCGTACTCCTCGCTCAATCCGCGCCTGCCGATCGAGGAGACCATCATGTTCGGCCCGAAGGTGCACGGGGTGTCGTCGGCAGCGGCGCGCGAGCGGGCCCGCGAGCTCTTCGCCCTGGTGGGGCTCGATCCCGCGCAGTTCATCCGGCGCTATCCGCACGAGCTCTCCGGGGGGCAGCGCCAGCGGGTGAACATCGCCCGCGCCCTCGCCCTCGAGCCGCGGCTGCTGATCCTCGACGAGGCGGTGTCCGCCCTCGACAAGTCGGTCGAGGCGCAGGTGCTGAACCTCCTCCTCGCCCTGCGGCGCGAGCTCGGGCTCACCTACATCTTCATCTCCCACGATCTCAACGTGGTCCAGTACATGAGCGACCGGGTGCTCGTGATGTACCTCGGGAAGGTGGTGGAGATCGGCTCGACGGCGGACATCTACGAGCGGATGCAGCATCCCTACACCGAGGCGCTCCTCTCCGCGATGCCGTCGATGGACCCCGACCGGCGGACGGAGGAGCCGCCCCTTACCGGAGACCCGCCGAACCCCATCAACCCCCCGCCCGGCTGCCGGTTCCATACGAGGTGCCGGTTTGCCGAGGAGGTCTGCCGGCGCGCCGAGCCGCGCCTCGCTCCGGTGCGTGCGGCGAGCGGGACGGGCGACGCCGGGGACCGGGATGCCGGCCATTTCGTCGCCTGCCACATGCGGGTGGCGGACTCCGGGCATGGCGGGGCGCCGGGCTGATCGGCAGATGAGCGCCGTCCCCTCCCCCGCCGCCGGCACCGCTCCGGATCCCATTGTCCGGGCGGAGGACGTGACGGTCCGATTCGTGAGCCGCGACGCGACGGTGCAGGCGGTGAACGCGGTGTCGTTCACCCTCGATCCGGGCGAGGTCCTCTGCATTCTCGGCGAGTCGGGGTCCGGCAAGAGCGTCACCCTCCGGGCCCTGATGCGCCTCCTTCCGCCCCGCCGATCCCGGCTCTCGGGCCACATCGAGATCGGGGGGCGCGACGTCCTCGCGATGAGCGAACGGGACCTCGCCGACCTCCGGGGCACCGAAGTCGGGATGATCTTCCAGGAGCCGATGGTCGCCTTCGATCCGGTGTACACGGTGGGACGGCAGATCACCGAGACGATCGTCCGCCACGAAGGGGTGAACCGTCAGGAGGCGAGGCGCCGCGCCCTCGACCTCCTCGAGCGGGTCCGGATCCCGTCGCCCGCGCGCCGGCTTCGCGCCTACCCGCACGAGCTCTCCGGGGGGATGCGCCAGCGCGCGATGATCGCCCTCGCCCTCTCGTGCCGGCCGAGCCTGCTCCTCGCCGACGAGCCGACCACCGCCCTCGACGCGACGGTGCAGATCCAGATCCTGCTCCTGCTGCGCGAGCTTCAGCGCGAGCTCGGGATGGCCGTCATCTTCGTGACCCACGACGTGGGGGTCGCGGTGGAGATCGCGGATCGGATCGCGGTCATGTACGGCGGGAGGTTCGTGGAGACGGGCCCCGTGCGGCAGATCATGCAGGACCCCCGGCACCCCTATACCCAGGGGCTCCTCACTTCGACGGTGCACGGCTCGCTTCGCGGCACCCTGCTCGAGGCGATCCCCGGGTCGCCCCCCGACATGACCCGCCTGCCCCCGGGGTGCGCGTTCGCGCCGCGCTGCCGGTTCGCCGAGCCGCGGTGCGAGTCTCCCCCGCCCGCCGTCGACCTCTCGCCCCGCCACATGGTGCGCTGCGTCCGCGCCGCGTAGCGGCGCCGCCAGGCCCGAACGCCCTCGCGGAGGGCTAGCGACCGAGGACGACGTCGAGACCGGCAAGCAGCAGCTCAATCTTCGCGCGCGAAAGCCGCCCCACGCGCTCTTCGAGCAGAATTCGGTCGAGGGCGACGACCTGCGAAACGTTTGCGACCGAATCCCTGGGCAGACCGGTCATCCGCGCTGTCAGCAGCACGTTGCCCGGGGCGTCCGCCCAACGCAGGTTGCTGGTGACTGGTACGCAGACGACTGTTGCTATCCGGCTTCGATTCAGGGCATCACCCTGAACGACGATTACCGGCCGCCGGAATCCAGGCCCGGAACCGGTGGGCGCAGGCAATTCGGCCCAGCAGACATCGCCCTGGGAGATCACCATTCGGTGCGGTCGAGTACACGGCGGCCAGCGGCGTCCAGGAAGGCGTCATGGTCATCGCCAACCTCATCGCATACGCGGTTCATCGTGTCGGTGACCTCGTCGTGCGCATGGCGCGCAACGTACTCGTCCAGTGCGGCTGCATACACATCGCTTCGGGTGCGCCGCTCGCGCAGTGCAAGTTGTTCTGCGCGTTCGAAGATGTCGTCGGGAATTGATACGGCGGTTTTCATACCCGAAGTATAACCAGTGTGCGAAGCTTCTGCTCGAAGGAATGCCGTGTCGCCCAAGGGAGTGCCGGAAGAGGCGATGGGCGGGCTACGCGACGAGGCGGGAGGTCGGGACGATGTGGCGGTCGGGGGGGAGGTACAGGGTGGTGCGCTTGAGCCAGCGGAGGGCGTCGGGGTCGAACTCGTCGCGCCGGTGCATGAGGAAGCCGTTGTCCCACATCACGACGTCGCCGACCTGCCAGTCGTGGCCGTACACGAACGGGACCTGGGTCGCGTGCGCGAGGATTTCGGCGAGGAGGTCCCGGCTCTCGTCTTCCGGCCAGCCCTCGATGCCGGCCGCGGTCACCGGGTCGAGGTAGAGGGCCTTCTCGCCCGTCACCGGGTGGACATTGACGAGGGGGTGGGAGACGGGCGGGGTGCGGCGGCGAAGCTCCTGCGACATCGGCGCCTCGTCGTCGTAGGTGGACTGGCGAAGGAGGTAGTCGTAGACCACGTGGAGGGGTTCAATGCGGCGCTTCGTCGCGTCGGGGAGGGCCTCCCACGCGAGCTTGAGGTTCGCCCACCAGGTTCGGCCGCCGGCGGGAGGCATCTCGACCATGTAGAGCATGCTCCCGGTCGAGGGGTTGGTGACGTAGCTCTGATCGGTGTGCCAGTCGAGCTCCCCGGCGCCGAGCCCGCCGATGGACTCTCCCCGGCCGTTTCGCATGTTCGAGATGTGGATGACGCCGGAGCGATGCTTCGAGCCCCAGTCCGGCCGGACACTGAGGTCGAGCTCGCCGAAGCATCGGCTGAAGGCGGCGTACTCCTCCTCGGACAGCGCCTGACGGCGAAACACGAGCACCCCGTGGCGGGACCACGCGTCGCGGAGCGCGGCGACGGTGGGAGCGGGAAGCTCGCGCCAGAGATCGACCCCCGATACCTCGCGGGCGAAGCAGTCGCCGATGGGCCGGATGTCCATCGTCACCTCCTCGCGTTCGAGGTCCCCTGCCGCTTCTCCGCGCCGCCCCTCAGGCCACGCGCGCCGCCGCGGCGCGCGGGAAGGCGGGCGCGTAGCCGTGGGCGCGTTCGAGCTCCGACCGGACCGCCGCGCCGTCGGCGGCCGGGAGGGAACGGAACGGGGGGCGCACCGCCGCCCATCCGGGATCGTCCCGATAGTGGGCGACGAGGTGCTTCAGGGTCGGAATGACCGGCTTCGCCTGGATGCACGCACGCATCGCGGAGATCTCCGCCTGGAGATCGTCGGCGTCTCCGGCGCCCGCCTGCCAGGCATCGTGGACCGCGCGGATGCGGCGGGCATTGACG
>JAJDXW010000178.1 GCA_022823045.1 Gammaproteobacteria bacterium
CGCGAGATGTTTCCCCGCCTCGCGTTCGTCGCCCTACGCACCGCGCCCATGCCGTACCGAGTGCTCAAGCTGGCTGAGAACTATTTCTGAGCCGGATGAGCTTGGTACGCAATCAGGATACGCGTTGAGCGCCATCGCATCTCGGAAGAACGATGCCACTCCTGGAGTCGGTGTTTGAGACTCGTCGCCCAGACCCCGCGCTCTCGACCTCGAACAACCAGAGCGAAGAGTGCACCTTTCGCGTGTGGTCGGCCAAGAAGGTGACGCCGTTCCTTGACTTCGAGATGGTCGTTGTCCGCCCTGTATGCGATGCCGTAATCCGAGTAAGGCAATCTCACGTCGTATAGCGCACGCATGCTATCCTGAGCGAGATAGCTCCCCTCGCCGAACCTCCGGTTCCCCGCAACAATTTCGCGATCTGCCATGTCACGTCCTCATTTCTTCCAATTTGTGCTTGGCATGAACCAAGTGGATAATGTACTTATCCAAATTGTTGTAATGCACGATGTGGTAGTAGAGATTCCCTGGAAAAGACAACCTCAAAATGACATGTCTTGCCTTCGGGCGCCGCCATCTGCTAAAACCCACACCTACGCAAACAAAGATGACAGCTCCTGTATCTACGCGGTACGATTCGATAATCCTTCTTCCAATGAGAATTAATCGATCCATCAAATTCGGTCGATAAATCTCAGCCTTCCTCATGGTGTTGTTGGACAAATCCGCATCATCCGATGTTCCCTCGGATGGGGTGTTGGAATCCTTTGGTAGGTCCACTTTGTTCTCACCTCCAAATTGGTCCAGATGCCATTGCGTTCAGGACAACACGTCGGTGTAGTGCAGCGGCTCGGCGAGGCACGTCAGCATCCCCACCGGACGGCCGCCGTAGCGCAGCAATCAGGAATCCGTACCGGGTGCGGTCGGCGAGGAACCGCTCAGCGAGGAACCGCCGACGCCGCTCCGGGTCGAGGGGATATTCGCGGCGGCGGCTCTCTTCATGCGCCGCGAGCGCCAAGGGCAGCGTCTCGCCGATATCGCTCTCACTGTCCAGGAGCCGAACGCTGACCCGTGCCGGATTCGAGGCCGAGCCGCCGTCCTCCTCCGGTGGCCCGCCCGGTGCCTGGCCGCGCTCGGGCGGCTCTTGGTCGGGCGAGGTTCGAGCGACATCGGCGGCTGGATTCGATCGCATTCGATCCGTCAGGAATTTGTTCGGTTCGAAACTATCTCCACGAACCTCGATCCGTCAACACTGACACCCGCCATGCGCCGCATCGAGCGCCCGCACCGGCATGCCTCCACATCCAGGTGGGGCACGAACCGGGGCGGGATGCTTGCACAGCTCCACGCGCGCGGGCAGGGCGGGGCGGGAGCGGCCGGGCCGGGCCCGGCGAGGCCGGGGTACGGCGCGCCGGGTGGTCAGATGCCGCTTCGGGCGCGGCCCAGGACGTCGGGGTTGACTAGGTGCTCGGGCATCCCGCCATTCAGCACCCGGACCGCCTCCTCCGCGGTCCGGCGTTCGAGCTCACGCGTCGACGCCTGCGAGAAGAACGCGGTGTGCGGGGTGACGATGACGTTCTCAAGACCGAGCAGGGGGTGGTCCGCGGGCGGCGGAGCCGTGCCCAGCACGTCGAGCCCCGCTCCGGCGAGGTGACCGCTCGCGAGGGCGCGCGCGAGCGCCTCCTCGTCGACGATGCCGCCGCGCGCGCAGTTGACGAGGATGGACCCGGGCTTCATCGTCGCGAGCTCCTTCGCTCCGACGAGCCCTTCGGTCTCCGGCGTGAGGGGCGTGTGCACGGTGACGAACTCGGAGCGGGCGAGGACTTCCTCGAAGGTCGCGATCGCGACCCCGTCGACGGTCTCGCCCGGGGCGAGCAACGGATCGCAGGCGAGGAGCTCCATGCCGAACGCCCTCGCCTTCGCGGCGACGGACCGTCCGATCCGCCCGAACCCGACGATCCCGAGGGTCGCGCCCCGCGTGCGGTGCATCGGCTGGTCCAGCGCCACCGACGACCACCCGCCCGCCTTCACCTTCCGGTCGTGGGGAACGAAGCGTCGGTTCAGGGCGAGGATCATGCCGAGCGCGTGGTCGCCGACCTCGTCCATGCAGTAGTCGGGGACGTTGGTGACCACGATGCCGGCGGCGGTCGCGGCCGGAAGGTCGATGTTGTCCACCCCGATCCCGTAGCGGCAGGCGGCAACGCACCTCCCGGCCGCGCGGAGCACGGCGCCGGTGACCTTCGCGAAGCAGAAGAGGATCACGTCGGCGTCGGCCGCGAGGCGAGCGAGAGTCTCCTCCGAAGCGTCCGGCGCCGCGAAGGGCTCGATGCCGGCCGCCCGCAGCACCTCGCTCTCGATCTCGATGTCGGGCCAGACGTAGTCGGTGATGAGCGCCTTCTTCACGTTGCGTCTCCTCGTCCCCAGCCCGCGTATCTCACCAACTTCTTGGCTCGCGGACGCCAATCTGCTCGCTGTGACGAGGCGTACCCCCTCGAGCCGCTTCGACAGCGCGTAGCGCCAGCCCGGGAAGCCCACCGATTTTCGTCGCGAGGGCGCGGAGCTGCCTCTGTCCGGCGGCGCGGGTCGGTCGGTACGAATGCGACTCGGCGCCAGGCCGATACCGCGACGTCAGCACAATGTGCGTCGGATGCCTCGCGGTCGCTACTACCTCGAGTTCCACGGCGCCCGCCTCTACCGTAGTGGACCGAGCAATGCGTGATCCAAGTCACTCCGCCGGTTTGGGGGTAGCAGATTCAGCCTTCTCGAAGATCCTCTTGCATTGCCTCACGACCGTGTCGGCATCTGCTTGGGGAAAGTCGAGCTCGATTCTGTAGTCGGCCTTTACGCGCAGACCCCGGCACTGTTCGAGCATGTAGCCTATGCTCATGAGGGTTCTGTCCCCCGTACCCGTCAGCGTGTCGATCAGGTTCCGGTGAACCGACCCACCGGTCTCGTCGAACCCTGAGAGTCTACCGAGGGGTATGCATCGATGATGCGCGGCGTAATAGGCGCGGTGCGCCGCGCTCCTCCAATCCAGTTCGGAGTCCCCTTTGGCCAGATCCTCTGCCGACTCAAGCAGAAGTTTCGGTTCGACCGGCATGAGGTCTCGTACCTATGACCATCGGTACGAGCCGGAAGCCGGGATCGTCCATCAAGTCGGCCTGTGACACGATCCGGTCAGCGAGCTCTTCGTTCAAACGAACCGCCTGCTCCGGAAACACGTTGACCCGGAGCTCGTGCACGAACGTGCGAGGCTCCGTCGGGTCGGGGAAGATCCCCCCGGAGACCACGCGCACGTTTGCGTCGCGAAGAACCTCGTGCACGATGTCCAACAGCCGCTGTGCCCCGTTCTCCGTGAATTCTCCCGACTCAACTGCGTTTGCGAGCATTGCCATCAGCGACTCATGCGGGAAAGGCTCACCGCCGGAAGTCTCTCTCCATTGCCGGCAAAGGTCGGCGGCTTGACGAAAATGCCCTGACTGGGCAGCGTGCGCGATGGCGGTCTGGAGCAGTTCACGGTCCCCGGGCGCACCGTCAAGGGCCTTCAATGCCATCCGGAACGACTCCGTCATCTCTCCGAGCTCCCCCAGCGAGACTGCGAAGTTGCGATATGCCTGCGCGGAGTGCCCAGACAGTCGCAGGGCGATTTGGTGGTGGTTTCGGACCTCCTCGGAATGTCGCTGGAGGGAGGCAATGGCACCGAGAACCGTGTGCGCACACTCGGCGTCCGCCTGCATGAGTGCCCGCGCACTGCGTTCAAGCCGACGGAGCGCGAGGTCATCGAGTTCGTCCGCGTCCGCGATCAGGCGCAGTTCCTCGACGACTTGGCTCGAGTTGGGCGCACGTGACGGGATGCGGTACGACATGGGCACTCGCCTCTGAGTGTGATTCACGACACTCGATCGTGCCTTGGCATCGAGGTTAGCACGAGATGCGAACCAGAAGGCGAGCCCTCGCCCTGCCGCTACTCGGGCACCGAGAGGAATTCTGCCGAGGTGCGACCGTCGCGTCCGGGACGCACATCGTCCGCAGCCACAATCCGGTGCTCTGCCGACTGAGCTACGCCCGCCGTGGTGGCGGCTTGTCTGCACGACCACCTCTGTCGTGCGACGTTTGGTACGCCCGGTAGGACTCGAACCTACGACCCTCGGCTTAGAAGGCCGATGCTCTATCCGGCTGAGCTACGGGCGCTCGACTCCGGCGACCGGGGCGGCGCGGGCCGGATCCTCCGGCCCCGTCGGGACCGGGCGGAATGGTCGGGGTAGAGGGATTTGAACCCCCGACCCCCTGCTCCCAAAGCAGGTGCGCTACCAGACTGCGCCATACCCCGCCGCCGCGCGCCTTCCGCCGCCGGCGCGGCGGCATGATACCGGAATCACGCCGAACGCCGCCACGTGGTTCCCCCGGGGCCGTCCTCGAGCACGATCCGATCCGCCGCCAGCTCGTCGCGGATCCGGTCCGCCTCCCCGAAGTCCTTCGCCCGCCGGGCGGCCGTCCGTGCCGCGATGCGCCGCTCGATCTCGTCCGGCGGAAGCTCCGCGGAAGAGGCCGGGGGGGACGCCGACAGCGTGCCCGCGAGCTCGGGCGCTTCGCTCCGTGCCGCACCGGCAAGAGGCGCCTGGAACACCGCGTCCGGGTCGGCCCCGAGAAGCCCCAGCACCGAACCGGCGCGCCGCAGCACCGCGGCGGCGGCCGCGGCCGCCCGCAGGTCCCAGGACCGGCGGCGGTTCACCTCCGTCGCGAGCTCGTGCAGCGCCGCGAGCGCCTCGGGGGTGTTGAAGTCGTCGTCCATCGCCTTGTGGAACCGGGCCTCGAGGACCGTGCCCGCCTCCCCGCCCCGCTCCCGGTCCGGCCCGTCCGGGAGGCCGCGGAGCGCGCCATAGAGACGGCGCAGGGACTGCTCCGCCTCCTCGAGGCGCTCCGGCGCGTGATTGAGCGGGCTTCGGTAGTGGCTCGTCAGCAGGTAGTAGCGGACCGTCTCCCCGGAGTGCCGGGCGAGGATGTCGCGGATGGTGAAGAAGTTGCCGAGCGACTTGGACATCTTGTCGCCGTCGATGCGCACGAACGCATTGTGCATCCAGACGTTCGCGAACCGCTTCCCGGTGCTCGCCTCGGACTGGGCGATCTCGCACTCGTGGTGGGGAAAAACGAGGTCGGCACCCCCGCCGTGGATGTCGAACTCCTCGCCGAGGTTCGCCATCGACATCGCGGAGCACTCGATGTGCCAGCCCGGCCGGCCCGGGCCCCAGGGCGAAGGCCAGGAGGGCTCTCCCGGCTTCGCCGCCTTCCACAGCACGAAGTCCACCGCCGAGGCCTTGCTCTCGTCCACCTCGACCCGGGCCCCGGCCCGGAGCGCCTCCACCCGGTTCCCCGAGAGCTTCCCGTACTCCGGAAAGCGGTCGACCCGGAAGCAGACGTCGCCCCCGTCGGCGAGGTAGGCATAGCCCTTGTCCTCGAGGTCCGCGATGAGGTCGAGCATGCCGGCGACGTACTCGGTGGCCCGGGGCTCCCGGTCCGGGGGCAGGATCCCGAGCGCCTCGCAGTCCTCGTGCATCGCGGCGATGAACCGCTCCGTCACCGCCTCGAAGGGTTCGCCGTTCTCGTTGGCCCGCGCGATGATCTTGTCGTCGATGTCCGTGATGTTGCGCACGTACGTCAGCCGGTACCCGCGATGACGAAGGTACCGCGCCACCACGTCGAACACGAGGAGCATCCGGGCGTGTCCGAGATGGCAGTAGTCGTAGACGGTCATGCCGCAGACGTACATGCCGACCCGGCCTTCAACAAGCGGGCGGAACGGCTCCTTGCGTCGCGTGAGCGTGTTGTGGATGTGCAGCACCGTCCGGTCCCCCGGAACGCGCTCCCGCCCGAACGGCGGGCAGCGCCGCTACATGGTCGAAATCATGGAGAGAATCGAGGCCCGGACGTCGCTGATGGTGCTGTTGACGGCCTGGCCGATGAAATCCATCTTGGCGATCTGCTCGGCGCGATCGCGCACCTTCTCGACCTCCCGGTGATGGAGGATGACTTCAAGGAGATCGCAGGCGTTGACGATCCCGATGATGACGATGTCGCGAGGGTCGGGGATCTCGTCGCTGAACAGGACGCTCGTGATGCGGCGCTTGACCTCCCGCTCCTCCCGATCGTCGATGACCGGGTAGCGCCTCGTCTCGAACACCCAGAGGATCTTCTCCTCCATCCGCCGGAGGATCCCCCGGTCCACGAGCCGGTCGATGAAGTGGCCCATGATCTCGGGCACGTCCTCGCGGATCCAGTTCAACCAGTACTCGGTCGAACGTTCCTGCTCGGAGGCCGCGATCCGGGCGAGGAGGCGGTCGAGGACCTCGTCGCCCATCGACGACTGATCGACGACGAACAGCCGCTCGGGGTCGGTATCGATCCGGTTGGCGAGGGCGAGGTCCATGAGCACGGCCCCGCTCATCGCGAGCTCGACGTGGATGTCGGGGCCGCGAATGAAGGTCCCCTTCTCGTCGTCGAGAAAGAGGAGAAGGACTTCCTCGGAGATCGTGAGCATGACGGGGGCGACCGGTGGATTCGCCGCGCCGGCGGGAGCCCGAGGAGCCCCGGCTACTGCATCGCCGCGAGCGCTTCGTCGCGGTCCGGGTGCACGTCGATGATCTTCACGAAGCCGCTGACTTCGAACACGCTCTGGACCGACTGCTGCATCGAGCAGAGCGCGAACCTCCCGTTCACCTGGTTCAGTTTCTTCGCCAGGATCAGCACCGCGCGAAGTCCCGCGCTGCTGATGTAGCTGATGCCGGCGAAGTCGAGGAGGATCGACTCGCTCCCTTCGTCGATCCGTTCCATCACCGCCGACTGAAAGTCCGCCGAGTTCGATCCATCAATCCGGCCCTCGGGGGTGAGGACGAGGATATCGCCAGCACGTTCGCCGCTGAGTTCCATGTTTCTGCTACCTGTTGGTGCGGTTGCCGGCCCCCGTGCGCCGACTCGGCGGACGGGCAGGCGGCAACGATAGCCCGATCCTATGACACCCGCCGTTCAACTGTCCATCGGGGATCGTTTCCGGCCGGTCCCGGCGCGGGGACCCGCCAAGTGGGCGGGCCGGGCGCGAAGTGTAGAATGCCGCGCGAACCGTGTCACCTACCCTGATCAAGATATTCGATTGGAATATGTTCGGGACCAGAATCTTCGCCGCTCCGACCCTCGCCCTCGCCCTGCTCGCGCTGTCGTGTCTCGCCGGGGGCGTTGCGGAGGCGGCCGGCGGGCCGCGGGTCACGTTCGAGACCACGCAAGGCTCCTTCGTGCTGGAGCTCGACCGCTCGTCCGCACCCGGTACCGTCGAGAACTTCCTCCGCTACGTCCGGGAGGGGTTCTACCTCGGAACCGTCTTTCACCGGGTGATCCCGGGGTTCATGATCCAGGGCGGGGGATACACCAAGGGGTTTCGCGAGCGCCCGACCCGGGCGCCCATCCGCAACGAGGCCGACCGGGCGGAGCCGAACGACCGGGGAACGATCGCGATGGCCCGCACCCGCGACCCGCACTCGGCCACCGTGCAGTTCTTCATCAACGTCGTCGACAACGATTTCCTGGACCACCGCGGCAAGACCGCGAGGGGATGGGGCTACACGGTGTTCGGACGCGTGGTCGAGGGAATGGACACGGTGGACCGGATCGCGGCGCTCCCGACGGGAAGCGGCGGTCCCTTTCCCAAGGACGTTCCGCTCGAGGCAGTCGTCATCCGCGATACGCGGGTCCACCCGGTTGACTGACTCCGGTCCCGGCGCGGTCCCGGCCGGACGGGACCCCGCGAACGAACGCGTGGGGGAACGGGGCGCACGGCCGCCGTGCTGACCCTCTTCGCCTCCGATCTCCATCTGCACCGCGACCGCCCGGAGTCCCTCACCTCGTTCGTCCGGCTTGCCCGGGGACCGGCGCGCCGGGCAGGCGCCCTCTACCTGCTCGGCGACGTGTTCGACCAGTGGCTCGGCGACGATGACACCACGGCACCCCACCCTGCGGTGGAGGAGGAGCTCCGGCGGCTTTGCGACGCGGGGGTTCGGGTCGGCTTCTCCGCCGGCAACCACGACTTCCTCGTCGGGCGCGAGTTCGCGTCGCGGACCGGGGTGGCGCTGCTCGACGAGGTGACGGTGATCGAGCTCGCCGGGCGCCGCACCGCCCTCACCCACGGCGACCAGCTCTGCACCGCGGATACGGACTACCAGGCATTTCGGGTGCATGCCCGCGACCCGGCCGTGCAGCGCACCTTCCTCGCGCTCCCCCTCGCCGAGCGCGCGCGGATGGCCGCGCAGCTTCGTCACCGTTCGCGCGAGCTCACCGCCCTCAAGCCGGACGACATCACCGACGTCGCCCCGGATGCGGTCGAGGCGCTCCTGCGCAAGCACCGGGCCGACGACATCATCCACGGCCACACCCACCGGCCCGCGACCCATCACCTCGAGGTGGACGGCCGGGAATGCCGCCGGATCGTGCTCGCGGACTGGTACGCGGGCGATTGCGTGCTCGCCGTCGAGAACGGGGAATATCGAAGCTCGCCGGTCGCCGGGCTGTCCTGACCGGCCGTCGCCCCGACCGCGCGTCGGTCAGGCCTTGTCGTAGTAGCTCCGGGGCACCCCGTCGAGGTTTCGCCCCTCGATCCGGATGAGGCGGGTCTCGCCTTCGCGGCGCGGCGAGTGGAGGTCGCCCTCCTGGTACACCTCGACGTCTCCCGGGTGCATCGAGTAGACGCGGGTCGCCTCCACCTTGCCCCGCGCGCCGGACGTCGCGGGAGAGACCACCCGCCACTCCGTCATCTCCGTCACGCCCGCCGCCTGGCCGTAGATCGCCCAGCTCGGTCCGTGGTCGTGGGGAGTGCTCTCGCTCGCGCCATGGTGGACGTGCGCGAGGATGCAGAAACCGAGCCGCTCGTCCTCATGGAGGACCTTGCGCGGCGAGTCGTTTTCCGGCCCCAGGTGGGTGGCCACGAAATCCTCGTCGAGGCAGGCCCGCGAGACGAACCGCCGTACCTCCTCGCGCCCGGGCGGACCCGGGTCACGCTCGAGCGCGCTCCGGCAGTCCGCGGCGAACCGTTCCAGGGTGTATGCCATCTGGGGTGCTCCTCCGCGTTGATCTTCGCTCGGACCCGCGGCTACCGCGCGGGTACTCCTCCACCTCGCTCCGCCCTGGGCGAAGCGTTTCCTTCCCAACCCGAACCGGCGGCCACGCCCCCCATCGCGCTCCGGTCCCGAGCGCGCGCTCCACCATCGCACCGCCCCGGGACCGGGGTCGGGCTCCGCTCACGCGTCGCGCAGCTCGCGCCGCAGTACCTTGCCCACGTTGGTCTTGGGCAGCTCGTCGCGGAACTCGACGTGGCGCGGGACCTTGTAGCCGGTAAGCTGCTCGCGGCAATGCTCGATGAGCGCCTCGCTCGTCAGGTCCGGATCCTTCTTCACCACCACGACCTTCGGCACCTCGCCGGACTTCTCGTCCGGCACGCCGACCGCCCCCACCTCCAGCACGCCCGGATGGAGCGCCACCACGTCCTCGATCTCGTTCGGATAGACGTTGAAGCCGGAGACGATGATCATGTCCTTCTTGCGATCGACGATGCGAAGGTAGCCTTCCTCGTCGATGGTCGCCATGTCGCCGGTGCGAAGCCACCCGTCTTCCGAGAGGACCTCGGCGGTAGCGTCCGGCCGGCCCCAGTAGCCCTGCATGACCTGCGGGCCGTGCACGCAGAGCTCTCCCGGCGTGTCGAACCCCACCTCGTTGCCGTCGTCGTCCCGGATGGAGATGTCGGTCGAAGGGAGGGGCAGCCCGATCGATCCGGTGAACTCGCTCTGGTCCAGGCGGTTCGCGACCGCGGCGGGCGAGGTCTCGGTGAGCCCGTAGGCCTCGACGACGGGAACCCCGGTCACCTCGCGCCAGCGGTCCGCGACCGCGCGCTGCATGGCCATCCCGCCTCCGACCGCGAGCTTGAGGCGGGAGAAGTCGACCGACGCGAACGCCGGGGTGTTGAGCAGGCCGTTGTAGAGGGTGTTGACCCCCGTGATGACGGAGAACTTGAGCCCGGCGATGATCTTGACGAAGGCGGGCATGTCGCGGGGGTTGGTGATGAGCACGTTCAGGGCGCCGTACTTCATGCCGGTGAGGCAGTTCGCGACCAGCGAGAAGATGTGGTAGAGCGGGAGCGCGGTCACGAAGACCTCCTGCCCCGGCTCGAAGCTCCCGCCGATCCACGACGACGTCTGCTGCAGGTTCGAGACCACGTTGCCGTGGCTCAGGGTCGCCCCCTTGGCGACCCCGGTCGTCCCTCCGGTGTACTGGAGGAACGCGACGTCGTCCCGGCCCGCCTCGGACGGACGAAGCGGCTTCCCCCGCCCCTCCTCGAGCGCGCGAGGGAACCGTATCGCATCGGGAAGGTGGAACGCGGGCACCATCTTCTTCACCCGGCGGACCACGAAGTTGATGAGCGCAGACTTCGGGAACCCGAGCCCGTCGCCCATCCGCACGAGGACCACGTGCTCGACCCGGGTGCGGCCGATGACGTCGTCGAGAACGCTCGCGAAGTTCTCGACGATGACGATGGCCCGCGCCTCCGAGTCGGTGAGCTGGTGCTCGAGCTCGCGCGCGGTGTATAGGGGGTTCGTGTTGACCACCGTGAGGCCGGCGAGCAGCACCCCGAAGATCGCGACCGGGTTCGCGAGCAGGTTCGGCATCATGATCGCGACCCGGTCGCCCGGTTCGAGTCCGAGCCCCTGGAGGTACCCGGCGAGAGCCCGCGCGCGTTCGTCGAGCTCGCGATAGGTGATCGTGACCCCGAAGTTCGAGTAGGCGGGACGGTCGCCGAAGCGGCGAACGCTCTCCTCGAACAGCGCGACGATGGAGTCGTAGGCGTCGATGTCCGCCTCGGCGGGGACGCCCTCCGGATAGTTCCTGAGCCAGACCTTGTCCATCCTCCCCTCCCCCTGTGGCTCCGGGCGGCACCGCCATTAGGCACCACGGCGCCGCGCCCGGCAAGTCTCGCGCGCGCCGGCGTCCGGGGCGAACGCACCGGGCCGCGCCGTTCCGGCCGGCTTCGCACGGTGCTCGCACGGGGCTCGCACGGCGTTCGCAACCCGCCGCTTGGCTTGACGATGCGGCCATGAATACACTGTCCGGAACGCGGGTTTCGAGCGGGACGGACGACGAAATGACGATGCAGAAAACCCCTCTCCTGATGTCCAGGCTCCTCGATCGCGGCGCCTGGATCGCGCCCGACGAGGAGGTGGTCACCCTGACCGGCGGCGGAACGCATCGCCAGACGTACGCCGACACCCGCCGCCGGGCCGGCCAGCTCGCGAACGGCCTCCTCGACCTCGGGATCGCCTTCGGCGACCGGGTCGCGTCGTTCATGTGGAACGGCTGGCGGCACCTCGAGCTCTATCAAGCGGTCCCGTCGATCGGCGCCGTGCTGCACACCGTGAACATCCGGCTCGGGGCCGGCGATCTCGAGTACATCATCAACCATGCCGAGGACCGCATCATCTTCGTCGACGAGGACCTCCTCCCGATCCTGGAGCCGCTCGCCCCCGCGATCCCCCGCGTCGAACGCTTCGTGGTCTGCGGAGAGCCGGGGGCGGAGCGGTGGGAGACGTCGCTGCCGAACGCCATCGACTACGAGGACTTCATCGGCGGATACGGCGATGCGATCGAGTGGCCCGAGTTCGACGAGAACGCCCCCTTGGGGCTCTGCTACACGAGCGGCACCACCGGCAACCCGAAAGGGGTGATGTACACCCACCGTTCGACCTACCTGCACACGATGGCGGAGGCGATGACGGACACCATGGGTCTCAGCGCCACGGACTGCGCGTGCGCGGTGGTGCCGATGTTCCACGCGATGGGCTGGGGACTTCCCTTCGCCGCGGCCATGCTCGGCGCCAAGCAGGCGATGCCGCACCGGTTCATGGCCCCCGAGCCGCTGACCGGCCTCATCGCGTCGGAGGGGGTGACCGTCTCCGCCGGGGTGCCCACCATCTGGCAGGGAGTCCGGGCGCACCTCGAGGCGGAGCCGGAACGTTACGACCTCTCGGCCCTCGATCGGCTCGTCTGCGGGGGCTCCGCCCCACCCGTCTCCCTCATCCGCTGGTACTGGGACGTACACCGGATCGAGATGATCCACGCCTGGGGCATGACCGAGATGAACCCCCTCGGTACGGTGTCGCGTCGGATCGCGAAGCGCTCCCACCTCGCTCTCGACGAGGACGCGCGCTTCGCCAACGTCGCCAAGACGGGGCTTCTCTCCCCCGGGCTGGAGATGAAGATCGTGGACGAGGAGTTCCGGCCGGTGCGCCAGGACGGCAAGTCGCTCGGCGAGCTGCTGGTCCGGGGGCCGTGGGTCTGCTCGGAGTACTACCACGACCCGCAGCCGGAGAAGTTCCGCGACGGATGGCTGGTGACCGGCGACATCGCCGCCATCGATGCCGAGCGGTACCTCGTCATCGCGGACCGGTCCAAGGATCTCGTGAAGTCCGGAGGGGAGTGGATCTCCTCCGTCGACCTCGAGAACCACATCGCCGGGCTCGAAGGGGTGGCGCAGGCGGCGGTCGTCGCCCAGCCGCACCCGAAGTGGGACGAGCGTCCCGTCGCCCTCGTCGTCCCCGCCCCCGGGGCGGAGCTCTCCGAAGGCGGCGTGCTCGCGCACTGCGCGAAGCAGTTCGCGAAGTGGCAGATCCCCGACGACGTGCTCTTTCGCGACACGCTCCCGCTCACCGCCACCGGGAAGCTTGACAAGAAGGCGGTCCGCGCGGAGCTCGAGGCGGAGGGCTACCGGCTCCCCGACCTGCGAGGCGAGGCGGGCGCTCCCGCGCCGGTCCCCGCTTTCGCCTCCACCCCCGCACCGGCAAGGACGGCCTGACGCCGCCCGGCCCGCATCCGGCGGGCCGCCTGCAACCCTCGGACTCCGGGAGGAACCATGGAACCCTACGCCGTCCACGCCATCCGCTACGGCAGCCACGAGCGCACCGCCGCCCAGAACTTCATCGGGGGGGACCCCCACGAGACGGCCAGCAACCTCGACTACTACGTCTGGCTGGTGTCCAACCGGGACCGCACCCTCGTGGTCGACACCGGATTCACCCGCGAGGAGGCGGCCCGCCGCGAGCGCAAAGTCTTCCAGGAACCCGCCGAGGGCCTCGCCCGCCTGGGCGTCGAGGCGGCCCGGATCGAGGACGTCGTCATCACCCACATGCACTACGACCACGCGGGGAGCCTCGGCGCCTTCCCGAATGCCCGGCTCCACATCCAGGACGACGAGATGGCGTACTGCACCGGGCGGTACATGGCGCACGAGTGCTTCGGCATGCCCTACTCGACCGAGCACGTCATCGAGATGGTGCGCGCGGTGTTCGCGAAACGGGTCGCCTTCCACCGCGGGGACGAGGAGATCGCCCCAGGCGTCTCGCTCCACCGCATCGGCGGGCACACCATGGGGATCCAGTCGGTGCGGGTGTGGACGGAGAGCGGCTGGCTGGTCCTCGCGTCCGACGCCGCCCACCTCTACGAGAACATGGAGGCGGTGCGGCCCTTCCCGATCGTCTTCAACGTGCAGGAGATGGTGGACGGATTCGAGAAGCTCAAGGGACTCGCGGAGACCCCCGAGCACGTCATCCCCGGGCACGATCCCCTGGTGATGAAGCGCTATCCGTGCCCGAGTTCGGAGCTCGAGGGGATCGCGGTCCGCCTCGACCGGGGGCGCGTCCCGGGAGCGGTGTAGGGCGCGCCGCCCACGCCCGCTCGATCCGCGGCACCGACACCGGGTAGCGGGTCCCCATCTCCTGCATGAAGAGCGAGATGCGGAGCTCTTCGAGCATCCACCGGCACTCCGCGCGGGGAGCGTCGACCGGCTCCCCGGAGCTCCGGAGCGCCCGCAGCTCGTCCCGCACCGGCGTCCAGAGGGCACGCACGGTCCGGGTGGATTCGAGGTCCCGGGCGGGGTTGCGGGGGAGCTTCGCGAGCCGCCCGCGCACCGCCTCGAGGTAGCGCGGAACCTCCGCCAGCCGGTCGAGCGGGGTCTCGGCGATGAAGCCTCGATGGACGAGGAAGGCGACCTGTTCGTCGATGTCGGCGAGCGAATCGGGATACGAGCGGGACGCGAGCGCCGCCCGCGCGTCACGGACCTCGTACCAGGCGTCGAGGATCCGTTCGGCAAGGTCGCGGGCGGCGAGGGCCGCCGCCTCGAGATGCGGCGCCCCGGCCGCGAGGCGGCCTTCGAACTCCTCCCGGGCGCGCATCCCGGGCGCCTCGGCGAGGCAGCATTCGAGGACCGCCCGCTCGACGAGCTCGTCCGCGAGCCCCGTCGCCGGGCGGGCCGCCTCCACCTCCTCCTCCGCATCCGGCCAGGGCGCGGCGGGCACGGAGAAGTAGCGAAGGGCAAGCCGCTCCATCCGGCCGAGGGCCCGTCGCACGGAGCGGAGCTCCTTGCCGAGCCGGAGCATCGCGAGGCGAAGGAGCCCCGCGCGGTGGACCACGGCCGCGCGCCGCGGGCCGTCGAAGAGGCGGAGCGCGACGCTGCCGCCCCGGTCCTCGAGAGCGGGGTAGCCCCGGAAGCGGACCCCGGCATGGACCGCGTCGACATGCTCCGGGAGGTCACCGAAGCACCAAGTCGTGATCCCGTCGCGCTCGAAGGTCCGCTCCGCCGCGCGGGTGAAGCTCCGGGACGCCTCGGCGCGGAACCGCGCCTTCAGCTCGTCGAGGTCGCGGCCGCTCCCGAGCACCCCCCCGTCCCCTCCGACGATCTCGAATCGCATCCGAAGATGCGGGGACAGGAGCTCGGGGCGGAGCTCGGCGGCTTCCACCTCGACCCCCGCGACCTCGCGGAGCGCGGCCGCGAGGGCGCCGACGATCCCGCCCGCGGGAAGGTCCGGCCACGCGAGACAACGCCGGACGGTGTCGCGGAGCGGAACGATCCGCCGGCGAAGCGGACGGGGCAGGGTCCGAAGGAGCGCGACCGCCTTCTCCTCGCGGTGGCCGGGCACGAGCCACTCGAAGCGCTCGGACTCGAGCGCACCGAGGACGGCCGGCGCGATCCGGGCCGTGATCCCATCGTCCGGCTCGCCCGGCGCGAAACGGTAGGCGAGTTCCACCGGGACCCCGGAGACCTCGATCTCGTCCGGAAAGTCCCCCTCGGCCGGCAAGCGGGCACCCGGCCGGACCAGGTCGGCGAGGGTGAAGCAGAGGTGCTCCGGGTCGGCGAGCGATGCGAGCCAGCGCCGGAAGCTCCGGGCGCTTGCGACGTCCGGGGGCAGGCGAGCCTCGAAGAAACGGGCCCTCGTGTCGTCGCCGACCAGGAGGTCCTCCCGCCGCGCCCGGCGTTCGACCTCGCGCACCGACTCCAGCATGGTCCGGTTGCGGTGCTCGAAGGGGGCATCGACGACGAGCGCCCCCGCCGTCAGCCCTTCGGTGATGAAGATGTCGCGCGCCGCCGCCGGGTCAACCGGAGCGAAGCGCACCCGGCGCCGGGGCACGAGGGTGAGGCCGAACAGCACCACCCGCTCGAGGGCCATGACCTCGCCCCGCTCGGGGTCGAAGTGGGGTTCGAAGTACTCGCGGGTCACGAGCTCGCGCGCAGCCCGCTCGACCCACTGCGGGCGGATCCGGGCCGCGACGTGCGCGTAGACCGCGGTCGTCTCGACGAGCTCCGCAGCCACGATCCAGTGCACTCCGGACGGCTTGACCGCGGAGGCGGGCGACAGCACGAAGGTCCGGTCCCGCGGGCCGCGGTACTCGCGTCCCTGCGCCCGTACCCCGACATGGGCGACGTTGCCCGCGAGCACCGCCCGGTGGACCTGGGCGTAGGTCGCGGGCCGGGAGCGGGAGCCGGGGCGAAGGCCGATCTCCCGCGCGGCGATGAGGAGCTGGCGGTAGACGTCCATCCACTCCCGGACGCGGCGCGGCGAGAGGGAGAGCTCCTCGCAGCGCCGGCGCCACGCGGACGAGCGAAGGCGGCGGCCCTCGTCGTTCAGGAACCGCCAGAGGTTCAGGTATCCCATGAAGTCGGAGCGCGGATCGGTGAAGCGGCGGTGGGCGGCGGCCGCCGCCTCTCGCCCGGCCTCGGTCGATTCGCGCGGATCCCCCGCGCTCAGGGCGGCCGCGATCACCAGGATCTCCGCGACGCAGTCGAACTCTCCGGCGGCGAGGAGCATCCGGCCGATCCGGGGGTCGACGGGAAGCCGGGCGAGCCGCCGGCCGAGCCCGGTCACCCGCTCGTCCGCGTCGAACGCACCGAGCTCGCGGAGCAGCCGAAGGCCGTCCGTCACGAAACGGCGGTCCGGAGGGTCGATGAACGGGAACTCGTCCGGCCGCCCGAGGCCGCTCGCGGCCATCCGGAGGATGACCGAGGCGAGGTTCGTGCGCCGGATCTCCGGGGGGGTGAACCGGGCGCGGGACTCGAAGTCCTCGCGCGAGTAGAGCCGCACGCACACCCCCGGCCCCACCCGCCCGCACCGTCCCGCGCGCTGGTCGGCGGAGGCGCGCGAGACCGGCTCGACGGGAAGGCGCTGTACCCGGGTGCGGTAGCTGTAGCGGCTGATGCGGGCGAGTCCGGTGTCGACCACGAAACGGATCCCGGGCACGGTGATGGAGGTCTCCGCCACGTTGGTCGCGAGGACCACCCGACGGCGCTCGCCGGGGCGGAAGATGCGCTCCTGCTGCGCGTGGTTGAGGCGGGCGTAGAGGGGCAGCACCTCGAGCCCGCGGTCCCCGCGAAGGGCGCGCGCCGCCTCCCGGATGTCGCGCTCGCCGGGAAGGAACACGAGGATGTCTCCCGGGCCTTCCCCCGCAACCGCCCGCACCGCATCCGGCACCGCCCCCACCGGGTCCTCGGGAACGGCGTCCGTCTCGGCGTGGCGGATCTCGACGGGGTACGCCCTCCCCGACACCTCGATGATCGGAGCACCGTCGAAGAAGTCCGAGATGCGCTTCGGGTCGAGGGTCGCGGAGCTCACCACCACCCGGAGATCGGGGCGTTCGGGGAGCACGGACTTCAGGTGGCCGAGCAGGAGGTCGATGTTGAGCGAGCGCTCGTGGGCCTCGTCGATGATGAGGGTGTCGTAGGCCTCGAGGAGGGGGTCGCTGGCGATCTCGGCGACGAGGATCCCGTCCGTCATCACCTTGAGGTACGCGTTCGGGCCGACCTCGTCGTGGAAGCGGACCTTGGACCCGACCCCGTCCCCGACCCGCGCCCCGAGCTCGCGCGCGACTCGGGCCGCGACGCTTCGCGCCGCGATCCGGCGGGGCTGGGTATGACCGATCCAGCCCGCCGCCCCCCGTCCCGAGGCGAGGCAGATCTTCGGGAGCTGGGTCGTCTTCCCCGAGCCGGTCTCGCCGCGGACCACCACCACCGGATGGGCTTCGACGGCAGCCGCGATCGCCGTCAGTTCCGAGGTGATGGGCAGCTCGGGGGGGAACTCCGGGGCGGGAAGCCGGGCCGCGCGCGCGGCCCGGCTTCCCGCCCCGGAGTTCCCCCCCGAGCTGCCCATCACCTCGGAACTGA
>JAJDXW010000363.1 GCA_022823045.1 Gammaproteobacteria bacterium
GACCTCGTCCGCGACCGGGACCACGCACGCCTCGGCGACGCCCGGCATCGATTCGAGGCGGCGCTCGACCTCCTCGGCGTACACGTTCTCTCCGTTGCACACGAACCTGTCGTCCTCGCGGCCGAGGAAGTAGAAGAAGCCGTCCGCCTCGCGCCGCATGACGTCGCCGGTGCGGTAGTAGCCGTCGGCCGTCATAGCCTCCGCCGTCTTCTCCGGTAGCCCATGGTAGCCCGGCATGACCGCCGGGCACCTCATCTCGAGCACCCCGCGGTCGGATTCCGCGCCGTCCGGGCCGACGAGGCGGAGGTCGACGGCCGGGTGACGGCAGCCGAGCGCGAGGTCGGGGGCCGGCCTTCCGTCCGGGTGCGGGCCGAAGACGACGGGCCCCGCCTCCGTCGTCCCGTATCCGATCTGGATCCGTGCGCCCGGGAACGCGTCGCGAAGGCGCGCGACGAGCTCCGGGGTGACCGGGGCGGAGCCCATGCGGATGCCCCGGACCGACGCGAGGTCGGTGGCGGCGAGGCGCTCGGACTCCCGGCAGACGAGGGCGAGCATGGTCGGGATCGAGGTGATGAGGGTGCAGCGGTGCCGCTCGATGGCGTCGATGTAGCGCACCGCATCGAAGCGCGGCATCAGGATGATGGTGGAGCCGGCCGCGAGAGAGAGCTGGGCGAGGGCGAGGGCGTTCATGTGGTAGAGGGGGGCCGCGACGAGGATCCGCTCCGCCCGATGGTCGACCCCCGGCTGGCGGCGCTGGTCGATGACCCAGCGGTGTCCGCGGTGGGTGAGGGGCACTCCCTTGGGCGGGCCGCTCGAGCCCGAGGTGTAGAGGAGCATCGCGACATCCTCCGGCTCGGGCCGGACGACTGCCCGTTCGGCCGCGGCCGGAAGCCCGTCGATTGCGCCAAGGGAAACCCGGTCGACCCCGGAGGCGAGGTCGTTGGCGCCCTCGTCGCAGAACGCGAGCCGCGCGCCTGAATCGCGCAGGACGTGCTCTACGGTCGGGCGGGGGAGGCGGATGTTGACCGGCACCGCGACGAGGCCCGCCTGCATGATGCCGAGCACCGCCACGAGGTACTCCGCCCGGTTGGCGGCGAGGATGGCCACCCGGTCGCCGCGCCGCAGATCCCGGGCGAGGAGGGCGCCGGCCACCGCCGCCGCCCGTTCGTGGATGCGGCCCCCGGTCCACGTTTCGTCCCCCGCCGCGGTGTCGACCACGAGGACCCGGTCCCGATCAAGGGCGAGATCGATGAGGTCGCCCAGGTTCCGGCTTTCGACAGGTTCAGGAGGCAAGGGCACTTCCGCGGACGCGGACCGGATGGCCCGCACCCGCGCCGGACATGCAGCCGTGCAACTACAGGAACTTCACCGCCGCGACGACCACGGCGGAATTCGCGACCACGAATCCGGCGTTCGCGATCACGATGCCGATGGCTACCTTGAGCATGTCCGCCTTGAGATTCGCGAGATCGGCTTTGGTCGCGAGCTGGTCGAGGTGAGCGGTTCCGGCCATTTTCATGTCCATGCCGGCGGCTTCGAGCTCGCGGGCCGCAGCAAGGGGGTCAAAGGCGGCAGCATCCATGTTCCTCTCCATGATGTTGAACGTATGGTCATTGCCGCGTACGCGACTCTGACACAAGTCGGCACCGCCCGCAACGGCGATCCGGGGGCCAGGATCTTGGCCAGGCGAACCCGTGCACGTCGCGGTCGGAGGCCGGTTGGGCGGGGTTCCTTCTCACCCCCCCAAGGGACGATTGCTACGCGCCATGGACCGCTGGACGGGGCTCGGCAGAGTTTCGGCAACAACGGTAGGATTGGAGCCTGCGGTTCCGGAACGGCGCAGCGGGAGAGGGCGATGGACCGGAGGCGATTCCTCGGGGTGGGGGCCGGGCTCACGGCCGGTCTCGCGGGGCTCGGTACCGTGGCGGGCCGGGCCGCCGCCGAGCCTCCTCGCATCCGGCGCTACGTGAAGCTCGGGACGACCGACCTCGAGGTTTCCGACATCTCCTTCGGCTCCAGCCGCTCGTCCGACCCCGATCTCGTCCGCCACGCGGCGGACCGCGGCGTCACGTACTTCGACACCGCCGAGAGCTATCGCGGAGGGCGCGCGGAAGAGGCGATCGGGGAGGCGCTCTCGGGAAGGCGGGACCGCTTCGTCATCGCGTCCAAGCACAAGGCGTGGAGCGGCGAGACCCGCGACTCGATGATGACCGCCCTCGAAGGGTCCCTTCGCCGGCTTCGCACCGACTGGGTCGACATCTACTTCAACCACGCGGTCAACGACCTGCGACGGCTTCAGAACCCGGAGTGGCGGGAGTTCACGGACCGGGCGGTCCGCGACGGCAAGATTCGCTACCGCGGGGTATCCGGCCACGGGAGCAACCTCGGCGAGTGTCTCGACCATGCCCTCGACCACGATCTCGCGGATGTCCTTCTCGCCGCCTACAACTTCGCCGAGGACGCGAGCTTCTTCGAGAGGATGCGGGCCCGCTTCCATTTCGTGGCGCCGCAGACCGGGCTCTCGCGAGTGCTCCGGCGGGCACGAGCGAAGGGAGTCGGGGTGCTCGCGATGAAGACCCTGATGGGGGCGCGCCTCAACGACATGCGCCCCTTCGAGACGGGCGGGGCGACCTTTGCGCAGGCCGCCTTCCGGTGGGTCCTCTCCGGTGCGAACGTGGATGGCGTGGTCATCTCCATGACGGACATCGCCGCCATCGACGAGTACGTCGCCGCGTCGGGAGGCGACCGGCTGAGCGCGGACGAGCTCGGTCTGCTCGGGCGCTACGCCGAACACCAGGGGCCGCGCTACTGCCGGCCCGGCTGCGGCGCCTGCGTGGAGAGCTGCCCGGCCGGAGTCGAGATCGCCGAGGTCCTGCGGACCCGGATGTACGACGTCGACTACCGCGACCCGCTCCTCGCCCGCACGGACTACGCCGCCCTCGGCTCGGGCGGCGGCGCCGCGTGCCTTTCCTGCGACGGAACGCCCTGCCTCGGCGCCTGTCCGGCCGGCATTCCCATCGCCGGGTTCACCCGGGACGCGGCGCTCCGGCTCGGCCGAGCCGTGCCCGCCCTCGCATGACCGTCTTCCTCGCCCACTCCCTCTTCGTCCTCGCCGCGTGGACGGTGGTCATCAAGTACCTCTTCCCCGTGGCCTGGGCTCTCGCGCACGGGCTGCCCCTCGGTACCCACGTGTACCTCGACTTCTGGCCGGTGGCACACGTGTGGCTCGGTTGGGCGTTGCTCGCCCGCCCGCGGTACACCTTCTGGCTCGCCTTCGTCGTCGCCCTTCTCGAAGTGGCGATCGTGGCGACGAAGTTCGTGCTCTTTCTCGGGGCGCCCGAGTGGACGATCTGGACCACCAACTGGTTCGTCAACAAGCTGTTCGTGCTCGGCTGCTTCGCGCTGATGCTGGTGCACCTGCTCGTACGCCGGAGCGACTACGCCCCGCGCGCGGCGACGCCTCGTGAGGCCGGAGGCATCCCGTCGTGAGATTCGCAAGCCGTTTCTGGCAGGAGGTGATGGCAAGCGTCGCGCGGGCGCGGGGCGGGATCCGGGGCCGGCGCGCGGGACCGGTCGCGACGGACGGGTCCGACGACATCCGGGAGATCTGCCGGACGCTCCTCCGGACCCGTGGCGAGGCGTCGGTGGTGACCCTCGCGCGCGCCGCGCTCGACGCCTTCGCCGGGCTCGAGGAGGGTGGCCGGCGCGAGTTCTTCCGGTTCCTCACCCATGAGCTCGGCCCGGACCCGGCCGCCCTCGAGCGGGCCGTCGACGACTACCGGGCGGCGCCCGGTCCGGGGACCGCGACCGCCCTCGCGCGCGCCGCCGATCCGCCGCGCCGCGAGCTGCTCGCCCTCCTCAACACCTCGCCGAACGGCATGTCGGAGCTCCTCGCGATGCGCGAGGCGCTGCTCGACGCCCTGCCGGAGCACCCGGAGCTCGAGCCTCTCGACGCGGACTTCCTCTACCTCCTGCGCGCATGGTTCAACCGCGGGTTCCTCGACATCCGGCGCATCGACTGGCGCACGCCCGCGTTCGTGCTGGAGAAGATCATCGAGTACCAGGCGGTGCACCAGATCCTCGACTGGGAGGACCTTCGGCGCCGCCTGGAGGCGGACCGGCGCTGCTTCGGGTTCTTTCACCCCTCCCTCCCCGACGAGCCTCTCATCTTCGTGGAGGTGGCTCTGTGCAAGGGACTCGCGAGCTCCGTGCAGGAGCTCATCTTCGGAAAGGTCGATCCGGACGTCGACGCGGATACCGCCGTCTTCTACTCCATCAGCAACTGCCAGCGCGGCCTCGTCGGAGTCTCGTTCGGCAACTTCCTCATCAAGCAGGTGGTGCACGAGCTCGCGGTCGAGATGCCGGGTCTTCGCACGTTCGCGACCCTGTCGCCGATCCCCGGCTTCCGGAAGTGGTCGACCCGGGCGGCGGCCGAGGGGCGGTTCGCCGAGGAGGGCAATCTCGGCGATCTCGAGAGCCGGGACTGGCCGGCCGACGATTTCGCCCCCCGCCTGCTCCGGCTCTGCGCGCGCTATCTCCTTCACGAGAAGAGGGGCCGCCAGCCCCTCGATCCGGTCGCCCGCTTTCACCTTCGAAACGGCGCCCGGCTCGAAAGGCTCAACTGGATGGCCGACCCCTCGAGGTCCGGCCTCGCCCAGTCCGGCGGAATGATGGTGAACTACGTCTACGACGAGGCAGAAGTGGTGGCCAACCACGAGGCCTACGTCAACGAAGGGCGGATCGCCCATTCCGCCTCGGTCGCGGCCCTCGCGGACGACCCTGCCGAGGAGCGCCCGCCGGGCCGCCGGCCGCGGCGGCTCGCGCCGAGCTGAACGGCACGCGCACCGCCGACACTACCCACGACCGTCCCCAGCGCACCCCGGCGATCCGATTCGGACGGCACGCGCGTGCGCGGATCGCCGTCCACGGGTGATCAGGCGCGGGCTCGAGCGCTTCCTTGGAACAACGGGAGGGTGAACGAAGCCGTTCCTGGTCCCATTATTGATACAATATATCTTCGCACTCGATGGTCCGAGGACCGTTCCCGGCCGGACCGCGTCGAATGTGCGGACCCCCGTCGCAAGCAAGCGTCCCCAAGGAGGTCGCCATGTACCTGTTGCGTTGCGCAACCATCGTTCTCGCCCTTTCCATCAGCATCTTCACGCCTGCCCTCGGCGCTGATCGGACCACCGTCTCGGTCGCCGCTCCGTGGGAGATCAAGAGCCTCGATCCTTCGGTGTCGGGATTTGCCTTCCAGAGGATGCAGGTGATGGAGACCCTGGTCGAAGCCGATTCGACCGGCATGCTTCGACCGGCACTCGCGAGCGCGTGGGAGGTGAGCGCCGACGGCCTCGCCTGGCGCTTCGTTCTCCGTGACGGCGTCACCTTTCACAACGGGTCCGCCCTTCGGCCCGAGGCGGCGGTGGCCGCCCTCGTGCGCGCGGCCGAGAAGCCGGGGGTGCTCGGAAAGGCGCCGATCGACCGGATCTTCGCGGACGGAGAAGCGGTGGCGGTCGCGTTGAGCGCCCCCTTCGCCGCGTTGCCTTCGCTGCTCGCCCATTCGACCACCGTCATCCCCGCGCCGGAGGCCTTCGACGGAGAGGGCAAGCCGGTCGCCGCCATCGGTACCGGACCGTTTCGGGTCGACACCCTTTCTCCGCCGCAGCGCATGGTCGTTGTCCGCTTCGAGGACTACTGGGGGGAGAAACCCGCAATCGAAGGGGCGAGCTACCTCGCGGCGGGCCGTGCCGAGACCCGGGCCCTCCTTGCCGAGAGCGGTGACGCGGATCTCGTGTTCACGCTGGACCCCGCGGGCTACGCGCGCCTCGCCACCGTGGAAAGCGTCGAGACGACCGCGGTCCCGATCCCTCGCGTGGTGACCGTGAAGCTGAATGCCGGGCATCCCTTCCTCTCCGCGCCCGAAGCGCGCCGCGCCCTCAGTCTCGCCATCGACCGCGACGGCATCGCGGCGGGCATCACCCGGTTCCCGGAGTCCGGCGCCACGCAGCTCTTCCCGCCGGCGCTTGGCGCATGGCACGAGGCCGGTCTCGCGCCGCTCGTCCACGATCCGGAAGAGGCCAAGCGGCTGCTCGCGGAGCTCGGCTGGGCGGCGGGAGACGACGGTATCCTGGTTCGCGACGGCAAGCGGTTCACGCTTCTCCTTCGCACGTTCCCGGACCGTCCCGAGCTGCCTCTCATCGCGGCGGCCCTTCAGGCCCAGTGGCGAGCGGTCGGGATCGAGCTCGAGGTGAGCGTCAGCAGCTATACCGAGATCCCGGCCGGTCACCAGGACGGGTCGCTCCACGTCGCGCTCTATGCGCGCAACTACGGGCTGACCCCGGATCCGGTCGGCACCGTTCTTGCCGATTTCGGCCCCGGTGGCGGCGACTGGGGCGCCATGGGCTGGGAGAACGCGGAGGTCGCGGCGCGACTCGACGAGATCGCCGCCACCGCCGACGAGAGTGTCCGGGCGCGGGGAATCTCGGCGGTGGTGGAGGCGCTTCAACGGGAGCTCCCGGTGATCCCCGTCGTCTGGTATCAGCACACCGTCGCCATCGCGGCCGACCTCGATGGCGTCGTGGTCGATCCCCTTGAGCGAAGCTATGGGCTGAGCCGCGTGTCCTGGAAGGACTGACCGGCCGGGGTCGCACGACTTGAGCGGACCCACCCGCGACATCGCGGTCCGCCTCCTCCAGGCCGCGCTGGTCGCGCTCGTCGTGGGCGCGATCAGCTTCGCGATGATGCAGGCGCTGCCCGGCGACGCCGCGTTCCGGATTGCCGCGGGACGATACGGCTACGACCTGATGGACGCGGCTTCGGCCGAGGCGGTGCGGCAGGAGCTCGGGCTCGACCGGCCGCTCGCGGTGCAGCTTGGCGCCTGGCTCGCCGCGCTCGCGCGGCTGGATCTCGGGGTCTCGCTCGTGTCCGGAGGCTCGATCGCCGGCGAGATCGCCCACCAGCTCGGTCATTCTCTCCAGCTTGCCTTCGGCGCGGCCCTCGTGTCGATCGTGGTCGCCGTGCCGGTCGGGGTGGTGGCCGGACTTTACCCGGGGAGCTTCATCGACCGGCTCTCGCTCGGCGCGTCGGCGCTCCTCCGGGCGGTGCCGGCGTTCGCGCTCGGGGTCGTGCTGATGCTCGTGCTCGCCGTCCAGCTTCGTCTCCTTCCCGTCGCCGGACACGGCGCATTCGCGCATCTCGTGCTGCCCGCCGTCACTCTCGGCATCGGGCTCGCGGCGGTCTCGAACCGGGTGATTCGCGACTGCGTGGCGCAGGCGGTCGCGTCCGACTGGTACCAGTTTGCGCGTACCAAGGGGCTGGCGCGAAGCGTGGCCCTCGGCCGTCACGCGTTGCCGAACGCCGCCGTGCCGGTGCTGACCTACGTCGCGGTCCAGCTCGCCTACCTCGTGGAGGGCGTGGTCATCGTCGAATCGGTGTTCGCGTGGCCCGGAATCGGTCACGCCCTCGTGCATGCGATCTTCGACCGCGACATTCCGATGGTGCAGGGAACGGCCCTGACCCTCGGACTGCTCTACGTTGCGCTCAACCTCGGGGTCGACCTGGTCTGCCGTGCCATCGATCCGAGAACGCGGGCGTGAACGCCGGCCGTCTCGCCGGCGCCACGATGCTCGGTGTCGTGGTGGTCGCGGCATCGGTTGGCGGTCAGGTTCTCGGCATCGACCCCGCGCGGCAGTCGCTGCTCGATACGCTGTCCGGTCCGAGCCTCGC
>JAJDXW010000273.1 GCA_022823045.1 Gammaproteobacteria bacterium
GCGAGGCTCACCCCGCAGTTCCCGGTGACGACGGTGGTGACGCCCTGGCTCACCTTGCAGGCCATCCCGGGGTCGGAGAGGACCGCGCGGTCGTCGTGGGTGTGGGCGTCGATGAAGCCGGGGGAGACGACGAGCCCGCTCACGTCGATCTCGCGGGCGCCCCGCATCGCGTCGAGCCGCCCGATGGCGGAGATTCGGTCGCCGTCGACGGCCACGTCGGCGGTGCGGCGCGGGCCGCCGGTCCCGTCGACCACCGTTCCGCCTCGAAGGAGCAGCTCGCACGCGTTGGGGTTCATTCGTTTCGATCTCCTGGTGTGGCGTGGCGTCGGGAATCGCGGTTCGGAACCGGATTATGCATCGCAACGCGCCCGCTGCCCCCACCCCGGTACAATCGTCGACTGCCCGGGAGGGCCGGGCGGTCCGGCGCACGGCCTTTCCGTCCCCGACCGACACGAGGATCACCGATGTCTCCCGACGGCCCGGAATGCGAGCACCGATTCCGCACCGCGGGGGGGATCGAGGTCCGCCGGCGCACCGCTCCCGTCGCCCTCGACCCAGACCCGGTGGCGGAGCTCGCCGCGCGCATCGACGGGCGGCGCGGGGTGCTGCTCGCCTCGTCCTACGAGTACCCCGGCCGCTACACCCGGTGGGACATCGGCTTCGCGGACCCGCCGCTCGAGATCGTGGCCCGGGGGCGAAGCGGGGCGGTGCGCGCGCTCAACGAGCGGGGCGAGGTGCTGCTCGCGCCGATCGAGCCCGCCCTCGCCGACGAGCCGCACGTGGCCGCCGTCGACTGGCGCGGCGACTCCCTGCGGTTCACGGTACGCGAGCCGGAGCCCGACTTCACGGAGGAGGACCGGAGCCGCCAGCCGACCGTCTTCTCCGCCCTGCGGGCCATCGTCGCCCGCTTCGGCGCGCAGGACGACGCCCGGTTCGGCCTCTACGGAGCGTTCGGCTACGACCTCGCGTTCCAGTTCGACCCGATCGAGCTCCGGCGGCCTCGCCCGGAGTCCGACCGCGACCTCGTCCTCTACCTTCCCGACGCCATCCTCGTCGTCGACCACCAGGCGGCGACGGCGGAGGAGCACCGCTTCGACTTCACCACCGCGGGCGGCCGCTCGACGAGCGCCCTCCCCCGAACCGGGGCCGAGACCCCGTGGCGGGCGGCGGAGACGATCGGGCGCGAAGCGGACCACCGGCCCGGCGAGTACGCGGAATGCGTGCGCGAGGCGCACGGGTTCTTCCGGCGGGGGGATCTCTTCGAGGTGGTGCCCGGCCAGTCGTTCTTCGCGCGCTGCCCCGCCCCGCCCTCGGAGGTGTTCCGGCGGCTTCGCGTCCGCAACCCCGCGCCCTACGGGGCGCTCATGAACCTCGGGGAGGGCGAGTACCTCGTCGCCGCGTCGCCGGAGATGTACGTGCGGGTGGACGGGCGGCGGATCGAGACCTGCCCCATCTCCGGAACGGTCGCGCGGGGAGCGGACGCCATCGGCGACGCGGAGCAGATCCTCAAGCTCCTCACCTCCGAGAAGGAGGCGTCGGAGCTCACCATGTGCACGGACGTGGACCGCAACGACAAGTCCCGGGTGTGCGAGCCGGGGAGCGTGCGGGTCATCGGCCGCCGGCAGATCGAGATGTACTCGCGCCTCATCCATACCGTCGATCACGTCGAGGGACGGCTCCGGGACGGCTTCGACGCGCTCGACGGCTTCCTCGCCCACACCTGGGCGGTCACCGTGACCGGCGCGCCCAAGCTCGCCGCGATGCAGTTCATCGAGGACCACGAAAAGTCGGTGCGGCGCTGGTACGGGGGCGCGATCGGGGTGATCGGGTTCGACGGGAACATGAACACCGGGCTGACCCTGCGCACGGTGCACATCCGGAACGGGGCGGCGGAGGTGCGGGCCGGCGCGACCCTCCTCGTCGACTCCGACCCGCAGGCCGAGGAGGAGGAGACGCGGCTCAAGGCGGCCGCTCTCCTCGACGCGATCGCGCGGCCCGACCCGCCGGCGGAAACGGACGCGGAGGCGGGAGCGAAGCGACCCGGCGCGGGACGGACGGTCCTCATGGTGGACCACCAGGACTCCTTCGTGCACACCCTCGCCGCGTACCTCCGCGAGACGGGGGCGGACGTCGTCACCCTGCGGGCGGGGTTCGCGCCGGAGCGGATCGACGAGATCGCCCCGGACCTCGTGGTCCTCTCACCGGGCCCGGGCACGCCGGCGGACTTCGGGGTCGCGGACACGATCGGCGCGGCCTTGGCGCGCGGCCTCCCCATCTTCGGGGTCTGCCTCGGCCTCCAGGGGATCGTCGAGTACTTCGGCGGGCACCTCGGCACCCTCGGCTACCCGATGCACGGGAAGCCGTCGGCGATCCTGTGGCGGGGCGGGAGGCTCCTTTCGAACCTGCCGGAGCGCTTCGAGGCGGGGCGCTACCACTCCCTCTTCGGAGAGCGGGAGACCTTGCCCGAGTGCCTCGAGGTGACCGCGGACACCGAAGACGGGGTCATCATGGCCATCGAGCACCGCACCCTTCCGGTCGCGGCGGTGCAGTTCCACCCGGAGTCGATCCTCACCCTCGGGGGCGAGGTCGGCCGGCGCCTCATCCACGAGGTGGTGGAGCGGCTCCGCCCGGAGCCGTCGGCCGCCGCCCCGCGCCGCGCCGCGCGCTGACTCCAACGCTACGCAAACGACCGCACCGTGGAGGGGCTTCTCGAAGCCGCACAGAAAACCGCTGACCAGATCATGCGAAGACACGTAACAACTTTGGGCTTTCTTCTCTTGGCGGCACTGCTTGGATTTGTCAGTCAGTTCGCTCGTAGGGATTGGGTTATTGGCACACTAATTCTCGGGATTATTCTCTGTTTTGCATTATCTGTTTTTCTCTACGTCAGAGAGCGGAGAGGAGAAGAATCAGATGAAGGCATATTTAAGAGGGAACCAGGAAACGGAAAGGTAGCCGCTCGTCTCATCTTGAAGTCTGCCACTCTTGAAGAGGCCGAAGCTGTACTTGAACGATTTGAGGAAATTGCGAGCAGGACCAATGAAGCATATCCTTCCGTGGCACTCGCGAACAAATGCGTTGAGTCGGACATGAACCACGCGACAGACCTGTTCTTGCACATATACGATAAGTTCTCGCAGGAAGAGGTTATGGAAGCGGAGGAATATGTACGCCGGCATTGGCCAGCTTGGAAAGAAGTGAATTCTACGGATGAAGTAGAATCGTGATGGCGCTGTCGCACATCAATTCCTTACGCCAGCATAAACGCAGTTTAATCCAGCAAACGTGCACGGCGGAGCGCGATTTCGGCTATCTCATGTTTCATGACTAGATCTGGATAGAAGTACACCATCCAGTTGACGAATGCACTCCACAAGTCGTTCGCGGAGAAATTCTCTCCGGAAATCGTCTCCAGAAATGTATTCGCGTCGGCACGCGTAAGTATCGTATCTTCAGAAGATTCAAGGAGATCTTCAGCAATTTCGACTTCCGCAAGCAGAGAACGGATTTTCTGCCGAAACTCTTTCTCATCAAGTCCTGGTTGGATATTGGAGTTCGCCAAATCGGCGATAAGAGATCGTTCGGCGGCTCCGACGAATCCCACCGGTGGCTGCATGTATAACTTGTACGCTTGTTCGGGTCGACGGCTAAGGGGAAACCAGGGAGCGTCTAGCGCGACCGCCGAAATCTTTGGGTTGGAAAGACTATCGGCGAGGCGGCGAACGGTCTCCGCCATATGCCTTGTTGCCGGACGTTCGGCCTCGGAGATGGCCGCAAGCGTTGCAGCAATTCCGGGGTCATGGACAGTTGTCTCCACAAGGATCTCGATATTGCTGCTCTCGCCTATTTCTCCGAGCCCGGCAAGCGTCAAGTTGACCGATCCGGCGAGACATCGGTTACCGTTGATATAGAGCTTGGCGTGCAGTCGGTCTACGAGGAAAAGATTGAAGTTGCCACGTATTTCGAGCAGATCCAGTATCTCCGGATCGGATACTCCTGCGGCGATGTCTTTTGGGAGCCAGCGGGTGACGCAGCGAAGCTGGGAGCCGGCGGGAATGACTTCAAGTAGGGATCGCAGTGCATCGACCTTGATAAACGGCGCAATCACGACGACCTCGCCTTCAGCGTCCTCGAAAAGCGCACGGATCCGATCGCCTTGAGTGTCGCGTTCCATGGCCACGACTTCCTACACGAGATCCGTCGGCGGGACCGAATCGTCGTCCTCGTCGAAGAATTCCTCCGCGTATCTGCCCCACTCTACCCGGGCGTTTCGGACCCGGCGCCGGTCCCGTTCAGTCTGCTCGTCCTCGTAGCGAGCCCACGAATAAATGAGGATACGGAAGGCGGCAGCGGCTCGCGCGAGCCGCTCCCGCACTTCGTCCTCAGTCATGTCTTCGACGTCCGGGTGCATGATGTCGTAGAGGTGAGAGTGCACCGGATGGTTCGTATTGAGGGCGACTTGCATCACATTGGGTCACTAGTGTCCCAACGTTAAGTCGAATAAATTCAATTGGTTATCCGGCAGGGGATTCGGTGTCAGATGTGGGCCGTGGATAAGTAGTTGTTCCAGTGGCAGTTTTTCGAACACCGTGAGGCTCAGCACC
>JAJDXW010000360.1 GCA_022823045.1 Gammaproteobacteria bacterium
GTCACCGTCGAAGAACCCGTTTAGCTTCGCCAGCGCCGCGCCGAGATATGCCACGCCTTCGCCGCCCCCATAGAGTATGATACCGAATCGAACATTGTTCTCGAAAAGTGAATAAATTGGTCTTTCCACCAAATTGGAACGAGCTGGCCGAGCTGGCTCCTCGGGTGCGCACGGCATTCGACCCGGAGTGCCTGGTGGCCTACGAAACCAGAATCCGGTCTCCAATCCTGAACGCGCTCCGCCTTGCTCCTTCCCTGACCCGGCCTCGCTCCGTGGGTATAGAGCAGGACGTTCTCGAAGCCGTGTTCGGCACCTTCCGACCGGATCACGCCTTCAACACATTCACGCCCGACTGGGGAATCGACCTGACCGAGCCTCGAGCCACGCGGGGTCTGGAATCACTCCTCAACCACGGCGAGGCCAAGCTGCGAGCCGCTCGCATCCGCGCTTTCCTCGAAGCTCTCCGGGTCCCGAACCTTCCGGACGACAACGTCCTGGAACGGGCGGAAGCCCTCGCCGAACGCGACCGAATCGACCTTGAGATCCGCTTTCCGGCGGCCGCGAACAGTCCTTTGTTGCGGGTTGTGATAGTCGAAGCCAAGTTCAGCCACCATCTCACCGAGGGTCAGTTGCGACGCTCCCGCAACGCCCGACGGTACGATCCGCGCTTTGTGCGAGAACCTGATTGCCGGATTGTCGGCCTCACCCAGGACGCAGGACGAGGACGCAAAGGTCGGCAGTTCCGTCATTGGCCAGTGCTGCTATGGCGCGACGTCTGGCTTCAGTTCGAGAAACGACGCCCGCGTGAACCGGATGCTCAACTCGCGACCTTCATGGCCTGGCTTTGGCACCGGATCGGCGCCCTCAACCCGGAGACCCGCACATGACCTTCCAGATTCCCGAAAGCTTGAAGGAATACTATGGTAATCAGGCCATCCGCAACGCCGTCGACGCGTTGGTCGATGCCCTGGACGGGGCCGACATGCCCGCAGCGAGCTGGGAGGAAGCCCGGAACTACGGTCAGGCCCTCCTCATGGCGGCGCAGGTTCGTGCCGATCTGGCTGATCTCCTGTTCCGCGTTTGGGACGCAACCTTCGGACAGACGAATCCCGCCCGTTTGGGCGAGGAGTACTTCGACTCGGAATATGCATCCCCCGCTGTGATCTGGGGAGAGCGGTACGTGGAACGCTACTACTATCGCGACGGCCTCCCGGCGGAAGAGGACGGACCGTCGGATGGTCTCTTTGCATGGCTCGTGCCACCGACGAGGAGAATGATCGCGCTTGGCGTCGAGCGCTACTCAGACGGCGATAAGGTGCTGGAGCTCCCCGCCGACGCCGTCGATGGACTGGAGGGTTGGCACGTAGCGGCGGACATGGACGGAGGCTACAACTACCTCACCAACGAAGCTGTTGACATAGGGGAGTTCCTGGACGATCCGTGCCCGGCACTCGAGCGGTTCCGTCGGGACGCGGTCGAGATAGTCGACTTCCTGACGCAGGATTGAACGGCATCAGGGGATTTCGCCTACACCCCGGTCGCCGGGAGAGGCACCCATCGCGACATGCGGCGGCGAACGACGGCTGCAACAGCGCGCCGCGCCGGCAGACGCGGCCCCGCGCGCTCGGTACGCAGGAAGTTCGTTATCCCGCGTTTTGGAGCTCCTCACGCATTACGCGGCGGAGCATGGCTTCGAGCTCGCCGCGGTCAAGGCAGTCACGCAACGCCTGGTTGATGAGGGTCTGATAGCCGCTCCCGGACGCCGCGGCCCGCTCGCGGAACGCAGCAAGGATGTCGCTGTCGAGCATGATCGTGATTCGCTGCTTCCCACGCTCCTCGATGACCGCGCCCCGCTTTGCATCTCTCAGGTCCACTTCCTGCCTCACGCCTGAAGCGCCTCCTTCAGCTTCGAGATTCGCAGGACCAGCATGAGCGGCTCACGCTCCGAGAACGGCAGGAAACCGAACCGTTCGTAGAACGCCCTGGCCTCGTCATTGATTGCCTGCACGACGATTGCGCGTGCGCCAATCACGTCGGCAGCCAACAGCGAGCGCCGCGCCGCGTCGATGAGCAGGTCGGATCCGAGTCCTCGCCCTTGATAGCTCGTGTCCACTGCCAGTTGGCCCAACAGGATCACCGGAATCGGCTCGGGCATGTTCCTGGCGATGCGCGACGAGATTCGCCGCCTCTCCACCGAACTCGCAGCGAGGCTGTAGTACCCGACCACCCGTCCGCCTTCACAGACGACATAGGTACGCGCTCCGCCCTTCGCTTCGTTCAGCCGTGCCTTTCCCTGCAACCAGGCGTCGAGTCCGAGCACTCCGGAACGGAACCGGGAGATCTCGTGCCGTTCGCCGAGCGGCTCGGGACCGGTTATCGCTCCCACAACGGCCGGCGGGAGAAACGCTCCTTCAGGCGGGCGTCCGGCTCCACCGGGGTGTCGAGCGCGGCGACGAACGCGTCGTATGTCTCTTCGTCAAGCACAATCACGGGGCGCTCGTTCAACGCCTCGATCGCCGCCGCTTCGCTCGACCGAAGCACGAACTCCGTGCGGGTTACGCCTCGTATCGCCGCCGCGCGGTCGATGAACGCCAGACGCTCTTCCGTCACTCGAAAGTTCACTTGGGCCATATCAATTCTGCCCCCATCGAAGGTTCACGATTCGTCCAGTTTCGATCGTATACCATCCGTATAGACACTCGCCACATCGTCACTCGTTCAAATCTCGGCAACGCCACGACCGTGGACGCGATGACGGTGGCCCTCACGTCCGGTCCTCGTCACGGGCCCGAAGCACTCGGGAAGGCTTCACGCGCGTCTGGGCTGACTCCTTGCGCTCGCGAACTTGTTGCAGCCACGTATCCCGCGAAGGCCCGGATGCAATCCGCTCGAGTTCGATGCGCAGGAATTCCTGCATGGATTGACGCTTCGATGCGGCGCGGGCGGCCAACTCGTCCCGCACCGCCTCGGGCACGCCCGTGATGGTGATCTGCACTGCCATGAGAGGACTTTGAAGTTGAAGGCGGCATCATGCAAGCAGGTGCAATTCGCGGTTCGGCAGCGGGAAACCAGGGTACCGCGGGGCGCTTGCGCATGGCGGGGTCCGTTTCGGGGATAATCCGCGCCGAATTCCGATACTTGGGAGGGAGAGGGAAACGTGGGCACGGAGTCGATCGCGGTGCGCGAGGTCCGCGACTCCGACATGGACGCGGTGTCCGACATCTACGGCTACCACGTCCGGCACGGCGTCGCGTCGTTCGAGTACGAGCCCCCGGACGCGGCGGAGCTCCGACGACGCTCGGCCGCGGTGCGCGCGCACGGGCTTCCCTACGTCGTGGCGGAGCGGGACTCGCGCCTCCTCGGCTTCGCCTACGCTTCCCCCTTCCGGCTGCGTCCCGCGTACCGGTACACGGTCGAGGACTCGGTCTACGTCCATCCGGACACCGTCCGGGAAGGGATCGGCCGCCGGCTTCTCGAGGCGGTGATCGCGGGGTGCGAGGCGGCCGGGCGCCGCCGGCTCGTCGCGGTCATCGGCGGCGCCGACGAACGCTCGATCAGCTTCCACCGCCGCTGCGGCTTCGAGGACGCGGGGCGGATCGAGGGCGCCGGATGGAAGCACGGGCGCTGGCTCGACCTCGTCCTCATGCAGCGCGGGCTCGGTCCTTCGACCTCGTTGCCGCCGGACGACGGATGAGGACGTTCCGGGTGGGGACCTGGTGACGGCCGGGCCCGACGCGGCGGCCGGCGGTGATGTGCATGTGCGGATCCCCGTCGGCGTCAGCAGTTGCCTCCTCGGCGAGGAGGTCCGCTACGACGGGGGGCACAAGCTCGACCGCTACGTGACGGGGGTGCTCGGACAGTGGTTCGAGTACGTCCCGTTCTGCCCCGAGGCGCTCGCCGGGCTTGGCGTTCCGCGCCCCCCGATCCGCCTCGCCGGCGACCCCGCCGCGCCACGCGCGGTGCGGGTGGACGACGCCTCGGTCGACGTGACGGGGGCACTCGAGGCGACGTCGCGCCGGATCGTCCCGGAGCTCGAGAGAGTCCGGGGCTACGTCTTCAAGCGCGCCTCACCGAGCTGCGGCGTCGAAAGGGTCAAGGTCTACCAGGCACCGGGACGCTCGCCCCGCATGGGCCGCGGGATCTTCGCGCGCGCGGTGACGGAGGCGTATCCCCTCCTCCCCTGCGAGGAAGAGGGGCGCCTCAACGACCCGACCCTCCGCGAGAGCTTCGTCGAGAGGGTCTTCGCCCTCGACCGGTGGCGCCGGACGATGGCGGAGGGGTTCACGGCGGCGCGCCTCGTCGAGTTCCATACCCGGCACAAGCTGCTGCTGCTCTCCCACAGCGAGGTCCACTACCGGGCCGCGGGGCGCCTCGTCGCGGACGCGGGCCGGCACGAGCCGGCGCAGGTCGCCGGCGATTACCTCCGGACGTTCATGGAGGGGATGCGGCGCCAGGCCACCCGCCGCCGCCACGCCAACGTCCTCCAGCACCTCGCGGGCTACCTCAAGCGCAGGATCGACTCCGGCGACCGGCAGGCGCTCGCCGCCCTCATCGACGAGTACCGCACCGGCGCGGTTCCCCTCGTGGTCCCGATCCGGTTCCTCCGCCACCACTTCCGGCACGCCCCCGACCCCTACGCCTTGATGCAGCACTACCTCAAGCCCTGCCCGGACGCCCTTGGGCTCCGAAACCACCTCTGAATCCACCCCGAGCCCGGCCCGCCTTGCCGCGGCGGAAGGGCGTCCGGCATACTTCGGCGCGCTTCCGGGACGCCGCCGCCCCGCGCACCCGACCTGCCCACCACAGGAGAACGTCGATATGCCCGGTCCGCTTGCCGGAATTCGAATCGTGGATCTGACAGCCATGATCTCGGGGCCCGTCGCCACCATGATGCTTGCCGACCAGGGGGCGGAGGTCATCAAGGTCGAGCCCCCCGCGGGGGACATCGTGCGGCGCATGGGGCACGACATCGGCGGGGTCACGAGCTCGTTCGCGAGCTCGAACCGGGGCAAGAAGTCGGTCATGTTCGACCTCAAGTCCGACCTCGGCCGGGGGCTGCTCGACCGGCTGGTGGAGTCGGCGGACGTGTTCATCCAGAACTTCCGCCCCGGCACCGTCGAGCGGATGGGGCTAGGGGAGGACGCGGTCCGCGCCCGCCGCCCGGACATCGTCTACGTCTCGATCAGCGGGTTCGGCGAGCGCGGCCCCTACCGGCACAAGCGGGTCTACGACCCCGTCATACAGGCCCTGAGCGGGCTCGCGGACATCCAGACGGACCGCGAGACCGGCCGGCCGATGATGATCCGCACCATCATCCCGGACAAGGTGACCGCCCTCACCGCCGCCCAGGCGATCACCGCCGCCCTCCTCCACCGCGCGCGGACCGGCGAGGGCCAGCACGTGCGGCTCGCGATGCTGGACGCAATGGTCGCGTTCCTCTGGCCCGAGGGGCTCGTCAACCTCACCGTCGTGGACCGCGAGCTTCCCGAGCCCCGCTCGCGGCTCGCCCCGGACCTCATCTACCGGACGAGCGACGGCTACATCACCGTGGGCGCGGTCTCGGATTCGGAGTGGCAGGGGCTCTGCGCCGCCCTGGAGCGGCCGGACTGGCTCGAGAACGAGCTCTTCGCCACACCCCACGACCGCACCGTCAACGTGGTGAAGCGCCTCGAGGAGACCCAGAAGGTCCTGCTCCGGCGCACCACCGCGGAGTGGCTCGAACGCCTCGACGAGCACCAGGTGCCCTGCGCCCCCGTGCTCAATCAGCGCGAGCTGGTGGATCACCCCCAGGTGGTAGCGAACGAGCTCGTGGAGCTCCGCAATCATCCCGACATGGGGCCGTACCGGCAGGCCCGGCCGGCGGCCCGCTTCGAGGGTTCGCCCTCCGGGATCGCAGGGCACGCCCCTCGCCTCGGCGAGCATACGCGGGAGGTTCTCGCTAGCCTCGGCCTCGACGACTCCCGGATCGACGCCCTCTACGCGGAGCGCGCCGTCGCCTGACCCGGCGCGCGCCCGGCCGCCGCGCCGGGCGGCCGGCTACCCCGCCTCGATTTGGGGAAGGAAGAAGACCTCGCTGTCCTCGCCGATGGTCTCGAGGAACGGCTCCTGGAAGATCTCGCCGTCGATGGCGACCGCGACGCCGTCGCGGAGCCGTTCGCCCATTCCGGGGAAGCGGGCGTCGAGGGCCTTGAGGAGCTGCCGGTAGTTCTCGGCCTTCACCTCGACCTCCTTCTCGCCTCCGGCGAGCTCGCGGGCGAGCTCGTTCGGGAGCACCACTCTCGCCATCGCGACGTGCTCCCGATCCGCCCGCCGTACCCGGCCGCTAGTCGGCCGCCTCGGGCAGCTTCGCGGCGTCGAGGGCCGCAAGAAGCCGGGGCGGGGACGCGGGCAGGTGGTTCATGCGGGTCCCGCAAGCGTGGTAGATCGCGTTCGCGACCGCGGCGAGCGGAGGCACGATGGGCACCTCGCCGACCCCCCGCACCCCGTACGGGTGGCGGGGATTCGGAACCTCGACGAGGACGGTGTCGATCATGGGGAGGTCCGAAGCGACCGGCACCCGGTAGTCGAGGAACCCCGGGTTCTCGAGGGTGCCCGCCTCGCTGTAGACGTACTCCTCGTTGAGCGCCCAGCCGATCCCCTGCGCGGCGCCGCCCTGGAGCTGCCCTTCGACGTAGCTCGGGTGGATGGCCCGGCCCACGTCCTGGACTGCGGTGTAGCGAAGCACGGTGACCCCGCCGGTTTCCGGATCGACCTCCACGTCGCACACGTGCGTGCCGAACCCCGGCCCGACCCCGCGCGCATTGATCGTCGCCTGCCCCGAGATGGGGCCGCCGGTCTTGGCGGAGCCTTCCGCGAGGGCGGCGAGGGTGAGGGGCTCGAACTCCCCGACGTTGCTGCTCGCGGGCCGCGCTTCGCCGTCTTCCCAGACGACCCCGTCGGGATCCACGTCCCAGATCTTCGCCGCGCGGCCGCGCAACTCCTCCACGACCTGCTTCGCCGCCTCCACCACCGCCATGCCGACCGAGAACGTGACCCGGCTGCCGCCGGTCATGTCGCTGTAGGGGATCGAGCTCGTGTCGGGCACGATGGGACGCACCCGGTGGTAGTCGATCCCGAGCACCTCCGCGGCCATGATCGCCATCGATGCGCGCGAGCCGCCGATGTCGGGGTTCGGGTCCACGACCACCGCGGTGCCGTCCTCGTTGATGTGGACGGCGGCGCTCGTCTGCCCGCCGATGTTGAACCAGAAGCCGGAGGCGACCCCGCGGCCCTGGTTGGGGCCGAGCTCGACCCGGTAGTGCTCGTGGGCGAGCGCCGCCTCGACCGTCTCCGCGTAGCCGATCTCGCGGAACTTCGGCCCGTAGGCCGCCGTTGTGCCCTCGCGCGCCGCATTGGCGAGGCGAAGCTCGAGCGGATCCATGCCGAGCTTCTCGGCGAGCTCGTCGAGCGCGCTCTCGACGCCGAATGCGGCCAGCGGTGCGCCCGGAGCGCGGTAGGCCGCGCACTTCGGACGGTTCACGACGACGTCGTAGCCGACCGTACGCACGTTGTCGATGTCGTAGGGGGCGTAGCCGCACATGCAGCCGAGCTGCACGTGCGATCCGGAGAAGGCCCCCGCCTGGAAGCGGAGCTCCGCGTCCCCGGCGGTGAGCTTGCCGTCCTTCGTCGCCCCGATCCGCACCTTGACGTGGGCGCTCGACGTCGGGCCGGTCGCCCGGAACACCTCGTCGCGGTCCATCACGATCTTGACCGGCCGCCCCGCCTTGCGGGAGAGGGCGAGCGCCACCGGCTCGACGTAGATCGTGGTCTTGCCGCCGAAGCCGCCGCCGATCTCGGACGGGGTCACCAGAATCTGGGAGTTCTCCATCCCGAGGAGCTTCGCGCAGTACGCCCGCACCATGAACTGGCCCTGGCTCGAGCACCAGATGGTGGAGTGCCCGTCCTCCCCGACGCTCGCGACCGCGGCGTGGGGCTCGATGTAGCCCTGGTGCGCCGCTTCGATGACGTACTCGCCCTCCACCACGACGTCCGCCGCGGCGAACCCCGCGTCGAGGTCTCCGATCGAGAACTCGCACCGCGACGCGACGTTCGAGGGGCGCTCCGGTTTCGGGTCCACGCCGTCGGTGAACATGTTCTCGTGAAGGAGAGGAGCGTCCGGTTCCATCGCTTCCAGCACGTCGACGACGTGCGGGAGCACCTCGTAGTCCACCCGGATCCGGTCGAGGGCTTCCTCGGCCGCCGCCCGGGAGGTCGCGGCGACCGCCGCCACCGCGTGACCGTCGTAGAGCGCCTTGTCCCGGGCCATGACGTTGCACGAGAGGTCCCGGAAGTTCATCGGCCCTTCGCCGACCATCAGCTCACCGTCCGGAATCTCGGGAAAGTCCTCCGCGGTCACCACCGCCTTGACCCCGGGCACGGCGAGCGCCGCGCTCGCGTCGATTCCGGCGATCCGGGCGTGGGCGTGGGGGCTCCGCAGAATGCGCCCCACGAGCATCCCCGGCATCGTGAAATCCGCGCCGAAGTTCGCCCGCCCCGTGACCTTGTCGAGCCCGTCGGGCCGCACCGGGCGGGTGCCGACCCACTTGAACTGGTGAGCTGAGTCACTCATCGTTCATCCCTCCGCGCGCATTTCCGCCGCCGCCTTCTGCACCGCCCGGACGATCTTGTCGTACCCGGTGCAGCGGCAGAGGTTTCCGGCCAGCCAGTACCGGATCTCGGTCTCGCTGGGATTGAGGTCGCGGTCGAGGAGGGCCTTCGCGGCAACGAGGAAGCCCGGCGTGCAGATTCCGCACTGAAGCGCCGCCTCCTCGAGGAAGGTCCGCTGGAGCGGGTGGAGCTGGTCGCCATCCGCCATCCCCTCGATGGTCTCCACCTCGCGCCCCTCGGCCTCCGCCGCGAGCGCGAGACAGGCGCACACCAGCCGCCCGTCGAGCATGACGCTGCACGCGCCGCAGTCGCCCGAGCCGCAGCCTTCCTTGCTGCCGGTGAGCCCGAGCTCGTCGCGCAGGACATCGAGCAGGGTCTGGTCCACCTCGCAGAGGAACTCGCGCGGCTCCCCGTTTACGGTCGTGGTTACGTGTCGCTTGGCCATCGCTCAGTTGCTCCTCGCCCGCTCGCTTGCAATGCCCGCGGCGCGGCGCGCGAGCACGCCGGCCACCTTGGTCCGATAGGTAATCGTGCCCCGCTTGTCGTCGATGGGGTTGCACGCGGCGCTCGCCGCCGCGGCGAGGTTCGCCATCGCATCGTCATCGAGCCGGGTTCCGACGAGCGCGTCGGCCGCCTCCGACACGAGCAGAGGGGTCGGGGCGACCGCGCCGAGCCCCACCCGGGCCGCGGTGCAGGTGCCGCCCTCGTCGAGGGTGATGCACACCCCGGCCCCGACCACCGCGATGTCCATTTCCGTCCGGGGAATGAAGCG
Source organism: Gammaproteobacteria bacterium (assembly GCA_022823045.1). Lineage (GTDB taxonomy): Bacteria > Pseudomonadota > Gammaproteobacteria > HK1 > HK1 > JAJDXW01. The sequence continues at coordinate 9,419 of JAJDXW010000360.1, forward strand.
AAGGTACGCGTCCCCGGTCCGGGCCGGGCGCGGCGGGAGGAACAAGCTCACGACGAACTCCCCGTCGCCGAGGGAAGTTGCCCCGGGCGCGGTCACGATGTCCTCCACCGCGGCCTCGCGCCGGCCGCCGGGACCCGCGATCTCGCAGGTGACTCCGGCCGCGATCATCGCGGGGGTCGAGTCGGCCGCGGGGGAGGCGTTGCAGAGGTTCCCGCCAAGCGACGCGCGGCCCTGGATCTGGGTCGAGCCGATGAGCTCGAACGCCTCCACCACTCCCGGCCACATGGCGACCACCGCCTCGTTCTCGCCGAGGACCGCGCCCGGCACCGCCGCGCCGACACGAAAACCGCCGCCCTCGTCCCGGACCTCCAGGAGCTCCGGGATGTTCTTGACGTCGACGATGACCTCCGGGGAGACCATCCTTGCCCGCATCTGCACGATGAGATCGGTTCCGCCGGCGAGTGGCCTGGCCTTGTCGCCGGCCTCGGCAAGCAGCGCTACCGCCCCGTCCACCGTGTCCGGCGCTTCATATCGGATCGACCGCACGATGTCCTCTCCCTCCAAAGTTCGGGTGAATGCCGTAAACCGGCGGGATTCTACACGAGCCGCCGGGCCGCAACGGGCATGTGTTCGCTCACACCGCCTCGCTCGCTCCCCCGTCGATGTTGATCGCGGTCCCGGCGATGAACGCGGCCCGATCGGAGGCGAGAAAGGCCACCAGGTCGCCGACCTCCTCGGCCTCGCCGTAACGCCCGACCGGCACGTTCGCGCCCATCCGCTCGTAGTAGGCTTCGAGGGTCTCCCCGTCCCGTCCGCCCCGCTCCCAGCGCCGTTCGTGCTGGGCGGACTTGATGAGCCCGAGGCAGATCGTGTTGACGAGGATGTTCTCGGGCGCGTACTCGTTCGCCATCGCCTTGGTGAGGTTGATGCCGAGGGCGCGGCTCGCCGACGTGGGGAGGGCGTTCTTCCTCGGCACCTTGCCCCCCGGGGTCGTCATGTTGATGATGCGCCCCCCGCCCCGCGCGCGAAGGTGCGGCAGCACCGCCCGCGAGAACCGGATCGCCCCGAACACCTTGATCTCGAGGTCCTCGCGCCAGATCTCCTCGGTCGCCTCCAGGAACGGGTGGGCGCGCGACCCGCCCGCGTTGTTCACGAGGATGTCGATGCCGCCGAACCGCTCGACCGTCGCGGACACCACCCGCTCGACGTCGCCGTCCCGGCAGACGTCGCCCGCCACCGCCAGCACCTCGCCGCCGGTGCGGCTCCGGATGTCCTCCGCGGCCCGCTCCAGCACGTCGGCGCGGCGGGCGCAGATGGCCACCTTCGCCCCCGCCTCGCTCAGCCGGAGGGCCGACGCCCTGCCGATCCCCTCGCTGCCGCCGGTGATGATCGCGACCTTGTCCTTCAGTCCGAGGTCCATGTTCTCTCCTTTGGTCTCAGTTGCCGTTGACGATACGAGCTTCGTCCCGATTTCACACGTTCCCCGGCCCGGCTCCGCGGCTTCCCGGGAGTGGGGGCCTCCGGGGCGCGCGGGCGGGCAGTCCGCGGACGGGCGGGCGCCGCGCCTCAGGCGCAGACGGACTCGATATGCCGGGCGACCCGCTCCGGGTCGTTCGGCACGACGACCTTGCGCGCGGGAAGGTCGTCGAGCCCCGCGAGACTCGGGTGACCCACCGCGACTCCCGCCGGCGCGGTGTCCGGGAACTTGCCCGGGTGGGCGGTCGCGAGGCATACCGTCGGTTCGGCGCCGCGCTGCTCCTCGGCCACCTTCACCCCCACCGCGGTATGCGGATCGAGAACGCGGCCCGCGCGCCGGTACCAGCGCTCGATCGTCGCGAGCGTCTCGGCGCGGTCCGCCCGCCCCGACGCGATCCGGCCCGCCCCGGCCGAACCGTCTCCGTTCGGCTCGAGCCGCGCCTCTCCCTCCGCCTCGAACGCGGCCATGAAGTCGCGGACCGCGGACCCGTCCCGGTTCAGGCGCCACCACACGAAGCGCTCGAAGTTGCTCGCGACCTGGATGTCCATGGACGGGCTCGGGGTGCGCCGGACCTCGCCCCGCCGGTAGACCCCGGTGCGGAAGAAGCGGTCCAGGATGTCGTTCTCGTTGGTCGCGAGGAGGAGCCGCTCGACCGGCAGGCCCATCTCCGCCGCGAGGAATCCCGCGAAGACGTCCCCGAAGTTGCCGGTGGGGACGCTGAAGCTCGCCCTGCGGTTCGGGCCGTCATGGACGGACGGCGCCAGCCGGAGCCACGCGTGGAAGTAGTACACCACCTGGGCGAGCAGCCGTGCGCAGTTGACC
>JAJDXW010000269.1 GCA_022823045.1 Gammaproteobacteria bacterium
GAGATCGACTTCTCGATGGACACCTCCCCCTGGGCGGCCGACACGACTTCCTGGGCCGCCGCATGCTGGTCGAAGACGCTGGTCATCTTCCACGGCGCGGTGCTCGCGACCGTCGTCGTCGTCACCCTGCTCGCCCACAACTTCGCGGCGTAGCGCCGGCACGGCCGGGGCCCGGAACCGAGACGACTCTCCCGGCATGGCGCAATCGATGCAGGCGCAGAAGGGCACTTCCGGCCGGATCCGTCGATGAACCACGGCGAAATCGTGAGCTTCATTTGGGGTGTCGCGGACCTCATCCGGGACAGCTTCAAGCGCGGCAAATACCAGGACGTCATCCTGCCGCTGACGGTGCTGCGCCGGCTCGACTGCGTGCTCGCTCCGACCAAAGAGAAGGTGCTCGCGCGGCGGGCGGAGCTGCGTGAGCGGGGGCTCGAGGATCTGGACCAGCAGCTCCGACGCGCCTCTGGCTTCGCGTTCTACAACACCTCGCGCTACGACTTCGAGAAGCTCCTCGCCGACGCGCCGCAGCTCGCCGCGAACCTCCGGAACTACATCGTCGGCTTCAGCCGGAACATGCGCGAGGTGCTGGAGCACTTCGACTTCGACAACACTACAGCCAAGCTCGACGAGGCGGGGCTGCTCTTCCAGGTACTGGAGAGGTTCCGCACCGTCGACCTGCACCCCGACAAGGTCGACAACCCCACAATGGGGACAATCTTCGAGGAGCTGATCCGGAGGTTCAACGAGGCTCTCGACGAGAATCCGGGAGAGCACTTCACGCCCCGCGACGTGGTCCACCTGATGGTCGGGCTGATGCTCGCGGGCGACGAGCGCGACATCGCACGCCCGGGAGTCGTGCGGACTGTCTACGACCCCTGCTGCGGCTCCGGGGGCATGCTGATGATCGCGAAGGAGCACATCACCGAAGGACCGAGCCGGAACGGCGAACGGCTCCGGCCGGCCATCAACCCGGAAGCGGACATCCACCTCTTCGGCCAGGAGGTGAACCCGGAGACGTGGGCGGTCTCCAAGTCGGACTTCTTCATGAAGGACCCGACCGGTCGCGACGCGGACAACATCGCGTTCGGAAGCACCCTTTCCCGCGACCGGCACGCCGCCCAGTCCTTCGACTACCTCATCGCGAATCCACCCTACGGCAAGGATTGGAAACGCGATCAGGACGTGGTACGGGATGAGCACGAGCGGGGAGCGGCCGGACGGTTCGGCCCCGGGCTCCCCCGCATCAGCGACGGCCAGACCCTGTTCCTGCTGCACATGCTCGCGCGAGCCAAGGCGCCGGAGGAGGGCGGCGCGCGCATCGCGATCATCATGAACGGCTCGCCCCTCTTCACCGGCGACGCGGGAAGCGGGGAGAGCGAGATTCGCCGCCACATCCTGGAGAACGACCTCCTGGAGGCGCTGATCGCGCTCCCAGAGCAGCTCTTCTACAACACCGGCATCGCCACCTACGTGTGGCTTCTCAGCAACCGTAAGGCGCCCGAGCGGCGAGGGAAGGTGCAGCTCATCGACGCCACCTCGTTCTGGTCGCCCATGCGCCGGAGCCTCGGCGACAAGCGGCGCGAGATCCCTCCGGAGCAGGCGGCGGACGTGCTGAAGCTCCTCGTCGAATTCGAGGACGGCGCGACCCGAATGGTCGCCAAGGACGGTAAGGAAGAAGAGCGTGTCGTCAGCCATGTCTTTCCGACCACCCACTTCGGTTACCGCCGCATCACCGTGGAGCGACCGCTCCGGCTGAACTTCCAGGCAAGCCCCGAACGCATCGCCCTTCTGAAGGAGCAGCGGGGGTTCCAGAACCTCGCGAAGTCGAGAAGGCGGGGCGATGCCGGCGCGCGGGAGGAAGCCGAGGGACGGGCGCGGCAGCAGGCCATCCTGGCTTTTCTCGAGGAGGTGCCCGACGCCCTCTACCGTGACCGGAGTTCTTTCCTCGGCGATCTGACGGCGGCGGCGAAGGAGGCCGGCATCCGGCTCCCGGCCACCGTCCGCAACGCGCTCCTCGCCGCGCTCGGCGAGCGCGACGAGAAAGCCGAGATTTGCCGGGGCGAGGACGGCGCGCCGGAAGCCGACCCCACGCTTCGCGACACCGAGAGGGTCCCACTCCCGGAAGGCGAGGACCCGGTCGACGGCGTCGGGGTGCCGGCAAGCGTCCGCGCATTCTTCGCGCGCGAGGTGCTCCCCCACGTCCCCGATGCCTGGATCGACTCCGCCCGACGCGACGACCGAGACGGCCGGGTCGGACTCGTCGGCTACGAGATCAACTTCAACCGCTACTTCTACCGCTACACCCCGCCGCGACCCCTAGCCGAGATCGAGGCCGACATCCAGGCCGTCGAGAAGGACATCCTCGACATGCTGAAGGATATGTCCATCGGCCAGGTCGGATGACATCAAATGTCGGCACTTGCGTCTAACTGCCGACATTCACTATCATTCGTGCATGACCAGCACACTGGATGCGGAGCGGCTTCAGGAAGCAGGCATCGGCGCCTTCTTCCGGCCACGCGATCTCTCCCCGCTCGGGATCTCCCACCGCCAGATTCAGGCGCTGGTCTCCCGCGGAATCGCCGAGGACTTCGGAAACGGACTCTATCGACTCACCGAGGTTGACGCTACTGAACTCGAAACTACCGCGATGGTCGCCGCGGCCGTCCCGAACTCCGTCGTGTGCCTGTTGACGGCGCTTTGTATCCACGAAATCGGCACCCAGTTGCCGCCCGAGACCTGGATCGCCCTCGACCGCAAGGCCCGCAAGCCGATGCATCCTCCCGCCCGACTCCGCATCGTCCGGTTCTCAGGCCCGATGCTGACCTACGGAGTACAACACCGCACCGCACTTGGCGTGCCGTTCCGCATTACCTCTCCGGCCCGCACCGTGGTGGATTGCTTCCGCTACCGCAACAAGTTCGGTCTCGACATCGCGCTCGAAGCACTGGACGACGGTCTCCGTACGCGCGCCGTGACGGTGAGCGAGCTCATGCGCGCCGCCGAGGCCTGCCGGGCGCGCACCGTCATGCAGACCTACCTGACGCCGCTCCCGCCATGACACGAGTGCAATACGACACCACATTCGTTGCGGGGACGGAGAAATACAAGCCTTATCCAACCTACAAGGATTCTGGCGTTGAATGGCTGGGGGAGATTCCAGCGCATTGGGAAGTCGCTCCTGTTTACGCTCGTTATGAGGTGGCGTTGGGCAAAATGCTGGATGAGAAGAGAATCCGCGGAGAGTCATCGGGACCGTATATAAGAAATGTAGACGTGCAGTGGGATTCAGTGAATACGCAGGATTTGCCCACGATGGATTTTTTTCCAAGGGAGCGGAAACGATACGGTCTGTTGCCTGGGGACTTGCTGGTCTGCGAAGGTGGAGAAGTCGGCAGAACCGCCACTTGGCAAGGTAAAATCGAAGAGTGCTTTTTCCAGAAAGCCATTCATCGTGTCCGAACGCTTTCGGAAAAGGACATTCCCCGTTTCTTTTTCTACCTTATGCGCTTCCTTGCTGCAAGCGGTGTCTTTGTCGCAGGAAGTAATCCGAATACCATCAATCACCTTACAGCAATTCAGTTACGGCACTACCGAGCTCTTTTCCCACCTCGTTCCGAGCAGGTCGCTGTCTCCTTCCATCTTGACCGTGAGACAACGAAGATCGATGCGCTGGTTGCGAAGAAGGAGCGATTGATTGAGCTACTGGAGGAGAAACGCACCGCCCTAATCACTCGCGCCGTTACCAAAGGGCTTGACCCCGATGTTCCGATGAAGGATTCCGGCGTCGAGTGGTTGGGGGAGATTCCGGTGCATTGGAACGTAAAGCAACTTCGGTGGGCGATTACATTCCAGCGCGGACACGATCTTCCGGCGGATGATCGCGAGGAAGGAGACGTACCACTCGTGTCATCATCAGGCATGTCATCCAAACACTCAAGAGCGGTTGCGGTGGCACCGGGTATCGTTACAGGACGCTATGGAACTATTGGTCAATTCTATCTGATGGATCAACCATATTGGCCTCTCAATACTACACTTTACAGTATCGATCTTCACGGAAATAAACCTCGCTTTCTCCGCTTTATGCTGATGAATCTGGCGCCTCTATTTCTGTTGCACGCGGTCAAGTCGGCCGTGCCTGGCGTGGACCGAAACGATATACACGCGGACCATACCGCCCTGCCGAACTGGGCCGAGCAGCATGCGATTGCTGACTACCTCGACAGAGAAATGGCGAAGATCGACGCGCTCTTGGCCAAGATCCAGGAGGCGATTGATCGACTGAAGGAGCTGCGCACTGCCCTCATATCGGCGGCGGTGACGGGCAAGATCGACGTGCGGGAGACAGCAGCCTGAGCCGGGGGCGGTCGCACCTGCCTCGACCGGCAAAGCTCGTGCTGGCCCTCCTTGTTTTCGATTTCGGCGGAATTCGATAATGTCGTTCTCGTTGTTTTCGCTACCGCAAACAAGGGGTGACCGGTGATGGAGGAGCGACGGCAGGAGCGCCGGCCGGCCGCGCCGTGCGGGATTCTCGCGGGCATGGCACCCTCGGGGTGTCACCGTTGCCTGCTTCAGCCGCGTGGGGCGTGGGCGGAGGGGGCACGTGCGCTCGACCCATGCGAGACCTCCCCGAAACTCCAGACGCGGTGGGGCGGCTGGGGCGCGGCATGAGTGCTGTCGGAAGAATCGCCGCATGAGCGCCACGGTGTCCGAGCGTGCTTTCGAGGATGCCATCGAGGCGGCCCTGCTTCGCTACGGGCCGGACGAGGTCCCGGCCGTTCCGGGTGCGGTCGCCGAGACGGCGCCGCCCTACGGCGACCCGGACATGCGGCCGGGCGGCTATCGGCGGCGCCGGGCGGAGGACTACGACCGCGCGCTCTGCCTCCTGCCTCGCGATGTCCTCGACTTCGTGCAGGCCACCCAGCCGAAGGCGTGGCAGCGGCTCTCGCAGCACCACGGCGTCGAAGTGCGGGAGCGGTTCCTGAAGCGCCTCTCGTCCGAGATCGAGCGGCGTGGCGCTCTCGAAGTCCTCCGGCGCGGGCTCAAGGACATGGGCTGCTCGTTCCGGCTCGCGTACTTCCGCCCCGCGAGCGGGCTCAACGAGGAGGTGCGGCGGCTCCACGCGGCCAACTTCTTCGCGGTTGTCCGCCAGGTCCGATACAGCTCCAGGAACGAGAAGAGCCTCGACCTCGTGATCTTCCTGAATGGCATACCCATCTTCACCGCAGAGCTCAAGAACCCGCTGACCGGCCAGACCGTCGAGGACGCGATCCGGCAGTACAAGACGGACCGCGACCCCCGCGAGCCGCTCCTCGCCTACGGCCGGTGTCTCGCCCACTTCGCGGTCGATCCGGAGCTGGTCTACGTCACGACCCACCTGGCCGGACGCAAGACGCGTTTCCTCCCCTTCAACCGGGGCCGGTTCGGCGGGGCCGGCAATCCGCCCGTGCCCCCGACCCGGTTCGGCTACCCGACCGGCTATCTCTGGGAGGAAACCTGGGCGCAGAGCAGCGTGCTCGACCTCGTGCGCCAGTTCGTCCACGAGGTCGAGGAAGAGGACGAGAACGGCAAGAAGACCGGCCGGCGATTCCTCATCTTCCCTCGCTACCAGCAGCTCGACTGCGTGCGCCGGCTCGTCGTCGATGCGCGGAGGAGGGGAGCGGGGCAGCGCTACCTCATCCAGCACTCGGCGGGGAGCGGCAAGAGCTTCACCATCGCCTGGCTCGCCCACCAGCTTTCCACCCTGCACGACGCGGACGACCGCCGCGTGTTCGATTCCATCGTCGTCGTCACCGACCGCCGGGTCCTCGACCGTCAGCTCCAGAGCACGATCCGCCAGTTCGAGCAGACGCTGGGGGTGGTGGAGAATATCGACACCACTTCGCGCCAGCTCAAGGACGCGCTCGAAGCCGGGAAGACGATCATCGTCACCACCCTCCAGAAGTTCCCGGTCATCGCGGCGGAGATCGGCCGGTTGCCGGGCCAGCGGTTCGCCCTCATCGTCGACGAGGCGCACTCGTCGCAGTCGGGCGAGAGCACGAAGAGCCTCAAGGCGGTGCTTGCGCCCGCTTCCCTCGAAGATGCCGAGGAGGAGGAGTCCGGGGCCGCGACGCCGGAGGAGGAGCTCGAGGACGCGATTCTCGCCGAGATGGAGCTGCGGGGACCGCTTCCCAATCTCTCGACCTTCGCGTTCACCGCGACACCGAAGCCGAAGACCCTCGAGCTATTCGGCACCCGGCGCCGCGACGACTCGTTCGCGCCGTTCCATCTCTACAGCATGCGGCAGGCCATCGAGGAGGGGTTCATCCTCGACGTGCTCGCGAGCTACACGACCTTCAAGGCGTACTGGCGGCTCTGGAA
>JAJDXW010000085.1 GCA_022823045.1 Gammaproteobacteria bacterium
GCGTTCGAGTTCCTCGCCAAGCCCCTCGACATCGACGAGGTGGTCACGGTCGCCGAGCGGGCCGTCGCGAGCGGTCGCGGCGCCGCTGCCGGGGTGCCGGGGGCGCCGGAGAGGGAGGGCACGCCGGCGACGATCGTCGGCTCCGCCTCGGCCATGCAGGAGGTGTTCCGGGCGATCGGCCGGCTCTCGCGCTCGACGGTCACCGTGCTCATCACCGGCGAATCGGGGACCGGGAAGGAGCTCGTCGCTCGGGCCCTCCACGAGCACAGCCCGTGCTCGAACGGCCCCTTCATCGCCGTCAACACCCCGGCCGTCCCCCCCGAGCTGCTCGAATCGGAGCTCTTCGGCCACGAGCGGGGCGCGTTCACCGGCGCGCACAGCCGCCACCGGGGCCGCTTCGAGCAGGCGCACGGGGGCACCCTCTTCCTGGACGAGATCGGGGACATGCCGGCCGAGCTCCAGACGAGGCTGCTCCGGGTGCTTGCCGATCAGGAGTTCTACCGGGTGGGCGGACACACCTCGGTGCGGGTCGAGGTGCGCATCATCGCGGCCACCCACCAGGACCTCGGGCAGCGGGTGCGGGACGGGAGGTTCCGCGAGGACCTCTTCCACCGGCTCAACGTCATCGGCGTTCGCGTGCCGGCCCTTCGGGAGCGGCGCGGGGACATCGCGATGCTCGCCCGGCACTTCCTCGCCGAGGCGGCGGCCGAGCTCGGGGTCGAGCGCAAGGTGCTGCTCCCGGACGCGGAGGAGCACCTCGCGGGCCTCGCCTGGCCCGGGAACGTGCGCCAGATCGAGAACGCATGCCGGTGGCTGACGGTGATGGCCGCCGGGAGGGAGATCCGCACCGGCGATCTTCCCCCCGAGTTGCGGGCGCCCGAAGCGGGCGTCGGAGAAGGGGGCGTCGGAGAAGCGGCGGCGGAGACGCCACGGGCATCCGGCGGGGACTGGGAGCACGCCCTCGCCCGTTGGGCGGAGGCACGACTCGAGGCGGGCGGGGCGAGGCTCATGGACGACGCAGGACCGCGCTTCGAGCGGGTGCTCATCGACGCCGCCCTCCGGCACTCGAACGGGCTCCGGCACGAGGCGGCCCGGCTTCTCGGCTGGGGGCGCAACACGCTCACCCGCAAGCTCGCCCGCGCCCCCGATCCCGACCCCAATCGGGGGGACGACTGAGCGACCGGCCCACCGGCCCCGGGAGCGGATCCCTTCTCCAGATGGCTCGAACGGCCGGGGCGCGCGCGGAGCAGCGCGGGTCGCCCCGCGCACTTTCCCCCACCCCAACATTGCAGGATCGTAACGTTCGGGAAAGAAGGCGTTAAGGCTTGACGGCGTAGGGTTCGACGCATCCCCCGCGAGTGGGGGGCAACGCAGGACCGGACACCACAGGAGTCAACGCCATGAAACTCTCGACACGTATCCCACCCCGGGGCGCGATCGCCCTCTTCACCGCGGGCGCCCTTACCGGCGCGGTCGTCGTCGGCGCGGCCTCGTCCGCGGCCGTCGGGACGGGCTCGCCCGCATCTCCCGCCGGGCCCATCGGGGCGCTCTCCGCCCCCTCGCCCTCCGGCTTCGCGGACCTCGCCGAGCGGGTCCAGCCGGCGGTGGTGTTCGTCACCGTCGAGAAGGCGGTCGCCGCCACCGCCCCGATGCCCCGTCCGCCGTGGCTCGACATGGCCCCGTTCGAGCGTTTCTTCGAACGGATGCCGTCCATGCCGGACCCCCGGGTGCAGGTCGGCTCGGGCTTCTTCGTCGACGGGGACGGACACATCGTCACGAGCGACCACGTCGTCGCCGACGCGTCCGAGGTCGCCGTCACCCTGCACGACGGCACCCGCCACGAGGCGCGGGTGGTCGGGCGCGATGCGCGGACCGACCTCGCGGTGCTCAGGATCGACGCCGCCGGCCCGTCGTCCTGGCTCGCCTTCGGCGACGACGGCGAAGCGCGGGTCGGCGACTGGGTGGTCGCCATCGGCAACCCCTTCGGCTTCGGGGGCACGGTCACGGCCGGGATCCTGTCCGCCCGCGGACGCGACATCCGCGCCGGCGGCTACGGCGACTTCCTCCAGGTCGACGCTCCCATCAACCGCGGGAGCTCGGGGGGGCCGCTCTTCGATACCCGCGGCCGGGTCATCGGGGTCAACGCCGCGATCTACGCCCCGGCCGGGGGCAACGTCGGGATCGGCTTCGCGGTGCCGGCCTCGGTCGCGGCCCCGGTGGTCGCGGAGCTCATCGAGGAGGGCAAGGTGTCCCGCGGGTGGCTCGGCGTCACCCTCCAGGCCCTCACCCCCGAGATCGCGGAGAGCCTCGGGATGGAGGAGGCGTCCGGGGTGCTCGTCAACGACGTTGCGCCGGACAGCCCCGCCGCCCGTGCCGGCATGCGCCGCGCCGACGTGGTGACCGCGGTCGGCGGCCGGGCGATGGAGAACGGCAAGGCCCTCGCCCGCGAGATCGGGACGATGGAGCCGGGCGACGAGGTGGTGGTCACGGTGGTGCGCGACGGCGAGCCGCTCGAGGTCGCGGTCAAGCTCGGTGGCTGGCCGGACGCGGGCGGCCCGGAGGCGGTGAGCGAAGCGCCCGCCCCGGCGCCGGCGGCCGGACCACGCCTCGGCGTATACCTCGAGAACCGGGACGGGAAGCTCGTCATCGCCTCGGTTCGCCCCGACACCCCCGCCGCCGAGGCGCGGCTGCGCCGGGGCGACGTGCTCATCAGCGTCGACAACGCGCCGGTCGCGGCGAACGCCGATGTGCGCGAGGCCCTCCGCAAGGCGGCGGATGCGGGTCGCGAGCATGCGCTGCTGCTCGTCGAGCGGGGCGGGCAGCCGCGCTTCGTGGCGGTGCGAATCGAGATCGCATAGTCTTCCGGGAGACCGGGGAATTCGGCCATGATGCGGGCGCTCATCATCGAGGACGACGAGGTAGTGACGAGGTTCATCGCCAAGGGCCTGCGTCAGCATGGATACCTCGTTGATGTCGCCCGCGATGGCCGTGAAGGCCTGTTCCACGCCCTGGAACAGGCCTACGACGTGATGATCGTCGACCGGATGCTGCCCGCCCTCGACGGCCTCTCCGTGCTCAAGACCGTTCGCTCGGCCGGAAACACCACACCGATCCTGATCCTGAGCGCCCTCGCGGAGGTCGACAACCGGGTCGAGGGTCTGCGCGCCGGCGGCGACGACTACCTCACCAAGCCGTTCGCGTTCAGCGAGCTCGTCGCGCGCCTCGAGGCGCTCCAGCGCCGGCCCCGCGGGGGAGTCGCGGCGGACACCGCGTACCAGGCGGGCGACCTCGAGCTCGATCCGCGTCGCCGGACGGTGACCCGCGCCGGCGAGCCGATCCGGCTGCTGCCGCGCGAGTTCGCGCTGCTCGAGTACCTGATGCGGAACCGGGGGCAGGCGGTGACGAGGACCATGCTGCTGGAGAACGTCTGGGACTACCACTTCGACCCCCAGACCAACGTGGTGGACGTGCACGTCTCCCGGCTCCGGGCGAAGGTGGACCGGCCTTTCTCCGAGCCACTCATCGAGACGGTGCGGGGCGTCGGCTACCGGCTGCGGGACCCCGGCGATTGACGGCCCTCGCGCGCTACCTTCGCAGCTCCACCTTCCGCCTCGCCGTGGTGTACCTGCTGCTGTTCGAGGGGTCGGTCTGCGTGGTGCTCGGGTTCGTCTACTGGACGACCGCGATGCACCTGGAGATGGAGGCGGACGCGGCCATCGAGCGCGAGCTCGGGAGCCTCACCGCCCGGTATCGGGGCCGCGGCCTCGCTTCGTTCTCCCGAGTGCTCGAGGACCGGGTCGCCCGCAGCCCGCGCGGACCCTTCATCTATCTCTTCGCGACGGCCGGGCGCCGCGCCCTCGGGGGCAACGTGAGCGGCTGGCCGGATGCCATGCCGGACCCGGAGGGATGGCTCGAGTTTCCGCTCTGGACCGCGCGCGAGCCGGACGACACGCCGCATCTCGCCCGAGCGCGGGTATCGGCCCTGCCGGGGGGGCTTCTCCTCCTCGTCGGCCGGGACATGCACGAGATCGACCGGGCGTGCAGTCGTATCCGGCTCGCCCTCGCCTGGAGCCTCGGCCTCATGCTCGTACTCGGGGTGGCCGGAGCCCTCGCGATGACCCGGGGCACGATGCGCCGCATCGACTCGATCAACCGGGCGAGCCGGGAGATCATGCGCGGCGACCTCGCGCGCCGGATCCCGACCCGCGGCACTCGCGACGACTTCGATCAGCTCGCCGATCAGCTCAACGCGATGCTCGACCGGATCCAGGAGCTCATGGACGGGATTCGCCGGGTGACCGACGACATCGCGCACGACCTCAAGACGCCTCTCACCCGGCTCCGCACCCGTCTCGAGGAGCTGCGCGACACGGGCGGGCTCGGCGGGGGCTCGGCGGAGTCGGTGGAAGCGGCCATCGGCGAGTCCGATCGCCTCCTTGCCACGTTCGCGGCGCTGCTCCGGATCGCTCGCGTCGAGTCGAAGGCGACCCGGGAAGGGTTCACGATCGTCGACCTCGCCGCCCTCGCGCGGGACGCGGCCGAGCTGTACGAGCCGTACGGGCAGGAGCGCGGACGGGAGGTGGCGTTCTTCGGTGGCGCGGCCGGGCTCCTCGCGAACGGCGACCGCGACCTCCTGTTCCAGGCCGTGTCGAACCTCGTCGACAACGCCCTGCGGCACGGACGGGGCCGGGTGGTGGTCGAGACGGACACGGTGCCCGCGCCGGGAGGCGGTGGGGAGCGCCGCGCGCGGATCGTGGTGCGGGACGAGGGTCCGGGCATTCCGGAGGCCGATCGCGAGCGGGTGTTCCGGCGCTTCGTGCGCCTCGAGGCGAGCCGCAACACGGCCGGGAACGGTCTCGGGCTCGCCCTCGTGGAAGCGGTCGCGACCGTGCACGGCGGCACCGTGGACCTCGCGGAGAACGACGCCTCTCGCGGGGGGCCGGGCCTCAAGGTCACCATGCTCCTGCCGGCGGGCTGACCGCGGGACGTGGCGCCGCCGGAGCCCTGCCCGCGCCCCGGGAACGGCCCCGGCGGCGGCCCGAATGCGCCCCGCCGGGCTCCGCTTCGGGAACCCCGCCGCGGCAACGATGCTGTGGTATCGTGCCGCCCCGTCGCGGGTAGCAGGTCGCGGAGGAGGACATGAGCGGCGAATCTCGGAAGGTGGCGTTCATCGGGCTCGGAGTCATGGGCTTTCCCATGGCCGGACATCTCGCGACCGGCGGTCACGACGTCACCGTCTACAACCGGACCGGGTCGCGGGCCGAGGCGTGGCTTAGCGAA
>JAJDXW010000190.1 GCA_022823045.1 Gammaproteobacteria bacterium
ACGAGGATGACCGCGAAGCCGCGGAACGGGTTCCCGATGTTCGGGGACACGTGCTCGTCGCGGATGTTGTTCATCCCGAACCAGGTCGCGAACGCGAGCGGGATCAGGAACACGAGCCAGACGAACCCCGCGTTGTGGATCCAGGTGTCGCTCCCGGCCGGAATCTTTCCGATGAGGGTCCCGCTCGTGTTCTGGAGCACCAGCGGCTCGCCGCCGAACACGCTCATCGTCATCACCAGGGGCACCAGGATCTGCATGGTGGTGACGCCGAAGTTGCCGAGCCCCGCGTTCATCCCGAGCGCGTAACCCTGCACCCGCTTGGGGAAGAAGAAGCTGATGTTCGACATCGAGGAGGCGAAGTTCCCGCCGCCGATCCCCGACAGGAAGGCGAGGATCTGGAACTGCCAGAGGGGGGTGCTCGGGTCGCGCAGGGCGAGACCGGTCCCCACCGCCGGGATCACCAGTAGCAGGGTGGTGAGGAAGATCGTGTTCCGCCCCCCCGCGATGCGGATGAAGAAGGTGCTCGGGATTCGCAGGGTCGCGCCGGTGAGGCCCGCCACCGCGGAGAGGGTGAAGAGCTCGGGCTTGTCGAACGGGAACCCGAGGTTCAGCATTTGGACGGTGATGATCCCCCAGTAGAGCCACACCGCGAAGCCGCAGAGGAGGCTCGGGATCGAGATCCAGAGGTTGCGGTTCGCGATGGCCCGCCCGCTCTCCTTCCAGTAGCCCTCGTCTTCCGGTGTCCAGCCCCGGAGGTCCTTGCCCATCGCGTTTCTCCTCGCGGTCCGGGTCGGTGCCCGTGCTCAGGTCGCCGGGGCTCCCGGGGGCGGCGTCCGGCCCCGGGGACCGAGCGCCCCGTGGTGCTCCGGCGCGTGCACGGAGAGGAGCTCGGGAAGCTCGGGCAGCCGGTCGAGGCGCTCGGCCGCCTCCCGGCGCTCCATGAGGCGGACGGCGAAGTGCATCCAGACGAGCGCGATCCCGACCAGGGCGAAGAGCAGCATGAAGCAGCTCGTCCACACCCCGATGAAGTCGTTCATCACCCCGAAGCAGATCGGGAGGATGAACCCTCCGAGCCCGCCGATCATCCCGACCAGGCCTCCGACCGAGCCCACGTGCTCGGGGTAGTAGACCGGGATGTGCTTGTAGACCGCGGCCTTGCCGAGCGACATCACGAAGCCGAGGACGACCGTGAGCGAGACGAAGATCGGAAGCGAGATGGTGATGTTGAACGAGATGGGCCCTTCCACCCCCCGCACGACGTAATCCGTCGAGGGGTAGCTCAGGAAGAAGCACACGAGGACGCTCACGATGAACGTCCAGTACATGACGAGGCGTGCGCCGTAGCGATCCGAAAGGTATCCGCCGAGGGCCCGGAAGATGCTGCCGGGGAGCGCATAGGCGGCGGCCAGCATGCCCGCGGTCTTGACGTCGAGGCCGTAGACGCCGACGTAGTAGCGAGGGAGCCAGAGAGCCAGGGCCACGAATGCCCCGAAGACGAAGAAGTAGTAGAGGGAGAACCTCCAGACCTGGAGGTGCCGCAGGGGCTCGAGCTGCAGTAACGCCGAGCGCGGCTTCTCCCCCGCCGCCTTGCGCGCCGAGGTGACCGGGTCCTCTTTCGTCGCGACATAGAACAGGACCGCGGTGACGAGGAGGACCACGGCGTAGATCTGGGCCGCCCGCTCCCATCCGAACGCGAGGAGCAGGAACGGCGCTCCGAAATTGGTGACCGCCGCGCCCACGTTGCCGATCCCGAACATCCCGAGGGCGGTCCCCTGGCGGTCGCGGTCGTACCACCGCGACACGAACGCGATGCCGACCGCGAACGAGCCACCCGCGAGCCCGACCCCGAGGGCGGCGAGGAGGAACATGGGGTAAGTGCTGACGGTGGAGAGCATCCAGGCGGCGACCGCGGTCACCACCATCAGCAGCGTGTACACGATGCGTCCGCCGTACTGGTCGGTCCAGATCCCGAGAAAGATGCGGCTCAGGGAGCCGGTCAGAATGGGAGTCGCGACGAGGATGCCGAACTCGGTGTCGGTGAGCCCGAGATCCTGCTTGATGCGGATCCCGATGATGGAGAAGATGGTCCAGACCGCGAAGCAGACGGTGAACGCGAACGTGCTGACACCGAGGGCCTGGTGTTGCTGGCGCGGGGGAATGTCAGCAAGAGCCTGCATCGTCCGATCCCTCGACGGCCGCCGGTACGGCCGGCCCGTGCGGGCCGGCTGGCCGCGCGAGACGGCATCACCCGCACGGACCGACACCGGCCGCACGGGCCGACACGGCAACAATGAAACCAGAGGGAACGGGGGATTTCCCTGATCCAAATCAGTTCCGGCTTCCCGGGGGACGGACGGCCCCCAGGATGAGAAGTCGTCATCGAGGAGACGTCCGGATCGAGACGTGTTGGCTGCGACGTATTTTTCCGACGCAAGGAAAGCCGTTATCATCCTCTCGAACCCCCCGTTCTCGAATAAGGTCAGGTGGCAAGAGAATCGCTCGAACCCCGGCTCTGCAGGGACTGCCCCGGGCGCGAACACGGGTTCTGCAGCCGGCTGCCGGAGCCGCTCCAGAAGCGGTTCCGCGAGGCCGTCCGCCGCGCCGCGCCGGAACGGCTGGTCGAAGAGAACGGAAGAGGGCTCGCCGGTTGGGACCTCGCCGTCGTCTCCCGCGGGACCCTCGCGGTGCGAAACACTTTCGAGGACGGGCGGCGCGCGATCACGGACTTCCTGATCCCCGGTGAAGTGCTTCATGCGGGGGAAGACAGCGCCCGGAGCGGCCGCGATATCACCGCGTCGTCCGACTTCCTCCTGTGCCTGATCCCGAACCTGGAGGCGGACTTCGATTCCGCCGACTGCCGGTGCATCGAGCGCTGCATCCGTTCCGACGCGATCGGCCACATCGAGGCGTTGCGCGACCGGATCGCCGCCCTCGCCCGGCTGGACCCGTCGGAGCGGCTCGCGCACCTGCTGCTCAGCATGCGCGAGCGTCTGAACCCGGACGGACAGGAGGTCAACCTTCCCTTCTCCCGGAGCGACATCGCCGACCTGCTCGGAATGCGACCGGAAACCGTCAGCCGCGCGATGCTCACGCTCGAGCAGGCCGACCTCATTCGCCGCGACGGGCCGAAACGAATCGAGATCCTGGACCCGTCCGGGCTCGCGGCCGTCGCCGAGGGCTGATCGCCTCCCTTCCCGGGCCTTGGCCCGGAAAATTCACCGATGTTCTGCTGCGGACGCCAATCTGCTTGCGTTAGCGGTCCGTACTCCCGAAAGCCGCTTCGACGTAGTGTCAGCTACGCCTTCAGCGTCTTTCGGTCCGTGCGGCCCACATATACGGAAAAATCTTCGATTTTTCCGTATGGTCCGTCTATGTGGAAACATCTCCGATGTTTCCACATTTCCACAAGCATCTTGGCGCCCTCGCGACGAACTTCGGTGAATTTTCCGGGCCAGGTCTGCGCTCCCGGCAGGTCACGCCG
>JAJDXW010000048.1 GCA_022823045.1 Gammaproteobacteria bacterium
ACAGGGAGTAGTCGGGATGCCAGAGCAGAGACGATCTCCGGGATTCGGAACGCGGGAACTCCCCGTTCAACCCGATGTGATCGCGCCGGACGGATCGCACGTGCGCGAGTTGCTTTCCCTCCCTTCCGGAAGCGCGGCGCACTTCCAGCTTTCTCCGGGTGCGATATCCCGCGCGGGTCGACATCGCACGGTCGATGAGATTTGGTACATCCTCGCGGGCCGCGGCGAGATGTGGCGGCGCGACGGCAGCCGTGAAGAGGTGGTGTCGCTCAGCCCCGGAGTCTGCCTGACGATTCCCCTCGGCACGTCATTCCAGTTTCGGTCGTTCGGGGATTCGCCGCTTTCGGCGTTCGCCGTGACGATTCCGCCGTGGCCCGCCGGGTCCGACGACGAATGGCGGGAAGTCGCCGCGCACTGGCCGGAAGGGTAGGAGCGGCCATGCTTCAGACCCGCTGGCAGCCTCCGCTGCATCGTGAGCGGGATGACAGCGGGGGGAGTGAAGGGTCAGCGTGCCGCGACCGCGGCGGCAGGTCGGGCCGCGCCCTCCTCGGAATCGAGGCAGTGCATCGCCGCGCGGTGAGGGGAGAAGCGCCGGGCCGGGCGGGAGACCGGGGGCCCGAGCCGTTCGTTGATCGCGGCCGCGGCGTCGTCTAACCTCGCGCCACGCACTTCCGGCCGGATCGTCATGCCCGACACCCCCGATCGCGAGACGACGCCCCGGAGCTTCGAGTCGGCGCTCGCCGAGTTCGAGGCCCTGGTGGAGAAGATGGAGCGCGGCGAACTCAGCCTCGAGGACTCGGTGAGCGCGTACGAGCGCGGCGTCGTCCTGCACCGCTACTGCGAGCGGGCGCTGTCCACCGCGGAGCGCAAGATCCGGATCCTCACCGAGGGAGCAGGAGACGGCGGGCAGGAGGAAGCGCTTCAGCTCTTCCGACCCGAAGCCGGCGACACCAGCACCTCGGGCGAAGGCGAGCCGGCCGCTTCCGCGCCGGGCGAGGCGGACACCTAGCCCGCATATCTCACCAACTTTCGTCGCATACTCGAAAAATTCGCAGAATTTTTCGAGATGGTCACTCACCCGAAAAACTCTCCGAGTTTTTCGGGTCTGGGCGCGGAGATGCTGCTGTGGCAAGGCGCACGGACCGAAAGACGCTGAAGGCGTAGCCGACACTACGTCGAAGCGGCTTGAGGGAGTACGCCTTGCCACAGCGAGCAGATCCGCGTCCGCAGCAGAAAGTTGGTGAGATATGCGGGCCTGGGCAGGGCCTCCGCTCCCGACGGGGCGGGGAACGAAAGGGACGCCGCCCGCTCCCACGCTCCGGGCCCCGATTCCCGCGCGGAGCGCCTCGTTACCCCGGCCTCGGGACGGGGGCACCCGGGCGGGACCCGGGCGGAGCGGTCCCCCGTCGCCGGAGTGACGATCGGGGCGGACCCGCGGGTCGATGCCGGCCGAACCGGGTATCATTCGCGCGCTCCCCACGAAGACGAGGTACCGGCAACTTGAAGACGCTGGATCGGACCGAGAACGCCCGCCCGGAACACGGCCCGGACATCACCTCGATCGTCGACGTGCAGGGCAGTCCCGACGCCCGCCGCATACCCATCGACAAGGTCGGGATCAAGGGGATCCGCCATCCCGTGCGGGTCCTTGACCGTTCCACCGGAAGGCAGGAAACGGTCGCGACCTTCAACATGTACGTGGACCTGCCCCAGGACTTCAAGGGGACCCACATGTCCCGCTTCGTGCAGGTCCTCGACAACCACGAGTACGAGATCACCGTTTCCACGTTCCAGCGCATGCTGCGCGAGATGGTGGAGCTGCTCGAGGCGCGCTCCGGCCACATCGAGATGACGTTCCCCTACTTCGTGCGCAAGGCCGCCCCGGTGAGCCGCGTGAGCAGCCTGATGGACTACGACGTCACCCTGGTCGGAGCGATCCGCCAGGGCGAGGTGCGGATGAGCACCCGCATCGTCGTGCCGGTGACGAGCCTGTGCCCGTGCTCGAAGGCGATCTCGGACTACGGCGCGCACAACCAGCGCTCGCACGTGACCGTGCACGCCCACACCCGGGCCCTGGTGTGGATCGAGGAGCTCATCGACATCGTGGAGCACGAGGCGTCGTGCCAGCTCTTCGGTCTGCTCAAGCGCCCCGACGAGAAGTTCGTCACCGAGTACGCCTACGACAACCCCAAGTTCGTCGAGGATCTGGTCCGCGACGTCGCCCAGCGCCTGGACGCGGACCCGCGCATCGAGGGCTATTCCATCGAGGCGGAGAACTTCGAGTCGATCCACAACCACTCGGCCTACGCGCGCATCGACCGTCCGGCCTGAGTCCGGCGAGGTCACTCCTTGGCCTGTTCCCACAGGGCGTCGAGCTCCGCCGGGGTCCGCTCGTCCAGGCGACTTCCGCGGCCGGCGAGGCGCTCCATCGTCCGGAACCGTCCCTCGAAGCGCCGGTTGGCCCCGGCGAGGGCGCGGCCGGAGTCGACCCCGAGCCGGCGGGCGAGGTTGACACACGTAAAGAGGAGGTCGCCGAGCTCCGACTCCACGCGCTCCGTCCCTTCCCCCGCGCCGAGGGCTTCCCGGAGCTCGGCGATCTCCTCGTCGAGCTTGGCGAACACTCCTTCCGCGTCGGGCCAATCGAATCCGACCGCGGCGGCCCGGCGCTGCACCTTCGCGGCCCGCGCAAGCGCCGGGAGCGCGATGGGGATCCCGTCGAGAGCGCTCTCGGCCTCCGGCCGTTCGTTCGCCTTCGCCCGCTCCCAGTCCGGCCGCTCCGAGGTGGCGGACGGATCGAACACGTGCGGGTGGCGGCGGATCATCTTGTCGAGAATCGATTCGACGACGTCCTTGATGTCGAAGCACCCTCGCTCGCTGGCCAGGTGGGCGTGAAACACCACTTGAAACAACAAGTCACCCAATTCTTCGCGTAGCGAGTCGAAGTCCTCGCGCGCGATCGCGTCGGAGACCTCGTACGCTTCCTCGATGGTGCAGGGAGCAATCGTGTCGAATGTCTGGACCCGGTCCCAGGGGCAGTCCTGCCGGAGCCTGGCCATCAGTCCGGTGAGACGTTCCATATTTTCCTCCGTCATGGGGGTCCGTTCGCCCGCGGCCGGACCCAAGGGTGCGGTGCCGTGAGGGCCGGGCGGAACGAGTGCGGGCTTCCGGCCGGGCGGCGGGATCGGGCGCCCTCCTCCGCTCCGGCCCGGGTCCGAGGCCGGCGCCTTCCCCGGGGCCGAGGCTGGGGCCGGGGCGTCGCCATCTTCCTCCTTTTGGGGCTTCTCGTGCCAGTCACCGTCCCCGGAGCGGGGGCCGCGCGCGCGGAGCCCCCGGTCTCCCGAGCGACCCTCGATCGCGTCACGGTCCTCGAGGCCCGGAAGGCGCTCCGGCGCGGAGAGCGCAAGCGCTTCAACCGGCTCACCGCATCGCTCCGGGACCACCCGCTTCACCCGTGGCTGCGGTACCTCGAGTTCCGGGCCCGATTCGGCCGGCACACCGAATCGGCGATCAAGGGGTTCCTCGCCACCGTTCCGGACACGCCGATGGCGGACCTCGTGCGGCTCCACTGGCTCGACCGTCTCGCGCGGCAGCACCGCTGGGCCCGATTCCTGGAGGTGTACGCCTCCCTCTCTCCGCGCCGCCGCACGGCCCGGGTCGAGTGCCTGCGGGCGCGGGCCCTCCTCGAGACCGACGACAACCTCGCCGGGTTCGAGGCCACCGCCCGGCTGTGGCGCGTGCCGAAGTCCCAGCACAAGGCGTGCGACCTCACGTTCAAGCTCTGGGCGCAGCGGGGGGGACGGACCTCGGAGCACCTCTGGCACCGAATCGAGATCTCCCTGAAGCGCGGCAACCGGGGCCTCGCCGCCTACGTTGCCCGCCTGCTCGACCAGCCGGACCGGGGCATCGCGGAGCGCTGGATCCGCGACTACCGCCGCCCGGCCCGGATCGTGGCCCGGGCAAGCCGGGCCCGGCACGAGCCGGCGTGGCGGCAGCCGGTCGCGACCGCCATCGCCTCCATCGCCCGACGCAACCCGAGCGCCGCGGCACGCGCGTGGCTGGAGGCGACAGAGGACGGGGCCACGCCCCCGCCCCCCGAGCTCGATGCCTTCGCGTCCTGGCGCATCGGGCTCGGCTACGCGCAGGATCACCGCGTCGCGGAGGCGGTGGAGTGGATCGAGCGCGTCCCGGAGGCCGACCGCAGCCCTCGTCTCCTCGGCATCCTCGCCCTCCTCTCGATTGCCGAAGGACGCTGGACGGATGCCCTCGACGCCCTCGACGCGCTGCCCCCCGACACGCGCTCGGAGCTTCAGTGGCGGTACTGGCGGGCCCGCGCCCTCACCGCCCTCGGGCGGGCCGAGGAAGCGCAGTGGGCCGAGCTTGCCGCCCATCGCGACTACTATGGATTCCTCGCCGCCGATCGGATCGGCGCCCCGTACCGCATCGTCCAGCACCCGAGCGGCTCCTCCGCCGAGCGCATCGACCGGATCGAGCGCATGGGCGGATACCGGCGCGCGATGGAGTTTCACGCGCTCGGGTTCCGGAACGGGTTCAATCGTGAATGGCGCCATCTCGTGAGGCGCCTCGGGGGCGAGGACCTGGCCGCCGCGGCGGAGCTCGCCACCCGGCACGGTTGGCACTTCGAAGCCATCCGGGGCGCGGCTCGGGCCGGGGCGCTCGATCGCCTGGATCTCCGCTTTCCCATCGCGTGGGAAGCCGAGGCGGCCGCCGCGGCCCGCGACCACGGCATCGACCCGGCGTGGGTGTTTTCCACCATCCGGATGGAGAGCGCATTCCGACCCCGCGCCCGTTCCTCGGCGGGGGCCCTCGGACTCATGCAGATCATGCCCGCGACCGGCCGCCGGATCGCGCGGCCGGCCGGGGTCCGGCTCCGCAGCGACCGGACCCTCCTCGACCCAAGGAAGAACATCCGCCTCGGCGCCTACTACCTGCGCCACCTCCTCGACCGGATGCACGGCAATCCGGCCCTCGCGAGCGCGTCGTACAACGCGGGTCCGCACCGCACGGAGCGGTGGCTCGGGGCGGGAGGAGGACTCGAGCCGGAGCTGTGGGTGGAGTTCGTGCCGTATACCGAGACCCGCCAGTACGTGAAGCGGGTCATGGAGTACCGCATCGTCTACCAGCACCGGCTGGGAGTGCCTCCGGACCGGCTGAGTGACCTCCTGCGCCCCCTCCCCACCGCGCTCGCCGGATCCCGCTAGCCCGCGTTCACTCCAACGCGCGCATCCGGGAAACGGGTGCGGGCGGGATCGCGCCGCGCCAACCCGACCCACCGGGCCGCTGCGACGCGCGCGAAGCCCGACTAGCCGTGATAGCGGACCGGCTCGAGGGGAAGCGACTGCGGGATGCGGGGGCAGGTCACGAGCAGGAACAGGTGCCCCTGCCGGTGGCAGAAACCGAGCCATTTCTGCAGGAAACGATTGGTTTGCCACTTGCGTTCGAGGTCCGGCATCCGCCTCCGGCGCCAGGACGTCCGGCCCAGGCTCCGCCGGCGCCGGCGCCGGCTGAAGCTGACGAGCTCCGCGGCGTTCACGTCGTGGTACACGACGATCCCCGCGTTCGGCTGGAGCTCTTCGCCGAACCAGTAGGTCAGCGAGAGGGTAGTGGTGTAGCGCTGCTGCTCGTGCACCGTGAGGTAGAGGTCGAGCGCCCCCGCGACCCGGGACACCACCGTGCCCTCGATGCATCGCAGCTCCGGGACAAGCCGCAGCAGCCGGTAGTAGTTGCTCTCGTAGAGATCGATGAGAGACCCGAGCGACTGGCGCCGCGGCGGCACGATGGCGATGTTCCGTTCGGGCGACATGGCCGGCCGATGGTAGCAGTCGGATTGCGCCGGTGGAAATCCCGGCCGCGCGGAGCGATCCGGTACCTCGGGAGGGAGGATCAGGCGGGAACGAGGAGACGCCGGAACCCTTCCCAGTCGAACGCGGGACCGGGGTCGGTCTTGCGTCCGGGCGCGACGTCCGAGTGCCCGACGATCCGGTCGGGACGAACGGCCGGCCACCGGGCCATCAGCGCGCGGGCGAGGTCCGCAAGCGCCTCGTACTGACTCCGCTCGTAGGGCAGCGAATCGGTCCCCTCCAGCTCGATCCCGATCGAGAAGTCGTTGCACGCGGTCCGCCCGCGGTAGCGCGATGGCCCCGCGTGCCAGGCGCGGTCGAGAAACGACACGAACTGGGTGATCGCGCCGGACCGATCGATGAGGGCGTGTGCGGAAACCCTGAGCCCTCCGAGATCCCGGAACGCGGGATGGTCGGACGGGTCCAGCTCGTTGCAGAAAAGGCGGTTGATCGCGCCGCCCCCGAACTCCCCGGGGGGAAGGCTGATCCCGTGGACGATGACGAGGTCGATCTCCATCCCTCCGGGGCGGGAATCGAAGTTGGGCGACGGGCAGAGCCGCGCGCCCTCGAGCCATCCGTCGGGGCGGACGACGAGGCGGACCACGGGGTCGGTCAGAGCTTTTCTTCGACCACCGACTGCAGCAGCTCCATCTGGTGGGCGACTCCCACCGCATCCTCCACGTCGATCTGGAACGCGATGCCCGCCCCGCTCTGGGCGAAGTCACCCACCCGCTCGATGGCTTCGAGGATCTCCCGGCTGAGGTGCTCCTCGACGAGGAACAGGAGCATGTCGCGGGAGGTTTCGAGCGAGAGTCCGAGGAACGTCCTCTTCACGTCCACCCCCTCTCCGCGTACCCGGCTGACGACGGTCGACCCGAGCGCGCCCTTCTCGCGGGTGGCGTGGAGGATGGGTTCGGTGTGGGAGTCGTCCACGAGCGCAACGATCAGCTTGAAGTGCATGTCGGTTGTTCCTCCGAGTGTTCCGGTCGGCTCGCTCCGGTTCCGGATGTTCAGCCGCGGCGCGACGCCCGCCAGCGCGACGCCTGGGCGTAGGCGAGGACGGCCATGATGGGGAAGAGGCTCGCGAACGCGATGAGCCCGAAGCCGTCCAGGGTCGGGCTCCGGCCGGGAACCGAAGATGCGAGCCCGAGCCCGAGGGCGGCGACGATGGGCACCGTCACCGTCGACGTGGTGACCCCGCCCGAATCGTACGCGAGGGCGACGATGCCGCGCGGGGCCATCGTGGTCTGGATGAGGACCAGGGCATAGCCCGCGATGATGTAGTAGTGGAGCGGGGTTCCGGTCACGATGCGCAGCACCCCGACCGTGACCCCGATCGCGACCCCGATCGCGACCGCCACCCGCAGCCCGGTCACCCCGATGGCGCCGCCCGAGACCTCGTTGGCCTTGATCGAGACGGCCATCAGCGAGGGCTCCGCGATGGTGGTGGAGAACCCGATCGCGGCGGCGAAGAGATAGACCCAGGCATAGTGCTCCCAGCCGACGGTGCCGCCGCCCGACACGCCGAGGAACACAGGGTCCGCAAGCTGCCGTGCCATGCTCCGGCCGAGGGGGAAGAGCGCCTTCTCGAGTCCGATGAGGAAGAGCCCGAGGCCCAGGGTCACGTAGACGAGCCCCATGACGACGGCGCGCGGGTTCGGGATGGGCCGGCCCACCACGAAGCGCTGGAACGCGAACAGCACGATGACGATGGGGGCGACGTCGAGGGTCACCCCGAGAAGCAGCCTCGCGGCGTCGACGAGGAAGGCGATCACCCGAACCCTCTCCCGATGGCTCCCGCGAGGAGCCCGTAGAGCATGACCGCCGCCATCGGGGTGAGGGAGGCGAACGCGATGAGGCCGAAGCCGTCGGTGAGGGGATTGCGGCCGCGGATGCTCGATGCGAGCCCGATCCCGAGGGCGGTGATGAGGGGGACGGTGACCGTGCCCGTTGTCACCCCCCCCGAGTCGTAGGCGATGCCGATGATCGCGGGCGGGGCGAACCAGGTGAGGACGACGATCGCGGTGTAGCCCCCGATGATGAGGTAGTGGATGGGCCAGCCGCGAAGGATCCGGTACACGCCGACGAGCCCCGCGAAGCCGACCGCGAGCGCGACCGAGAGACGCAAGCCCAGGGCGTACGCATTCTGCTCGCCGGCGCCGCGACCGACGATGCCTTCATCGGCCGCGACCCGCGCCGCCTCCTTGGTCACCGCGATGAGGGCGGGCTCGGCGACCGTCGTTCCGAACCCGAGGCCAAACGCGAACACGAGGAGCCAGGGGAGGCTCCCCTTGCGGGCGAGACCGTCCGCGAGCATCGAGCCGATCGGGAAGAGCCCCGCCTCGAGCCCCCGGACGAAGAGGGCGAGGCCGACGACGACGCAGGCGCACCCCACCACCAGGTCGAGGAAGTCGGGGATCGGCTGGCGGAGCACCAGCACCTGGAACGCGGCGATGACGAGGATGATCGGCGCGAGGTCCCGGGCGCTGTCCCGCAGGGTTCTGACGAGGGGCTGGAGCATGGCGGGACGGGGTGCGCTCGGTGCCGGGACGTCCGGCCATTATAGGGAAGGCGCCGGAAGCGACCGGCGACCGGCGTCGGGACCGGCGCAGTGCGCCCGAGTCGAGCCCGAAGTGCCGCGCGCCGGACTCGCCACGGGCCGGATCGACAAAGCTCATTCCGACACTTGCTGCGCAGGGACCACGCGCCGTGCGTGATTTCGAATCGGGCGGTGCGAATCCGATCTGCCCGCTTCGGGCCGCGGCCCACCCACCCACGACCGGTGCGGGGGCTCAGTCCGCTTCGTGGATGCGGGGCACCTTGTGGGG
Source organism: Gammaproteobacteria bacterium (assembly GCA_022823045.1). GTDB lineage: Bacteria > Pseudomonadota > Gammaproteobacteria > HK1 > HK1 > JAJDXW01. The sequence goes on from JAJDXW010000048.1 coordinate 8,687, forward strand.
CGGCCCGAGGGCGAGGAGGCTCTCCGCATCCACCCAGTCGACTCGGGCCGGAATCCCGAGGGCGTCCTCGAGGCTCGCCTCGAGCCGCGGCTTGAGACCCGCGGGGTCGGCAATCTCCCCTTCGCGGGTGCCGACCCGAAGGCGGAGGATCTCCATGTCCGGACCGGTCCGGACGATCTGGAAGAGGCCGTGGTCCACCTCCGGCCACAGCTCGAGGATCCGCTGCACCTCGACCGGAAACACCGTCTGCCCCCGGATGCTCACCCGGTATCCCACCCGCCCGAGGAAGTGGAGCCGGGTGCTCGTCCGCCCGCATGCGCACGGTTCGGTGGTCGCGGTGCCGATGTCCTCGCTCCGCCAGCGGATGAAGGCGAGCGACTCGTCCATGAGGGAGGTGAACAGGAACTCGCCGCGCTCCCCCTCCGCCACCGGGATCGTCGTTCCGGGCTCCACCACCTCGACGAACCAGAGGTCGTCGTGCATGTGCAGGCCGTCGTGCCGGTCGCACTCCTGCATCATGAAGCAGAGGTCGCCGGTCCCGGAGAGCTCGAAGGCCTCGCTGTCCCATTCCTCGTCGACGAGACGGCGCGCCTTCGGCGTGAGCGCGTCGCCGGCCCAGATGAACCCCCCGGTGCTCCCCAGGATCTCCTTCGGATCGAGCCCGAGGCGCGCGATCTCGGCGCGGAGCCCGATCGCCTGAGGCGGGGAGAGGAAGGCGTGCACGTCGGGCTTGAGGTAGCGAAAGGTCTGCACCACGCGCGGGAGGTCCGGCCAGTCGGTGAACGTCACCCGGGCGCCGATGCGGCGGGCCGCGTCGGCGAGGGCGAACGCGGGGCGGAGGTAGAGGGCGAGGGACAGGCTCGCCACTCCGCCCGGGCGGAGCCCCGCCGCCCACAGGTGGCGCGCGAGGGACTCGGCGAAGATCGACTTGTCGCGCTCGGTGATGGGGAGGAAGGTCGGGGCCCCGGTGGTCCCGGAGCTCGTGTGGACGTCGCAGGGGACATCCGCGGGGAGGAGGCTCATCCCCCCGTAGGGATCGCCGGTGTCGTCCCGGAACTGCCGGACCATCTCCTTGTGCACGGTGGGAACGGCGCGGATGAAGTCGTCGAGCGAGCGGATGTCGGCGGGGTGCACTCCGGACGCCTTCCACTCCCGGCGGAGGAGGCTCGACCCGGCCCACGCGTTCGGCAGCCGGGCGAGGAGCCGGGCTTCCTGGAGGGCCCGCTTCCGGTCCGACGGCAGGGTCTCCATCTCGTCGTTCCAGAACCGGCGTTCCGCGTCCATCAGGGTTGGCTCCCGATGAGATTCGAAGGTCGGTCGCCCGCGTTCAAAGGAGGGCGCGCCGAGGGTCGAGGCAAAGCCATCGAAGCCGTTCGAGGAAGGCCGCGCCCTCCTCCCTTGCGCCAGCGTCGAGCTCGAGGCCGAACCGGATCGACTCCGATTGGAGGACGATTGCGACCACCGCCCCGGCCGATCGATCCCCTCCCCCGTCCGAGGCACGGGGGAGGACGGTCTCCGGGGCATCCGAGGGGCGGAGCACGATCGCCGCGTCCGAGAGTCCGGGAAAGTCCCGCCGTGCGGCCCCGCAGAGCCGCGCCACGATCTCGATCGCCTCCGGCGGCTCCGCGGCGACGACCGCGAGCGCGCCGCAGGTCTCCCGGACCGCCCGGGCGTCGCATGTGATCTCCATGCGAAGGGTCCCCTCCCCCGCCTCCCCGTCCCGATCCGCGTCCGCATCCCCGGGGGAAACGGTCCGGAGCGGCGGCGGCCGGGCCGCCGCGGGCGGCCTCCGCCCCGCCTGCCGTAGCACGTCGGTCAGGGTGGCGGCACCGTCCGGGCCGCTCCCGGCCACCCCGGCCGCATCCAGTCCGAGCTGCCGCGCCACCCGATCGGCGAACGAGCCGGCGGAGGAATCGGACAACGGGCTACTCCGAGGTCACCGCGGCCGCGATCGTGTCGAGGATCGCGTCGATGTCGATGCGATGGTGGGCATACAGCTCCGGGACGCTGCCCGACTGCCCGAAGTGGTCGACGCCGAGCGGGAAGCAGCGGTGTCCGGCGGCCGAGCCGATCCAGTCGAGCGAGCCCGGATGGGCATCGGCTACGGTGACGAGGCTCGCGCCCGGAGGGAGCGGGTCCAGGAGCCGTTCAAGGTGGGAGCGGACCCTTCGGTCTCCCTCGCGACGGGCCCGGGCCGCCGCCCGCCACCCGGTCGCCAGCCGGTCGGGAGAGGTGACCGCCAGCACCCCGGTTCCCGGGAGCTCCCCCCGCACCGCCTCGTGCGCGGCGCGCGCCTCGTCCGCGACCGCCCCCGCGTAGACGATGGCGAGGTCCGACCCCGGCGCGGGCGGAATCAGCCAGTATCCGCCGAGCAGGATCTCGGCCGCGTCGGCTTCGGTCAGCGCCCGGACGGGCTGATCGACGGCCCGCGTGCTCAGGCGAAGGTACACCGAGCCGCCCGCTTCGTCTCCGGGAAGGCCCGGTGCCGATGCCGGCGCCTCCCCTCCCGACCGCCCGCGCTGCATGTATTCGAACCCCCACCGCATGATGACGGCCAGCTCGTCGGCGAACGCCGGCTCGAAGGCGGCAAGCCGGTCCTGGCCCATGCCGATGAGCGGGGTGGAGATGGACTGGTGGGCCCCGCCTTCGGGGGCAAGGCTGATCCCGGACGGGGTGGCGACGAGGAGGAACCGGGCGTCCTGGTAGCAGGCGTAGCTGAGGGCATCGAGGCCCCGCTGGATGAAGGGGTCGTACAGGGTGCCGACGGGCAGCAGCCGCTGCCCGAAGAGGGAGTCCGAGAGTCCGAGCGTCCCGAGCAGAATGAACAGGTTGTTCTCCGCAATGCCGAGCTCGATGTGCTGCCCCCGCGGGGAGGCGGCCCACGCCTGGAACGAGGCGACCGCCTCCTCGCGAAAGGTGTCGGCCTGCTCCCGGGCGGAGAACACCCCCCGCCGGTTGACCCATCCGCCGAGATTGGTGGAGACGGTCACGTCCGGGGACGTGGTGACCACCCGGTCCGCGAACTCGCTCCGCGCCCGTCCGATGGAGGCGAGGAGCCGCCCGAAGCATTCCTGGGTGGAGAGCCGCTCCCCCTTGGGAACGGGAAACGCCTCGGGAACGGTCACCGCGGGGACCTCGTAGCGGCGATTCGCGGCCCCGGCGAAGGGCGCCCCCGCGATGTATTCCTCCAGCACCTCGGGAGGGAGCGCGAGCCCGGCGAACCGGTCCCACTCCGCCCCCCGTTCGACCCGGTGCCGGCGCCTCAGCTCGTCCATCTGCTCCACGCTCATCAGGCCCGCGTGGTTGTCCTTGTGACCGGCGAAAGGCAGGCCGTAGCCCTTGATCGTGTAGGCGATGAAGCAGGTGGGTTCGTCGCTCCCCGCGGCCGCCTCGAACGCTTCCACCACCGCCTCGATGTCGTGGCCGGCGAGGTTCGTCATCAGCCGGGCAAGTCGATCGTCGTCGAACTCGTCGAGGATCGCCCGCATCCCGGCGACCTTCCCGATGTCCTGGGTGAGGCGCTCGCGCCACGCCGCCCCGCCCTTGAATACCATTGCCGAGTAGAGGGTGTTCGGGCAGTCGTCAATCCACTTCCGGAGCGCGTCGCCCCCGCGCCGGCGGAACACCCGCTGGAGCTCCTTGCCGTACTTGAGGGTCTCGACCCGCCAGCCCATGTTCCGGAACAGGTCGTCGAACCGGCCGTACAGCCGGTCGGTGATCACCGAGTCGAGGCTCTGCCGGTTGTAGTCGACAATCCACCACAGGTTCCGGACCTCGTGCTTCCAGCCCTCCAGCAGCGCCTCGAAGATATTCCCCTCGTCGAGCTCGGCGTCGCCGGCAAGGGCGATCATGCGTCCGTCCGGGCCGCCACGGGGCACCCACTCGTGGGACCGGATGTAGTCCCGGACGATGCTCGCGAAGAGGGTCGCGGCGACCCCGAGCCCCACCGACCCGGTCGAAAAGTCGACGTCGTCCTCGTCCTTGGTGCGCGAGGGATAGGCCTGCGCACCGCCAAAGGCGCGGAACCGCTCCAGGTTCTCGCGGGTCTGGCGCCCGAAGAGGTACTGGATGGCATGGAACGCCGGGCTCGCGTGCGGCTTGACCGCGACCCGGTCCCCGGGGCGGAGGACCGCGAAATAGAGCGCGGTCATCAGGGCGACGACCGACGCGCTCGATGCCTGGTGCCCGCCGACCTTGAGGCCGTCCTCGTTGGGCCGGACGTGGTTCGCGTGGTGGATCGTCCAGCTCGCGAGCCACAGCACCTTGCGTTCGAGCTCGCGCAGCACCTCGAATCGGTCGGGCGACGGCTCGCCGACGCGCCCTTCGGGCCGCGGACCGTCCGGCGCCGGTTCGATTCGAGCCTCCATACACCCTTCCGAAGTTCTCGCGGCTAGTTTCGTGGTTTTGGAGACAGAAGAAAAGCCGCTCACCAGCGCTCGATGATCACCTCGGTCTCGAGTCGGGAGCGGGCGGTGCCGTGGAACACTCCCCGGGTGGGCGGAACGTCCGCATAGTCCCGGCCAACCGCCACCCGGACGTGCCGTTCGTCCCCTTCGGTGTCGTTGGTCGGGTCGAAGCCGAGCCAGCCGACCCCCGGGAACCATCCCTCCACCCACGCGTGGCTCTCGCCCGCCGTCACGTTCTCCTCGACCGGGGCGAGGTACCCCGAGATGTAGCGGCACGGGATCCCCCACGTGCGGAGGATCGAGGCCATCACGTGCGCATAGTCCTGGCATACCCCCCGGCCGGTCTCGAGGATCGCCTCGATCGGGGAGTCCGCGGTGGTGCTGCCCGGGACGTACTCGAAGATCCGGAAGAGCCTCGCCCGAAGCTCACGCGCGCTCTCGAGCGGGTCGTTGCCGGGCGCAAGCCCATGGGTGGCGATGAATCGCTCGAGTGCCGGCGAGGAGCGCACGTACTCGCTCGCGTGGAGCATCGGCCAGAGGTCGACGTCGCTCCGAGCCTCGCGGAGCGCCTCCCACCCGCCGGCCGGGAGCCGCTCCGGAGCGGGGGGCACCGGACCCACCTCCGCGCTCGATCGGGCGACGATCTCGAGTCCTTCATGGGCGCCGGGGCGATTCAGGAATTGCCCTGTATTGCCGAAGGGGTCGACGAACTCGAACAGCGGACCGTCGGGATCGGTGTGAACGGAAAACGAGTGGACCACCTGGAGCCGATCCCGTATCGGGCACAGGTGCAGGGTCGTTACCTCCGAATGCACCGGAGAATCGTAGGCGAACCGGATCCGGTGGGTGATCGCGTAGCGTGCGATCATGTCTCGAGTCCCCCGACCGGCGAGAAGCCGAGATAGGAAGCTACCGCAAGGTCGTGAAGCTTCCGGCAATCGCTCCCGATCGAACGGAAGAAACGGACCGAGTCCCTCCCTCGCTCCCCGTCGAGGTTCTTGACCTCGAGGGCGGCCGCGAGGCGAAGGGCCATTCGATGCGGGGGGGCGAGAGGATAACGGGCCCCCGCAGGGTCGATACCGGCGAGCATCTCTTCGATGAGGCGCATCGAGAAGCGAAGCGAGCGGGGAAGCTCCGGATCCTGCACGAGAAAGACGAGCACCTGTTCCTGCTGCACATCCATGGAATAGCGGCGGCTGTAGACCTCGTATGCCCCACAGATGCGCAGGAGGTCCGCCCAAGGCAGCACCGACTCGCCGCGCGCGCGGCGGCCAAGCTCCACCCAGGCGCCGAGAAATGCCGCCTGGTGCTGCACCCGCTCGACAAAGCCGCCGAGGACCATGAAGCGCCAGCCATCGTCGCGGTACATGAGCGCATCCATCACTCCGGCGAGGTGCCGCAGCCGATCGGTTGCCTCGCCGACAAAGGCGGCCGGCCCGCTCGCCCAGGCGGTGGGGAGATCGCTTTTCCGCATCCAGAGATAGCCCTGGTTGAGGCACGTCCACACCGGCAGGGGAAGATGGGAACGTACCTGACGGGCGTTCTCGCGGGCGGTGCTCCAGCACGACAGAATGGACTCGGGATTCGACGCCTCCTCGA
>JAJDXW010000192.1 GCA_022823045.1 Gammaproteobacteria bacterium
CCTCAACGAGTGGTCCGGCCGGCTCACCGCCCGAATCGGCATGGCCCTCGAGTACCTCCTCCTCCGGCGGGGGCCTCTCACCATGGCCCCGAGCCAGCTCGGCCTCTTCGCGAAGTCCGACCCGTCGCGGGAGACCGCGAACCTCCAGTACCACGTGCAGCCCCTGTCGCTCGACCGCTTCGGCGAGCCGCTGCATCCGTTCCCCGCGTTCACCGCCTCGGTATGCAACGTCCGACCGGAGAGCCGGGGGACGGTGCTCGCGACGAGCCCGGATCCGTTCGCGAGCGCCGAGATCCGGCCGAACTACCTGGCGACGCCCGGTGACCGGCAAGTCGCGGTGGACGCGATTCGGCTGACGAGGCGGATCTGCGCGGCCCGCGCCCTTGCGCCCTACGCACCGCGCGAGCACCTGCCGGGTGCGGAGCTCGAATCGGACGAGGAGCTCGCCCGGGCGGCGGGCGACATCGGCACCACCATCTTCCACCCGGTGGGCACGGCCCGGATGGGGCCGGGCGGGGCGGTCGACGAGCGCCTCTCGGTGCACGGCATCGAGGGGCTCCGGGTGGCGGACGCCTCCGTCATGCCCACCATCACCTCCGGCAACACCAACTCGCCGACCATCATGATCGCGGAGAAGGCGGCCGACTTCATCCGCGGCGCGGCCTGAGCCCGCCCGCCGGACCACCGGAGGAACCGAACGTGAGCCTCTCCGTCCTCTCCCTCATTTCGCTGCCGGCGTCCATCCAGGACGAAGTTCGTTCCGTCGACCCCTCGGTCGCCCTCACCATGGCCCCGGGGTGGTACGACGGGGAGATCCGGGAGACATGGCCGGCCTTCACGACGGAGCGCTACCTCGGTCGACGTTCCCGCGGGCACGGGACGCGGGAGGAACGCGACGCGCTCCTCGCGGCGGCGCGGGTCGTCGTCATCGGCTTCCCCTTCCCGCTCGACATCGGGGCGCGGGCACCGAATCTCGAATGGGTGCACCAGCGCCCGGCGGGAGCGTCGAACCTGCGGCGGGGGGACCTCTGGGATGCCGGCGTGGTGGTCACCTCGTCGCGCGGCCGCGCCCACAACCTGCCGATCGCGGAGTACGCGGTCGCCGGCATCCTGCACTTCGCGAAGGGCCTCCAGGTCGCGGAGACCGAACGCGCCGAGCGGCGGTTCCGGGCACCGGCCTACGCGCCCGTCCAGCTCGCCGGCAAGACGGTGTGCGTGGTCGGGGCGGGCGGCATCGGGCGCGAGGTCGGCCGGCTCTGCGCGGCGCTCGGGATGCGGGTCGTCGGCACCAGGCGAAGTCCCGCCCCGCCGAGCCGCGGCTTCGTCGGGATCCGGGGCGCGGACGGGCTGCACGAGCTGCTCGCGGAGAGCGACTTCGTGGTGGTCTGCTGCCAGTGGACCCCGGAGACCGAGAACCTCATCGGCCGCGACGCCTTTGCGGCGATGAAGGACGGGGCGGCGCTCGTCAACATCGCGCGCGGCGAGATCGTCGACGAGGAGGCGCTCGTCGCCGCGCTCGCGGCGGGGAAGATTCGAGGTGCCGCGCTCGACGTCTACGTCGGCGAGTTCGACCGCGCCCCCGACCCGCGCCTGTGGGGCGATCCGCGGGTCCTGCTCACCCCCCACATCTCCGCCGCCGCCGACGTCAGCAGCCACCGGGGCGCGGACCTCTTCGTCGAGAACCTTCGCCGCTTCGTGGAGGGCGAGCCCCTCGAGAACGTCATCGACTGGGCGCGCGGCTACTGACCCGCCGACCCGTTCCCGTTCCGGACGCGGCGATCCGGATCAGGCCGAACAGGTTGCCGGGATTCAGGAGAGTCCGGAGCGATCTCCGATTCGTCAGGCCGAGTCCGCGGCCTTGAACGCGTCCCGAGCCTCGAGCCGGTCGGCATAGGCAGCAAGGTTCGGACATTGGCTGAAATCGGCACCGAGGCGACGGGACACGATGACGGCATGACCGGTAACCGTGTCCGCGATGGTGAAGTCGCCGGCGAGGAATTCCCGCCCCTGCATGTGTGCCTCGGCGGCACCGAGCGTCCGATTCAGGAGCTTCAACGAGCGCGCGGCGATCTCGTCGTTTCGGCGCTCCGGCGGAAGCAGGATCGTCTCGACCACGTAGTTGTTGATTGGCGGCATGATCATGCCTTCGGCATAGTGGAGCCATTGCAGATAGGTGGCGAAATTCGCCGCGTCCGGGCCGGGGATCAGCTCCGGCGCGTACCTTGCGCCCAGGTACTGCGCGATGGCGGTGCTTTCCGTGATCGTCGTGTCGCCGTCGACCAGGGTCGGCACCCGGCCATTCGGGTTGATCCTGGTGTATTCGGGGCCCCGCATTTCCTTCTGGCCGAGCGTGAACCGCACCAGGTCATAAGTCTTGCCGATTTCCTCCAGGAGCCAGACGGTTCGAACCGCCCGCGACCCGGGGGCGAAATAAACCTTCATCTTCGTTTCCTTCTCTCGGTCCGGTGACGTTGAAGCGATGGTCGGATCGACGATACGCGACCCGAAGACTCCGGTTCAACCGCTTGCGGCCGTGTCGAGGCGCAATGGCGCGGCCGGAACGGAGACGGAGCCCGCCTCGTGCGCCCGGCGGCCGGCGTAGGGTCAGGGGTCGCCGGCCGCGGCGGCGAGGAGGGCGGCCGCGATCTCCTCCCACTCGGCATCGAGGGCGGCTTCCGAGGCCGGGCGTTCCGCGCGGCGATACCAGTAGCCGGCGTTCGCGAGGTCACCCTCCACCCGGTGCAGGTGGGCGTGCACCCAGCAGCCGTCCCGGCCATCGTCGCTCTGGGCGCACCCGTGGGCCGCGTCCCACTCGTCGCGTGCGAGATGCCAGAGCGCCGCGAGGGCGAGGCTCAGCTCCGCCGGCGGGCTCGCTTGTGCCCCCGCGCCCGTCGCCGCGGCTCGAAATTCGTTCGCGTCCATCATGCTTCTCCTCCGGCGGCGTGCTCGATGGCCGCCGCGAGATCGATGACCCGCCGGGCCTTCTCCACGATCGGATAGTCGATGAAGTAGCCGTCCACCTGGATCGAGGCCGAGCCCCGCGCCTCCGCCTCGCGGAAGGCCTCGAGGTAGCGGTGGGCCTGCGCGACGTCCTCGCCGGTCGGCGAGAACGCCTCGTTCACCGGCCCCACCTGCTCGGGGTGGATGCAGAGCTTGCCCTGGAAACCGAAGTCCCGCGCGAGCTCGGCGGAGCGCCGCAGCGAATCGAGCCGGCCGATGTGGATGAAGACGGTGTCGATCGGCGGCTCGATCCCCGCCGCCCGGCTCGCGAGCGCGATCGCGGACCGCGCCTGGTCGAGCTCGCGCTCCCCGTCCGTCCAGCGAAGCCCCATGTCGAGGGTGTAGTCCCCCGCGCCGAACGAGAGGCGGCGGACCCGGGTCCCCGCCTCGCAGATGGAGGCGACCGCCGCCACCCCCTTCCCCGTCTCGATGATGGGGAGGATGTCGAAGACCCCCGCCTCCATCCCGCGCTCGCGCTCGAGCTGCGAGACCACCCAGTCCACGGTGCGCAGGTCCGAGGCCGACTCGAGCTTCGGGAGCACGATCCCGTCCACCCCCGGCGTGACCACGGCCTGGAGGTCCCCCCAGCAGAAGGGGGTGTCGACCGCGTTCACCCGCACGTAGCCCCGCGCCCGGTGAGGCCGGTTCGCAAGCGCGTCGACGACGACGCTCCGGGTCGCCTCCTTCTCCGCGATCGCGACCGCGTCCTCGAGATCGAGGATCACCACGTCGGCGTCGAGGCCGAGGCACTTCTCCACCTTGCGGGGATGGTTGCCGGGGGCGAAGAGGAGGGAGCGAAAGAGCGGCATGGGCGAGGTCCTCGGGGCTCGGGGGGCGGACGGTGAAGTGCGGTTCGGTGCGGTCCGGTTCGGTACGGCGTGTCTCGGCGCATCGCGATGGCCGATTCTAATCCGCTGGTACCATTGCGCGCGCTTCGGGCGAGAATCGCGATCGACGAGGGGAGATTGACCGATGCTGATGTCGTCGTCGGACTACCGGGAGTCGTTGCGGGCGTACCGGCCGCGCGTCTTCGTGCAGGGGAGCCGGGTCGAGAGCGTGCCCGACGACCCCCGCCTCGCCCCCGGCGTCAACGCGGTGGGGGTCACCTACGACTACGCCCACTCGGAGAAGTACCGCCCCGTCGCGACCGCCACTCAGCACACGAGCGGTGCCACCGTCAACCGCTTCCTCCACGTCAACCGCACCACCGACGACCTCCTCGCGAAGCTCGAGTACACGCGCGCGGTCTGCCAGGAGACCGGCTGCGCGATGCGCTACCTCACCATGGACGGGTTCAACGCGGTCTTCCAGTTGACTCACCGGGTCGACGCCGAGCACGGCACCGACTACCACGCGCGTTTCGTCGACTATCTCCACGAGGCCCAGGAGCAGGACCTCACCGTCGGCATCGCGATGACCGACGCGAAGGGGGACCGGAGCCTGCGCCCCCACGAGCAGCCGAACCCGGACGCCTACCTGCGGGTGGTCGAGCGCCGCCCGGGAGGCATCGTGGTCTCCGGGACCAAGGCGATCGTCACTTCCGCCCCCTACGTCCATCACCTGCTCTGCCTCCCCGGCCGCAACATGCTGGAGGCGGACGCGGACTTCGCGGTCGCGTGCGCGGTTCCCATCGACGCGGACGGCCTCACCGTCGTCAGCCGCCCGGCCGGACGCCCCGGCGAGTCGGGGGCGGTCTTCTCCGGCAAGTACGGCCAGACGACCGGGGTGTGCATCTTCGACCGGGTGTTCGTGCCGTGGGAGCGGGTCTTCCTGTGCGGGGAGTGGGCCTTCGCCGACCCCCTCACCAAGACCTACGCGGCCCACCACCGCCAGACCTGCATCGGCGCGCGCGCCGGCTTCGGCGACCTCCTCATCGGCGCGGGGGCGCTCATGATCGAAGCGAACGGGCTCTGCGCGGCCCGGAGCGCCCCCTTGCGGGACACGATGGTCGAGCTCATCAAGGTGGTGGAGGGCTTCTACGCGTGCGGGGTCGCCGCCTCGGTCTACGGCACCATCGACGCCTCCGGCGCGGCCGAGCCGGAAGCGGTCTACGCCAACATCGGGAAGCTCCTCCTCTCGACCAAGATCTACGACATGCACCGCCTCGCCCACACCGTCTCGGGCGGGCTCATCGTCGCCCTCCCGACACCGGAGGACGACCACAACCCGGAGACGGGGGCGGACCTCGCCGAGGTGCTGACCGGCCGCCCGGACGTGCCCTACGAGAAGCGGGCGGCCGTCGCCCGGTTCATCGAGGACATCACCGCCTCCTACGCAGGGGGCTGGATGTCCGTCATCAGCCTGCACGGGGGCGGCTCCCCGGAAGCGATGAAGGGCGAGATCCACCGCCGCTATCCCATCGCGGACCGCAAGGCGCTCGTCGAGCGGCTCATCGACCGGGGGGTCATGGCGGACGAGGGCGATGCCGACGCCCAACCCGGCCCGCGGGCCGCCCAGCCCGGGCAGTGCTGCGACACCGGGTGCGAGGCGCCCACAGCACCGGTGGTGCCGAAGGTAACCGGCATCGCGGCCGGAGAAGACTGAACGGAGGCACGGGCGCCTCGCACCGGAGCCACGCCCGGAATCCGTCGTTCTCGGGGCTATCATCTTGCGGGCGGCCGCAAAGGGTGCGAGGCGCCCCCGGTGCCGGTAGTGCCGAAGCTCCCCGGCATCGCGGCCGGCGACGACTGACCGCGGCCGGCCCGCGCCGGGCCGGTCGAAACTTCAAGCGGCGGCGACTGTCCCGCCGCCCGACGTCACCGCCACGAAGTCGTCGTACAGCCGCCTCGTGACCGGGCCGACCCGGCCCGTCCCCACCGGACGGCCGTCCACCTGCACGGTGGGGCGGATCTCGGTCGTCGTCCCCGCGAAGAAGGCCTCGTCGGCCTCGCGCAGCTCCTCGACGGGGATTGCCCGCTCGTCCACCGGGATCCCGAGCGCGGCCGCCCGCTCCAGGACGAAGCTCCGGGTGATCCCGTACAGGATGTAGTTCGAGGCGGGCGAGGTCGTGACGGCGCCGTCGAACACCGCGAAGAAGTTGTTGTGGGTGCCCTCGAGCGCCATGCCGTCGCGGACGAGGATCGCGTCCTCCACCCCCGCGTCGGCCGCCGCCTGCTGCGCGAGCACGTTCGCGACGAGAGACGTCACCTTGACGTCCACCCGCCCCCACCGCCGGTCGGGCACGGTGACCGCCGCATAGCCCTCCTCCCACCGATTCCGCGGGGGGCGGACGGCCGGGTTCGCGAACCCGAACACCGTCGGCGGGACCGGCTCGCGCGGGAACGCGTGGCCGCGCGGGGCGACCCCCCGGGTCACCTGCACGTAGACGAAGGCGAAGGGCGCATCGTCGAGGCCGTTCTCCGCGAGAAGCCCGCGATGGATCTCCGGCATCTCCCCCACGTCGTAGTCGATCCGAAGCGCTGCGAGGCCGCGCGAGAGCCGCGCGAGGTGGCGGTCGAGCAGGAACGGCTCGCCGCCGTACGCCGGCGTCGCCTCGTACACCGCATCGCCGAAGAGGAACCCCCGGTCCTCCACCGGGACCATGGCCTCGGACTTCGGCACGTACTCGCCGTTCAGGTAGACGATGCTCTCGTTCTTCACGCCGCGCTCCCCATGTCGTGTCCGGCCGGCTCCGGATTCCGCAGGCCCGCCTCGTGCATGAGCGGCAGCACGGTGCGGGCGAAGCGATCGAGGTCCGGCCCGAAATCGTAGAAGTTGAACCGCGCCCCGTCCACTCCGGCGCCCCGAGCCGCGCGAACCGGCCCACGATCATGTCCGGGGAGCCGGCGAGGGCGTGGTCACGCCATCGCACCCCATCGGCGACGATTGCGAAGAGCCGCGGACCGTCCGATCGAGGCGCCCGGACGCGTTCCGGGACGCCTCGGCGCGCCACTCCGGCCTTGACACGGTATCTTGCACTCTCCGCGTCCTGACCTCCACGCGCCGCGCCGAGACCGCCCATGCCCGACGGAACGAACCCCCGGTCGTCCGATGTCGCGTCCCTCCTCGACGCGTCGTTCGCCCAGTGGAAGGTCGAGGCACGGGCGAAGCGAACGGGCGACGGCGCGGTGCTGGTGCAGCGGGGGGCAGGCGACGACCTCCTCCGCGTCGAACCGCGCCGCCGGCCGGACGACGGGCAGCCGGCCTGGACGCTCGACGGCGAGGCTCTCGCCTCGGTGCTCGAAGTGCTCCGCGAGGTGCGGTTCGCCCTCGACCCGGACTTCACGCCGGCAAGGCTCCGGATCAGCGCGCCGCCGCCGGACGACGGCGACGCTGACACTGACGCGGACGCGGGCGCGGGCGCAGACGGCCCCGAAGCCCGCACCGCCGCCCCGCGGAGCGGCACCGAAGGTGTGGGCGGACGGACTCCTGTCTTCGTCCTGACCGGGTTCCTCGGGAGCGGCAAGACGACGCTGCTCAACCGCCTGCTTCGCGCGGAGGGACTTCGCGACACCGCGGTCGTCGTCAACGAGCTCGGCGCGATCGGCATCGACCACCTGCTCGTCGAGTCCGCCGACGACTCGGTGGTGGAGCTCGCGGGGGGCTGCCTTTGCTGCGCGGTCCGCGGAGACCTCGCCCGTACCCTCGGCGATCTCGTCGCACGGCGGGCGGCGGGAACGTGCGCGCCCTTCTCCCGCATCCTCGTCGAGACGAGCGGGCTCGCGGACCCGACCCCGATCGAGTCGCTCCTCGTCGCCGACCCGGCGCTCGCGGAGCGCATGGAGCTTGCGGGCATCACCGCGTGCGTGGCCGCGACGAGCGGAGACGTTTCGCTCGACCGGTACCCGGAGGCGGCGCGACAGGTCGCCGCCGCCGACCTGGTCGTCACCACCAAGACGGACCTCGGGGCCGTCCCGGCCACCCTCGACGAGCGCCTGCGGCGCCTCAACCCGGGGGCCGAGCGGGTCGCCGCCGAGTTCGGCCGGGTGCGGGCCGCGGGGCGGGCTCACGGCAGGCGGGCCGGAGTTGAGGCGGGCGCTGGGGCAGATGGTGGCGCGGGCACTGGGATGGGTAGCGGCTCGGGTGCCGAGTCGGACAATGGGACGGGTGGACGGACGGGCGCCGCCACCGCCGCGGAGGATGCCCCGACCGATGCCCTTCCCCTTCGCCGCCGCTCGCGCGAGACCCGCCCTCCCCTGCCTCCGGAACCCGTCCGGCACGCGGACGGGATCGACACCCTCGCCCTCGTCCGGCACAGCCCGATCCCGGGCGCCGCGCTCACCCTGTTTCTGCGCGCCCTCGTCGAGCACGCGGGCGCCCGGCTCCTCCGGCTCAAGGGGTTCGTCGAGATCGCGGAAGCGCCGGGCCGGCCAGTCACCGTGAACGGTGCGGGCCACGTCTTCGAGCCGGTGGAGCCCCGCCCGGGAGGCTGGCCGGACGCCGACCGGCGAAGCCGCCTCGTCCTCATCGGGGAGGGCATCTCCGCCCCCTGGTGCGAGCGGCTGCTGGACGCCCTCGCGGCCGAGGTCCGGGAAGCCGCGGAGCGCTTGCATCGCCCGCACCCCTGACCCGGCCCGGAGCGAAGTCCGGGCCTCGATCGCGTCGACGGTTCCGAGCCCCGCCGCGGTCGACCCTGCGGAACGCGTACCGGCCCCGAATTCACTCTCGCGCCCCGGATGCGGTCACAATGGCGGGGTCGGGGCACGATCCGCGGAGTGAGGGAAGGACATGTACGACCTCGTCATCCAGGGCGACCGGGTGGTCACACC
>JAJDXW010000277.1 GCA_022823045.1 Gammaproteobacteria bacterium
GCCCGCTCGCATGCCTGAGCGGCTTCTCCTCCTCGGGGGGACCCGGGAGGCAGTCGAGCTTGCCCGCGCGCTCGCGGGGGAGCCGAGGGTCGAGACGACGTATTCGCTCGCCGGCCGCACCCGCCGGCCCGCCCCGGTGCCCGCCATCGTGAGAACCGGAGGATTCGGGGGCCCGGACGGACTCGCCGCGTATCTCCGCGACACGAAAACCGATCTCGTCGTCGACGCGACCCATCCGTACGCGGCGACGATGTCGGCGCACGCGGCCCTCGCCTGCGACCGCGCATCGGTGCCGCGGCTCGTCCTCCATCGCCCCCCCTGGACCTCCGAGCTCCGGGACCGGTGGGTGGAGGTCCCGGATGCCGAGCGCGCGGCCCGCGCGCTCCCCGCCCTCGGGAAGCGGGCGCTCCTCACCGTCGGGAGCCGGGAGCTCGCTCCGTACATCCAGGAGAAAGCGGTCGCGTTCGTGGTGCGCGCGGTCGAGCCGCCCTCCATTGCGCTCGAACCGGCCCGCTTCGAGGTCGTCCTCGCGCGCGGGCCGTTCGACTTCGGATCCGAACGCCGCCTGCTCGAATCGCGGTCGATCGACGTCGTCGTGTCGAAGAACAGTGGAGGGACGGCGGCGCGTGCAAAGCTGGAGGCGGCCCGCGTCCTCGGACTCCCGGTGGTCATGATCGCCCGCCCGCCCCCGCCCCCCGGCGAGCGGGTGGAGTCGGTCGCGGCGGCGACGGAGTGGGTCGCGGCACACGTCGGCGCACGGTGAGCCGTGCCCCGTGTCGGCCGAATCCGGTAGACGAATCCACCCGTCAACTTCGTTCGTCCTCCATATCCCGCGCAAAGCCCGAGTGGGCGCGTGAGCTTCCCGGGAAGCCAATCGCCCTTTTGGGTCCGGTTCCGGCTTGAGGATCATGTGGAATCGGACAGCTTCCGACCGGCATCGCCCGCCGAGTGCGTGGACTCCGACCCGAAATCCCTCCCGCGCTCGGCCCCGCTCCCGGTATGCGCGAGAGTTGCGTGTGCGCGACGGGGCGGACCGCCCCCGCCTCCTCCGCCCGCCGCATCGGTCCGGAACCAGTCGAGCTTGCCGCGCAGGCGCACCACGTCGCCCACGATCACGAGGGTCGGGGGCTCGACCCCGGCCCCGTCCACCCGGTCGGCGAGGGTGGCGAGGGTGCCCTCGATGACCCGCTGGCGCTCGGTCGTCCCCTGCTCGACGAGGGCGGCCGGGGTCCCGGGGTCGAGCCCGTGCTCGGCGAGCCCCTCGCAGATCTCCCGAAGGCCGACGAGCCCCATGTAGACGACGATGGTCTGGCCCGGCCGCGCCACCGCCGGCCAGTCGAGGGCGGCCCGCCCGTTCTTGAGGTTGCCGGTGACGAAGGTGCAGGCGTGAGCGTGGTCGCGGTGGGTGAGGGGGATGCCCGCGTACGCGGCGCAGCCCGCCGCCGCGGTTACGCCGGGAACCACCTGGAAGGGGATCCGCTCGTCGGCGAGGGTCGCGATCTCCTCGCCGCCCCGGCCAAAGACGAAGGGATCGCCGCCCTTCAGGCGCAGCACCCGACGGCCCTCGCGGGCGAGACGGACGAGGAGGCGGTTGATGTCGGGTTGCCGGATCGCGTGCTCGTCACGGCGCTTCCCCGCGTAGATCTTCTCCGCGTCCCGGCGGACGAGGGCGAGCACGCCCGGCGACACGAGTCGGTCGTGCACCACCACGTCGGCCTGCTGCATGAGGCGCATCGCGCGGAAGGTGAGGAGGTCCGGGTCGCCCGGGCCGGCCCCGACGAGATAGACCTCCCCGGTCGGGTCGCGCTCGCCGTCCTCCGCTTCGAGGGCGGCCGCGAGCGCGGCGCGCGCCTCCTCCATCCGGCCCGCGAACGCCATCTCCGCGATCGGCCCCTCGAACACCCGGTCCCAGAACGCCCGCCGGTCCGAGATCCGGGGGAGGCGGGCGTTGACCTCGGGGCGGGCATCGCGCGCGAGCTCCGCGAGCCGCCCGAAGGACCGCGGAATGAGGGTCTCGAGCCGGGCCCGGACGTAGCGGGCGAGCGACGGGGAGGCCCCGCCCGTCGCGACCGCCGCGAGGACCGGGGAGCGGTCGACGATGGCGGGCATCGAGAAGTGCCCGCTCCGGGCGTCGGACGCGCTGTTCGCGAGAATGCCGCGCGCCTCGGCGAGCTCCACGATCCACCGATTGAGGTCGCGGTCGTCGGTTGCCGCGATGACGAGCCGCGCGCCCTCGAGGTCGGATTCCTCGAAGCGCCCGCGCCTGAGCTCCACCAGCCCGTCGCGCGCGAGTTCCGCGGCGGACGCGCACGCCTCGGGGGCGACCACGCGTACCCGCCCCCCCGCCGCGGCGAGCAGCTCGGCCTTCCCGGCGCCGACCTGCCCGGCCCCGACCACTAGGCACGGCCACCCGCGGAGGTTCAGGAAGACGGGAAGCTGCTCCACCGGATGTCAGTCCCCGCGGGCGCGCAGGGCGGAAGGGGCGGTCATCCCCGCATGCGCTCGCCGCGGGGGTCGAGGATCGGCTCGCGGAGGAGGGTGGCGGCGCGGCGCTCGCCGAGGATCTCGACCGCGAACTCCGCGCCGCCGTCCTCCATCAGCTCGACCGGCACGAACCCGAGGGCGATGCTCTTGCCGCTCCAGTGCGCGTAGCCGCCCGAGGTCACGAAGCCGACGACCTCGTCTCCCGCGAAGATCGGCTCGTCCGCCCACACGTCCGCGTCGCGCGCATCGACCTCGAACGTGCAAAGGCGCCGCCCGGGGGGCGCATCGCGCTCGCGCATCGCGGCGTCGCGGCCGATGAAGCGGTTCTTGGCGAAATCGACGAACCGGTCGAGGCCGGTCTCCGCGGGGGTGTACTCCGGCCGGTACTCCCGCATCCACGCCCCGTACGACTTCTCGAGCCGGAGCGACATCATCGCGCGCATGCCGAAGGGCCTCATCCCGTGCTCCTCCCCGGCCTCGGTGAGGGCCTGGTAGAGGGCGACCTGGTGCGCCGGGTCCACGTAGATCTCGTAACCGAGGTCGCCGGTGTAGCTCAGGCGGCAGACGAGTGCGGGGACGAGCCCCACCTCCATCTCGCGCGCGTCGAAGAAGCGGAGGGCCCGGTTCGAGACGTCGGCCGACGGCGCCGCCGCGGCGAGCACCTCCCGCGCCCGGGGACCCGCGATCTGGAACCCGATGCGCTCGAGTGAGACGTTGCGCACCGAGACGCCGCCCGCGCTGCCTCCCGGCGGCAGGTGGGCCTCGAACCAGCGCATGTGGAATCCTTGCGCGGCGTACGAGGCGGTGAGCTGGAACCGCTCCGGGGCGAGCCGCGCCACCGTGAAGTCCCCGACGAGCCGGCCCTTCGGGCTCAGCATCGGGGTCAGCACGATTCGGCCGACCTCCGGCATCCGGTTCGCCATCAGGTGCGAGAGCCAGACTTCCGCCTCCGGCCCCTCGACCAGGTACTTCCCGAAGTTGTGGATCTCGTTGATGCCGACCGCCTCGCGCACCGCCCGGCACTCCTCCGCGACCGGCGCGAAGGCGTTGGAGCGCCGAAAGCTCGGCTGCTCGAACGCGGGCTCGCCCTCGGGCGCGAACCAGTTGACGTGCTCCAGCCCGTAGCCGGCCCCGAAGACGGCGTTCCGCGCCGCCCACACCCCGTACGCCGGCGTCGTCACCAGCCCGCGCGCGGCCGGCAGCTCCTCGTTCGGGTAGGAGACCGCGAACCGGCGCTGGTAGTTCTCCCGCACCTTTGCCCGCGTGTACGGCCGCGTGCACCAGTCGCCGAAGCGGGCGACGTCCATCGCGAAGATGTCGCGCGAGGGCTCTCCCTCGGCCATCCACTCCGCGAGCGCGAGCCCCACTCCGCCGCCCTGGCTGAACCCCGCCATCACCGCGCACGCCGCCCAGTAGTTGCGCAAGCCCGGCACCGGGCCGACCAGGGGGTTGCCGTCCGGCGCGAAGGTGA
>JAJDXW010000076.1 GCA_022823045.1 Gammaproteobacteria bacterium
CCGTTCACCCGGACGATGGTCTCCAGGGCGTCGAGGTCCACGTCGGTCTCGATCCACGGCCCCATCGGCTTGAACGTGTCGCTGTTCTTCGCCCGCCACAGGGTGCGGTCGGAGCGCTGCCAGGCGCGCTCGCTCACGTCGTTGCCGATGGTGAAGCCGAGCACCGCGGAGAGCGCGTTCTCCGGGGTGAGGTTCTTCGCCCGCCGGCCGATGACCGCGACCAGCTCCGCCTCGTACTCGACCGGCCCCTCGGAGTCGCGCGGGATGACGATGGTCTCGCCGTGCGCGATGAGCGCGTTGTTGGCCCGGTATCCGATGTCGGCCTGGCCCGGGATGTCCGGCTCCCGTCCCCGGCTCGCCGCCTGCTCCCGGATGTGCTCGAGGTAGTTGAGGCCGGCCGCGTAGAAGGTGCGCGGCTCGACCGGGGTGAGGAGCCGAAGTGAATCGAGGGGGCGGCGGTCCGCGGCCGGCTCGTAGCCCGCGAAGGGGCTCCCGATCACGAGCTCCACCTCGTCCCCGTACACGATCCCGTACCTGATCCGGCCGTCGGCCTCGAACCTCCCCCAGCGCATGACGCCCCCTGTCTGCCTTGTAGTTCGTGCGCCGCGGGCGCCTGGCCGAAACCGGGGCGGGGTCTATCCGGCGAGCTCGTTCATGGCGCGGGCGAGCGCCGTGTCGCGCTCGGTGATCCCGCCCGACTCGTGGGTCGTGAGGTCCACCCGCACGGTGCGGTAGACGTTGAACCACTCCGGGTGATGGTTGGCGCGTTCGGCGACCAGAGCCGCCTTCGCCATGAAGCCGAACGCTTCGACGAAGCTCGCGAACACGAACTCGCAATGAAGCTTGCCGTCACGCACCTCCCACCCGTCGAGGGAGACGAGGGCCTCGTCCACCTCGCCCGCGCCGAGCACGGCCGGCGGTGTTCGTCCCGCCATCTCGTCCTCCTTCCCCTCCGACCGTTCGACTCAGCCGTAGCTCGTCTGGATGCTGTCGAGCGGGGACTTCTGGATCCCGTGGCTCGGGATGGGATAGCGAAGGCCGTTGCGGCTCAGCGCCTCGAGACCCGCCACCACCCCGGGGAGGCAGCTCGGCGGGATCGCCATCAGCATCTCGTCGTCCTGCACCCCGCCGAACTTGCGCTCCGCGTAGCACGGAATCGAGAGCGACGGCTCGCCGGTCTTGAGGGCGTTCCCCCAGGAATCCGCGCACGCGCTCTCGCCCACGCAGGTGAACGTGTACTTCCGGTAGTTGCGGTACTGGAGCCCGTTGACGAAGGTGATCATCTGGCCGGGCGTGCCGTAGATGAGGCAGATGTCGGGGTTGTCGATCCGGCCGGAGGTGAGCGGCGAGACGGCGAGCGCCTCGTAGTCGCCGTAGGAGGCGCAGGCCATCGCGGCCTGGTGGGCGGCGCTGTCCTCGAGGGTCCCGTACCAGACGCCGTGCATCCGGTCGCCGCTCAGCCACTCCTTGCTGCGGGGGTGCAGGCCGATCACCGCCCCGCACTGGGCACCCATGAGGTTGTCCATGGTGATGCCGATGGTCCAGCCGATCCAGCGGCTCTGCCCCACGACCTGGTCCGTCGCGAGCTTCTCTCTCGGGTCCGGACGCCGGATCCGGGGCACCGCCTCCATCTCCTCCACCGTGCGGTAGCGCCGCATCCCGATGGGAAAGGTCTTGAGGCGCAGGTACCGGTTGAGGGCGTCGACGATCCCGGGATAGTCGTACTCGTTGGCGTCGCCCCAGCAGTTGGCGGTGGTCATGCGGAGGTCTCCTCGGCGGGCGCGGGCTTCGGTCGGGCTCGATTGTATCCGCGGGTCGCGGGGCCCCGGGGCCGGACGCGGCCGCTCAGGCACCCGCCGCCTGGAGCTCGATGAGCCGGCGCAGGGTCTTCATGCAGAGGTCGACCTGCGAGCGCTCGATGAACTCGTTCGGCTGGTGGGCCTGGTCGATGGAGCCCGGCCCGCAGACGATGGTGGAGAAGCCCGCTTCCTGGAACTGCCCGGCTTCGGTGCCGTAGGAGACGACCCCGGTGTCGTTGTCGCCGGTAAGGGCGCGCACGAGCGCGTCCGCCGCGCTCCCCGGCTCGGCCCTGAGCCCCGGCGTACTGTAGTTCTCCCTGGTCACGATGTCCGCCTCCGGGGAGATCCGGCGCATCTCCGGGAGCACCTCGTCCCGGCAGTACGCCTCGAAGCGTTCCAGGTACGACTGCGGGTCGTCGTCCGGCATGTTGCGCAGATCCCAGACGAAGCGGCACTTCCGGGAAATGATGTTCCCCGCCGTTCCCCCCTTGACCATCCCCACGTGGATCGTGGTGTAGGGGGGCACGAAGCCGGACTCCGGCCGCGGGTGGCTCGCGCACTCGCGGGCCATTTCGTCGATGAAGTGGATGAGCCGGGCCGCGTTCATCACCGCGCTCACTCCGCGGTGGGTCTGGCTCGAGTGCGCTTCGCAGCCGGTCACCACCGTCTCGAAGCCGCTGATTCCCTTGTGCGCGTTGACGAGGCGCATGTCCGACGGCTCACCGACGATGACCGCGCGCGGCGCGGGCAGACGCTCGACCAGCTCGGCGATCATCGACGGAGCGCCCTGGCAGCCGACCTCCTCGTCGTAGGAGAGGGCGAAGTGGATGGGGCGCTTGAGACCGGCCGCCAGCATCTCCGGCACGAGGGCGAGCCCGCAGGCGCTGAAGCTCTTCATGTCGCAGGTGCCGCGGCCATGGAGGCGCCCGTCCCGCTCGGTCACCGTGAACGGATCGGTGTCCCACGGCTGACCGTCCACCGGGACGACGTCCGTATGGCCGGAGAGCACCACCCCGCCCTCCACCGCCGGCCCGACCGTCGCGTAGAGGTTCGCCTTGGTGCCCTCCGGGTTCGGCACCACGTGGCTCTCGACCCCGTGCTCCGCGAGATACTCCCGCACGAACTCGACGAGATCCAGGTTCGAGTCCCGCGACACGGTCGGAAACCCGACCAGCTTCTCGATCATCTCGATCGCCGAGTACCGCATCGAGCTCACCTCCTTGCCGGCGCCCGCCCGCCCCGCCCGACCTCCGGGCGCGGCCCGCCCCGCCCGCCGATGGTAAACGAACGCGACCAGGCTTTGACCTCGGGCGGCGGATGCGCGAATCTTTCCGGCCCGGTCACCTCCGGTTTGCCAGCCAAGCACCGATGCCCGCCAACCTGAGCCCGGACTACAAGGCCGCCGAAGCCGCGTTCCGCCAGGCGAGCGAGCCGAAGGAGCGCCTCGAACGGCTGCGCGAGATGCTTCGGACCATCCCCAAGCACAAGGGGACCGAGCACCTTCAGGCCGACATCAAGACGCGGATCAAGCAGCTCACCGAAGAGCTCGCCGCGGGCCGCAAGGGCGGCGCCCGCTCCGGGCCGAGCCACGTGGTGCGCCCGGAGGGCGCGGCCCAGATCGCCCTGCTCGGCCCGCCCAACACGGGCAAGTCCACCCTGCACGACCGTTTGACCCGCTCCGGGGCGGAGGCCGGCCCGTATCCGTTCACGACGCAGTTCCCCCAGCCGGGAATGATTCCGTACGAGGACGTGAACCTGCAGATCGTGGACCTGCCGCCGATCACGGAGCAGTACCAGGTGACGTGGATCGTGAACGCGCTGCAACCGGCCGATGCGGCCCTCGTCGTGGTCGACGTCGGCACCCCCGATTGCCTCGACCAGTTGACCGGGATGCTGGCCGCGCTCGCGAACCGCCGAATCACCCTCGTGCCCGATTGGGATCGTACGCACGAGGAGGAGGAGGAGACGGACGAGATCGAGGACCCGTTCGCCATCCGCCTCCCCGCCGCGCTGGTTGCGGCCCGGGCCGACGAGGTTCCGAACGCGGAGGAGGAGCTCGAGATCCTCCAGGAGCTGCTGGAAATCCGGTTTCCGTCGATGACCGTCTCGGCGCGGACGGGGACCGGCCTCGAGGCCCTCGCGAGATGGCTGTTCGAAGCGCTCGAGGTGGTGCGGGTCTACACCAAGGCTCCGGGGCGGCCCCCCGACTACGACCAGCCCTTCACCGTACGTCGGGGAGATACCGTGCAGGATGTGGCGCGCATGGTCCACAAGGAGATTGCGGACAGCCTCAAGTTCGGCCGTCTGTGGAGAAACGAATCCACGAACGGCCGCCAGGTCGGCCGCGACTACCGTGTCGCGGACCGTGACGTGCTGGAGCTCGTGACCGGGCGGGAGTAATCGGTGCTGCGCCGTCCGGAGCAAAGAGAGATGGCATGCGCGCGGCGAGCAAGCCGGAAAGCTTCGTGGGAATGGCCGATTGACACGCGGTGCCGCGCTCCTGCGCACCGAAGAATCTTCAACCAATGGAATCCGGGGTAGACTTCCCTTCCGACGTTTGACAGAATCTCCGCGCCTGAACGAAACCATCTGCTTGGCACCGGCGATTCGGGAATGAGCCCTCCCTCTCTCGCTCGTTCCGGGCTCGAATCGGCAGGCTGAGAGATCCGCGCCACTTATTGACAGGAGCACGCGAAGTGGACCAAATTGACCTCAAAGGACTCAACGTCGATCAACTGAGCGAGTTGGTAGGACAAGTTCAGACCGAAATGGCTTCACGGGAAAAGCGCAGACGCCAGGACCTTCGGGCCGAGCTCGAACGTCGGGTAACCGCGGAAGGTTACAAGATGGGCGACATCTTTCCCGAGCTCGGGACGGCCGCTCCGGCCGGCCGGCGCCGCCGGAAGATGCCGGCAAAGTATCGAAACCCGCAAAATCCCGAAGAGACCTGGACCGGCATCGGACGTTCGCCGAAGTGGGTGCAGGAGATTCTCTCCGAGCGCGGGATCGAGATGGCGGCATTCAAGTCGATCCCGATGTATCAGATCCACTCTTCGGGTTGATTTCGACCTGAGCGGCTTGTCGGGTGCGCCACGCCCGGGCGCACTCGACGACGACCCCGAACGCGGCCGTCCGGCGTGCATGCCGGATGGTTCCAGCGAGGCTGCGCCCCGGACCGACGAGACGTGTTCGCAGGCATCCGACGGTTCTGCAACCCCCGGCGCGCTGCACCGGCAGCAGCCTCGTGCGGCTCGTCCAGGAACCGCCTTGCAAACTTGACTCATCCGTGGAGATCGGGGCCCCTCGAGGAGTCCGGGGGGAGAGCCCCTTGCGCGTAGCGCCAACCGAGGGCCGGCCTGGCATGGACGCGGCTCGCGGAGTCGCGCAAAATGGAGCCGGGAGGGCTCCATCATGAACGAAAGAAGACACCACGACATGGGGGGACTCGAGGCCGGCCTCGTCGATCGGGAAGATCACGGCAAGGCTCCGTGGGAGAAAAGAGTGGACGCTCTCATGGTCCTTCTTGGAAAGAACAAGCTGCTTTTCGTGGATGAGCTTCGTCGCGGTATCGAAGAACTGGGTGCCGATGCCTACGACCGCTACGGCTACTACGAGCGATGGATGGCGTCCATGACCAACATCCTGCTCGAAAAGAAGATCATCGGGGTCAGCGAGCTCGGCGCGCGCATGGCGGAGATCGAGGCCGGTACCCGGCACGAATTGCCATGAATGGACCAAGTGCCGGACATCCCGTCGCCTTGTTCTCCGCCGTGGCCGTGCCGCGTCGACGGCCTGCCGAAGAGGTGCGCATTCCATTGACCGGACCCATGGACGGATCGACC
The DNA here is from genome assembly GCA_022823045.1 of Gammaproteobacteria bacterium. Taxonomy (GTDB): domain Bacteria; phylum Pseudomonadota; class Gammaproteobacteria; order HK1; family HK1; genus JAJDXW01. Next base: position 5,642 of record JAJDXW010000076.1, read on the forward strand.
GACCGGAGTACGCGTCCGCGGGCGCTCGATCCGTACGCGTCGAGGGTACGGGGAACGGTACCGGAACGGGCGAGAGCGGGAATGGCGGCGATTCGGTATCCGTAACGGGAGAAGGGTCAAGCATGCAAGCCAGATTCGCACCGGGCGACCGTGTACGGGTACTTCGCCGCTTTCCGCCCGGCCACGTACGCACCCCGTGGTATTGCCGCGGGAAGAACGGCGAGGTCGAGCGGATCTGCGGTCGGTTTCGCAATCCCGAGCAACTCGCATACGGAAACCGGGATGCGGAGCACCAGGTGCTGTATCGGGTCAGCTTCGCGAGCCGCGTGCTCTGGCCGGACTACGCGGGAAGCGAACGGGATCGCGTCGAGATCGAGATCTACGAGCACTGGCTCGCGCCGGAGCCGGGAGAAACGAAATGAGCGACCATGAACACGCGGGCGGACACGACCACGGCCACACCCAAGGCGGCTACGACGCGGACCCGACTCACCACCACCCTCCCCAGCCCGATCTCGAGGACGCTCCCCTCTCCCGCCATCAGCTCATGCAGATGGCGGTGACGAGCCTCCTCGTCGAGAAGGGGATCTTCTCCGCCGACGAAATGCGGGCCCAGATCGAGCACATGGACACCCTCGACCCGGCCCGAGGCGCCGAGCTCGTGGCCCGGGCCTGGACCGACGACGGTTTCCGCGAACGGCTCGTCGCCGATTCGAAGGCGGCCGCAGCCGACCTCGGCATGGATATCGGACCCATCCCGATCCTGGTGATGGAGAACTCCCCCGACACCCACAACCTCGTCGTGTGCACCCTGTGCTCGTGCTATCCACGGTTCCTCCTCGGCATTCCCCCCGATTGGTACAAGTCCCGGAGCTACCGGAGCCGGGCGGTGCGCGAGCCGCGCGCGGTGCTGGCCGAATTCGGGACCGAGATCGCGACGGACGTGGACATCCGGGTCCACGACAGCACCGCCGACATGCGCTACATGGTGCTTCCGATGAGGCCGGCGGGGACGGACGGGATGCGCGAGGAGGAGCTTGCGAAGCTCGTCACCCGGGACACCCTCATCGGGGTGACGGTGCCGCGCGCGCGCTGACGCGGGCAGCAGCGGGACCGGCCTCGGGAGGAGGGACATGACAGCTCCTGGACAGGAACGGGCCGCGCCGCTCGCATCGGTGCGGGTGCTCAATCTCGGCACTCGTTGGCCGGGCCGGGTCGCCGCGATGCTGCTCGCCGACCAGGGGGCGGACGTGGTCGAGATCGTGCGGCCGGGCCGCGAGGCTCACGCCGTCGACCCCCTGCTCGACCGCGGCAAGCGCCTCGTCGAGATCGACCTCAAGGACGAGGCGGCGCGCCGTGCCTGCCGCGATCGTGCCGCCGAAGCCGACGTGGTGCTGGAGAACATGCGCCCGGGCGCCGCGGCCGCCCTGGGGCTCGACTACGCCGCGCTCGACGGCGGGCGCCGGGGGCTCATCCACATCTCCTTGCCCGGTTTCGCGGAGGGCGATCCGCTGCGCAGCGTCCCCGCCTGGGAAGGGGTCATCGACGCGTCGGTCGGGGTCTACACCAACATCAGCGTGCTCGGCGCCCTCCTCGGCGCGCCCGTCTACTCGGCGGTCCCCATGGCCTCGGCCTATGGCGGGGTGCTCGGAAGCCTCGCCGCCTCCCTCGGGCTCTACCACCGGCAGCGCACCGGGCGCGGCCAGCACATCGAGGTGCCGCTCGCCGACTGCGTGATGGCCGCGATGGCCCTCCTCACCTGCAGGATCGAGGGGCAGCCCTCGCGCTACAACTTCCCGACGATTGACAACGCGGTGCTGGACCTCGTCTTCCCCGCCCTCCGCGACCTTCGCGGCCACCTGACCGAGGAGCACGTCGCACAAGTGGCGAAGTACGTCGGGGGCCACGCCAACCCCACGATCAACTTCTACGAGTGCGCGGACGGCCGGATCCTCTTCGTCTGCGCCCCCGACCACGTCTACCAGAACCGCGCCTTCCTCCAGGTGCTCGGGGTGTACGACCAGGTCATCGCCGAGGGGATGGTGAGCGAGACGCCGTACGTCGAGCACGACGCGGGCAACAACGTCAACAAGGCGGCGAGCCTGACCCCGGCGTGGCGCAAGCGCCTCATCGAGCTCATCGGCGCCGCCGCGAAGACCCGCCCCGCCAAGGAGTGGGAGGCGATGATGCGGGCCGCGAACGTCCCCGTGTCGATGGTCCAGACGAGCGCGGAGTGGCTCGCCGACCCGAACCTCCGGGCCGCCGGGGTGACGACCGACCTCGAGGATCCGGAGCGCGGTCCGGTCCGGCAGCCGGGGCGCTTCCTCTCCATCGAGAACGACGCCGTCCGTTCGCCGGCGCTCCGGGCGGGGGCCGCCGCCGGGGGCGCGTTCGAGTGGCTCGCCCCTCCCGTGGACCGGCCCGCGGCGGCGGCCGGCAACGGGGCGGACGAGGGGGCCGGCGGGCTCCTCGAGGGGGTGCGGGTGCTCGACTTCTCGAACATCGTCGCCGGCCCGGCCGCGGGGCGGACCCTTGCCGAGCACGGGGCGGACGTCATCCGAATCGACCCTCCGGCCCCCCAGGCGGGGCCCTTCGCTACCATGTGGTTCGGAGTCGACGTCAACCAGGGGAAGCGTGCCCTCGTCCTCGACCTCAAGTCCGAAGCCGGCCGGGCCGCCCTCGCGCGGCTCGTCGAGGGAGCGGACGTGGTCCTGCACAACTTCCTCGACCGTTCGGCCCGTTCGCTCGGGATCGCCCACGACCAGCTCGCCGCGATCAACCCCGACATCGTCTCGTGCCAGATCGGTGCCTGGACGGGAACCCGGCCCGGGCCCTACGACGACGACCCCTCCTTCGACCCGGTGCTCCAGGCCGCGACCGGGATCATGGCCCGCTACGGCGGCGGCCCCGAGGAGCCCGCGCTGCACGCCATTGCCTCGTGCGTCGACTACATCACCGGCTTCTCGTCGGCGGCCGGGATCTCGCAGGCCCTCCTCGCGCGGGCCCTCGGCAAGGGGGGGAGCTACGTGCGCACCTCGCTCGCGATGGCCGCGCAGCTCGTCCAGTTCCCGTACATGGTGGCGTGGAATGGCGGGGGTCCGGGTGCCGAGCCGTCCGGCCAGCAGGCGACGGGTGACGGTCCGGAGCAGCGGATCCACGAGACGGCGGACGGATGGGCCTTCGTCGGCTGCCGCCCCGGGGACGGCGAGCGGCTTGCGCTCGCGGTCGGCGCGGCCGACGCCTCGGCCGAGTCGATCGCGGGCGCGTTGCGCACGCTGCGGATCGGGGAGATCCAGGAGCGGCTCGCGGGGCTGCCCGGCGCGGGGGCCGCGCCGCTTCGCACCCTCGCGGAGATCCGCGCCGACCGGACGGTGGAGAGCACCGAGCACCGATCCAACTGGATGAGCAGCGGCTCGCTCACCCTCTTCCGCGGCCCGCACCCTTCGGGCCACACCACCACCTTGCCGATGCCGACCTGGATTCGGCCCGACGCGTCGCCGGTGCGGCACCTGCCTCCCGCTCCCTTCCCGGGCGCGCATACCGCCGAGGTGCTGGCCGAGGCGGGGCACACCGACGCGGAGATCGAAGGCCTCGTGCGAACGCGGGTCGCCGGGAACGGCTGGAGGGTCCTGCCGCGCTACCTCCCACGGTGACGAGGCGCAAGGCGGCCCCCGACGCAGCCCCCGGATCGGCTTGAATTTGACCGGGCCGTTCGTATGGGTATAGGGTCGGCGTGCCCGTCGGCGAACCGCGGCCGATCCCGGCTCGATCGGGGGCGGTGCGTCGAGCATCCAGTTCAGGATCAGGATAGGGAGAAACACACATGAAGAAGCAGACTCTGAGTCTCCTGTCGGCCGTGGCGGTGGCTGCGCTGGTGGGAACATTCGCCACCCCCGCGGCGGCCGAGCGAACGGCCAAGATCGCGGGCTTCGGCGTCAAGTCCGGCGTCCTTCGCTCGTTCGGCATCAACACCGAGGCGGTCATGCAGGCGGCGGTCGAGAAGATCAACGCCGATGGCGGCGTGAAGCTCGGCGACGGCACCATGGCCATGATGGAGATGTCCTTCGACGACGACCGCTGCAACGCGGAGGAAGGGATCTCCGTGCTGCGTCGCATCGCGAGCTCCGAGGCGATGGTCGCGGTCGGTCCGACCTGCTCGAACGTGGCCGAGCCTCTGTTCGGCGTGCTCCAGCGGCACGTGGACGACGCCGGCGATTCGGGGCTCCAGCTCCCGGTCTTCACCGACACCGCGATCAAGGGCGGCCTGGCGAAGATCTCCGAGTGGGCGTTCCGGAACGTGCCCAACGAGAACGAGATGTACCGCACCCTGTTCCTCTGGGCGAAGGAAAACCACCCCGACCTCAAGACGGTGTACGGCGGGGTCGAGGAGGACTTCGCCCACTCGCGGTTCACCTGGTACTCGGTGATGGACACGCGGGCCCAGGAAGCGGGGTTCGAGGTGGTCGGATTCTCCAAGTGGCTCCTTGCGGACACCAACTTCACCCAGCAAGTCCGGGCGATGAAGAAGGCAAAGGCGGACATCGTCGCGATCTCGTCGCACCCGTTCACCCTTTGCGGGATCCTCAAGGAGATGAAGCGCCAGCGGGTGAAGCCGGAGCTCATCATCGGCCTCACCAGCTCCTCCAGCATGGAGACCCTGCAGGGATGCTCGAATGCGGCCGAAGGGGTCATCATCCCGAGCAGCTTCGCCCCGGTGACCGACCAGGCCAAGATGGTCGCGAAGCTCACCAACGAGAAGGGTGGCCACGCCGATCTGCACAGCGCCGCGGCGTGGGAGATCGTCTACGTGCTGAAGGAAGTCATGGAGTCCGAGGGCGTCATGGGCAAGCCTGAGACGGTCCAGGAGGACCGCCGCAAGGTCCGCGACGGCCTCGCGAAGCTCGAGACGACCGGAGGTCTCCTCGGGACGATCATCCGCGAATCGGACGGCGAGGCGACGAAGCCCTACCTCTACGTCCACGCGCAAGACGGCGAGTGGGCCGTGCTGCACGACCCGGGCGCGAGCTGACGCATCCTTCCGGAGAGCGGACCGGGCCCGACCTGATCGGGTCCGGTCCGCTGCCCCGGGCTCCGGGCGGCCCTGCTATTCGGGGGAAGAGCCGTGGAATTCGAGATCTTCGGTTGGACGCTGCTCGACTACTTCCAGACGATCGTTGACGGCATCCTCTACGGAGCCACCTACGCGATCATCGGCATCGGCTTCACCCTGATCTTCGGGGTGATGGACAAGCTCAACCTCGCCTACGCGGCAACCGCGCTCGCCGGCGCCTACTTCAGTTGGGGCGTCGGCACACAGATCCCCCTCCCCGCCCCGATCGCCTACTGCATCTCCGCGATCGCGGCCGGTGGCTTCGGGTATCTTGTCTACATCTGCAACTTCCGGTACATCCCGTCCGGGGCGCCCCTCGCGTCGCTGCTCGCGACGGTCGGGATGCTGCTGTTCCTCGAGGAGCTCATCGTCCACGCGACGGAGGGCATGCCGCAGAGCTACCCCGCCCTATTCGACGACGTCATGCTCGAATGGGGCGACTTCGGGATGCGGGGCGACCTCATGTTCGTCTTCGGTCTTTGCGTGCTCGCAACCGCGTTCCTGCTCTACGTGATCTACCGAACCAAGCTCGGGATGGCGACCCGGGCGGTCGCCCAGCAGCCGGTCGCGGCCCAGCTCTGCGGCATGAGCGTGCAGGGGACCAACTCGACGACGTTCGTCATCGCCGGGGTCATCGGAGGAATCGCGGGAGCCATGATCGGCGCCTCGGTGGGCATCCTGTCGCCGCTGCTGACGGTGCCGGTCACCGTGAAGGGCCTCATCGCCGCCGTCATCGGAGGGCTCGGCAGCATCCCCGGCGCGATCGTCGGCGGGCTGCTGATCGGAGCGTTCGAGAACACGTTCCAGCTCATCCGCAGCGTGACCGAGCGCGACATGTACGTCATGCTGCTCCTCTTCGCCTTCCTCGCGTTCCGCCCCGGCGGCATCTTCGGAACCGCGTCAAGGCATGAGTAGCCACCGACTCGGAACACCGCCCGGCCCGGCCCCGCGCCGGCCGCGGGCGCACGGGACCTCGCGCCCGGCCGGGCGCCCCGGGCTCTCCCCTTCATTTCTCCGGTTGGAGCGCTAGGCATGGACTTCATCTGGGGCCTCGTTCAGATCCTGGGAGTCCACACGATCATCGGGCTCTCCGCCTACGTGATCCTGCTGACCGGCCAGGTGACGATGGCCCAGGCCGGGTTCTGCGCCATCGGCGCCTACATCGCGGGGATGCTGACGGTGCTCGCCGAGTGGCACATCATCCCCGGCATGCTCGCCGGAGGTCTCGTTGCCGGCGCACTCGCCTGCGTGGTCGGATTCCCGGCCCTGCGGGTCAAGGGGCTCATGTTCACCGTCGCAACCCTCGCGTTCGGGGAGTTCGTCCGCCTCTTCTGGTTCAACTTCGACTACCAGATCAGCCGCGGCGGGTTCCAGATCGGGCCGCTCGGGGGCGAGGGGTTCCGGCAGATCCGGTTCTTCCCGGAGAATGGATGGACGACCCTCGATGTCGCGATCTTCGTGTGGGTCTGGGTCGTGCTCATCATGCTCGCCCTCTGGTGGATGGACCGTTCCCGGATCGGATCGGTCCTGCGCGCGGTCGGCGAGGACGAGCTCGCCGCCCAGTCGGTCGGCATCAACCTGACTGCGGTCAAGGTGACCGCGTTCACGATCGGCGGGTTCATCGCCGGTCTCGGCGGCAGCATCTACGCGCACTACACCACCCACATCGAGCACCTCAACTTCGGCGTCCTGCTCGCGACCTTCGCCATCGCGTACCCGATCCTCGGGGGGCTGCGATCGGTGGTCGGCACCCTGCTCGCGGTGCTGTTCATCCAGGGGGTGCTGGTCGAGGGCCTGCGTTTCCTCGGCGATCTGCGGAACATTCTCTTCGGCGCGTTCATCGTGCTCGCGATGAACCTCCGACCCGCGGGGTTCATCGACGCGCGGGTCAGCCGGGCACTCGGGCGGCTGTTCCGGACGGAGCGGGAACGTGCTTGAGCTCCAGGGCCTTTCGAAGCACTTCGGGGGCGTGAGGGCCGTCGACGAGCTGGACATCACGGTGGAGAAGGGCCAGATCTTCGGCCTCATCGGACCCAACGGCTCCGGCAAGAGCACCACCGTGAACCTCATTTGCGGGGTGTTTCCCGTCACCGCGGGGAGCATCTCGTTCGAGGGGACGGAGATCACGAACACCCAGCCGCACATCGCCCTCGCCAACGGCATCGCCCGGACCTTCCAGAACATCCGGCTCTTCTCCGAGCTCACCGTCTGGCAGAACCTGTGGGTGGCCCAGAACGGCCGCGAATCGGTCCGGTCGGAAGGCTTCTTCGCGCGCTGGCTCTCCGGGGACCGGCGTCAACGGGCGTCGGTCGAGGAGCAGCTCGAGTTCTCCGGGCTCGGCGACAAGAGAGACGAGCTCGCGGGCCGCCTCGCGTTCGGGGAGCAGCGCCGCCTGGAGCTCGCGCGCGCCCTAGCGGCCCGGCCCAGGCTCCTCCTCCTCGACGAGCCGGCCGCGGGCATGAATCTCGAGGAGGTGCGGCAGCTCGACGAGCGGCTGCGGTGGCTCAACGAGCAGCAGGGGATCACCATCCTCCTCGTCGAGCACGTCATGGAGCTCGTGATGGGGATAACCCACCGGATCGCGGCCCTCAACTTCGGGCGCAAGATCGCCGAGGGGTCGCCGGCCGAGATCCAGCAGAACCAGGCCGTGCAGGAGGCCTACCTCGGCCGCTCGGAGGAGTCGGGCGAGCAGGGCGAGACGGGCGGCGGAGGAGCGCGATCCGCGGATGGAGAGCCCTCGTGAGCGAGACTCTCCTCCACGTGAACGACATCGCCACCGCCTACGGGAACATCGAGGCGCTCAAGGGGGTGAACCTCTCCGCCGCGGACGGCGAAATCACCTGCCTCCTCGGGCCTAACGGGGCCGGCAAGACCACCCTGATGATGACCATCGCCGGGATCCTCAAGCCCCGGCGGGGCTCCATCACCCTCCGGGGAAGCGAGATCGGCGGCCGCGCCCCCCGCCACATCGTCGAGCAGGGAATTGCCCTCGTGCCGGAGAACCGGCTCGTGTTTCCGGACATGACGGTGGAGGAGAACCTGCGCGCGGGCGCGTTCTCCCGCAACGATGCCACCGACGTCGACCGCGACGTGAAGGCGATGTTCGCGCGCTTTCCCGTGCTGGAGGAGCGTTCGACCCAGAATGCCGGCACCCTTTCGGGCGGCGAGCAGCAGATGCTCGCCATCTCCCGCGCCCTCATGGCCCGGCCGAAGCTCCTCCTCATGGACGAGCCATCCCTCGGCCTCGCTCCCCTCATCGTCGAGGACATCTTCCGGATCATCCGCGAGCTGAACGAGGACGGGACCACCATCTTCCTGGTCGAGCAGAACGCGCACATGGCCCTCCAGGTCGCCCACCACTTCTACCTCATCGAGCAGGGCCTCGTCGTCTTCGACGGCATCCCGGGCGAGATGGAGGAGGAGGAGGTAATCAAGCGGGCCTATCTCGGGGCGGAGGTCTGACCGGAGGAGCGCTCCTGTCTCCGGGGGCGGCGGACCCATGAAGGTCGACCGATGATCGTCGACTTCGTCCAGAACACCCTCGACGGCATCTTCGTCGGCTCGTCCTATTCGCTGCTCGCAATCGGCTTCACCCTGATCTTCGGGGTGATGCGGCGTCTCAACCTCTCCTACGGCCCGTCGATCATGCTCGGCATCTTCGCGGGCACCCTGCTGTACGTGGAGTTCGA
>JAJDXW010000429.1 GCA_022823045.1 Gammaproteobacteria bacterium
GCGGCGAGCCCGAACCCGGGCCACGCCGGCCGATCCGCCGGGCGTTCGGCGAGGCGCGCGAGCGCCCGGCTTGAAAGGTGCGCCCCGTGGGCCCCGGCGGCGCGTGCCGTCCCCGGGTCCGCGTTCAGGAACACCCGCGCCCCGTGCCGCTCGGCGTGCGCCGCCGCCCGGCGGGCGAGCGGGACGAGCGCGTCCGCCGGCATCGTCTTCGCACGGAGTTGCACGAGCCGGGCTCCCGCCTCGATCCGGGCGCGCAGCGTCGCCTCGAAATCGGGCTCCGTCGGCTCCGGGGTGATGAGATAGAGGGACGGGAGCTCGATGGCGGCGACGATGGGGACCGCTCCGGCGACGAGATCGAGGTGCCGCAGATCCCGCGGCTCCACCCAGTCGATGGCCTGACCCTCCCGGCCGTGCGGCCGGCCGCGCCATTCGGAGACCTCGAACACCTCGAGCCGCACCCGGCGGTCCGGGTACTCGCAGGGAAACCGGATGAGCGGACGGGCGTCGACCACTTCGACCCCCACCTCCTCCCGGAGCTCGCGTCCGAGGGCGGCGCGCGCGTTCTCGCCCGGCTCGAGCTTGCCCCCGGGGAACTCCCACTGGCCCGCGAGATGGCGTCCGGGCAGGCGCTCGGCCGCGAACACCCTCCCGTCGGGCCGGCGAAGGACGCCCACCGCGACATGGATCGGCTCGGACTCCCGGCCGTAGGACACGCGATCAGCCATTCCGGGCCCAATCTCCGTTTACCATCTCGATTCCTGACTGGAAAATGGGACCAGAGCGGGTTTTCCCATGTCTCGGCCGGCACGCGTCACCGCGCCGGAAAACCCGCTCCGACCCCATTTTCTCACGGCCGGGCGCCGTGACCCGGAGGACCGTCGATGACCGCGAACCTTGCCATCCCCGAGCTCGCCGCCGCGGTCGAACGCCCCGTCGCCGAGGCGGCCGGGCTTCCCAACCGCGCCTACACGAGCTCCGAATTCTTCCGGCTCGAGCTCGAACGGATCTACGCGCCCTCGTGGGCCTGCCTCGGTCACGCGGCGGACGTGCCGCGGCCGGGCGACCTCCGCCCCGTTCACCTCCTCGGCGTGCCCCTCCTCATGGTCCGCACGGCGAGCGGCACGGTGCGCGTGTTCCACAACGTCTGCTCGCATCGCGGCAACGAGCTCGTCTGGGAGCCCGGCCGGGTGAAGGGCGGGATCCGGTGCCCGTACCACGCCTGGACCTACGACCTCGAGGGACGGCTGATCGGCACCCCCAACATCGGGGGCTTCGGGGTCCACGAAGCGGACGGCTTCGATCGCGCCCGGCACGGGCTCCGGGCGGTGCGAAGCGGGATGTGGCTGGACCTCGTGTTCGTCAACCTCACCGGCGACGCGGAGCCGTTCGAGACCTGGATCCGGCCCCTCGCGGAGCGATTCGAGGGTTTCGGAGGACCGGGCTACGAAGGGCGCCTCCAGCCCGCCGCCACCCACGGCGAGTTCCGCTTCGACGTCAAGGCGAACTGGAAGCTCGCGGTCGAGAACAACCTCGATGCGTCGCACCTTCCGTGGGTCCACCCCGCCCTCAACCGACAGTCTCCCCTCGAGGACCACTACTGCTTCCTCGACAGCCCGCGGTTCGCGGGGCAGGGTTCCACCGCGTACGACACGGTCCCCCACGAGAGCCCCGCCCTGCCCCGGATCGAGGCGTGGCCGGCCCGGACGGGGGAGTACCCGTGCCTCTATCCGAATGCGTTCGTCTCCGGCCACGGGGACCATTTCTGGTCGATGGTGCTGGAACCGGTGGCCCCGGACCGCACCATCGAACGCTGGCGGAGCTACTTCGTCGACGAGGCGGCCGAGGACGCCGGCTTCGAGTCCGCCCGGTCCGCCATCCGCGAGCGATGGGCCTCGATCCTCGGAGAAGACGTGGGGGTGGTGGAAGGTATGCAGCGCGGCCGGCGCTCGCCCGCGTTCGACGGTGGGGTGTTCGCGCCGGTCCTCGACCCGCCGGTCCATCACTTCCATCGTTGGGTCGCGCGGCGCCTCGCCGCGCCGGAGACGGATCGCGCGACGGCCTAGTGCAGGCGCCCGTGGCAGTGCTTGTACTTCTTGCCCGAACCGCAGGGACAGGGCTCGTTGCGGCCGACCTTCCTTCCCGAGCGCACGAAGGGCTGGGCGGCCGGCCCTTCCGCCGGCTCGGGGCCAGGTATCGCCTCCCCCCCCGCCTCCCAACCGGTCGCCGCGGCCATCTCCGCCTCGAGCGCAAGCGCGCTCACCTCGGCGTGGGAGTACTCGACCTGGACGGGTGCGGGGGGCGGCGGCGCGGCGGGGGCCTCCGGTTCCTCTCCGGGCCGGATCTCCCCCCGGGAAAGGAGCCGGACCACCTCGGTCTTGAACCGCTCCAGCAGGGCGCGGAACATCTCGAATGACTCGCGCTTGTACTCCTGCTTGGGGTTCTTCTGGGCGTATCCGCGAAGATGGATCCCCTGGCGGAGGTAGTCCATCGCGGCGAGGTGCTCCTTCCAGATGACGTCCAGCACCTGCAGCATCACCGCCTTCTCGATCGCCCGCATGGTCTCCGCCCCGACCACCTTCTCCTTCTCGAAGTGGGCGGCCGCGAAGGCGTCGAGGATGCGCTCGCGCAACGGCTCCTCGTGGAGCTCGTCGTCGGCGTCGAGCCAGCCCTGGAGGTCGAGAGTGAGGCCGAACTCGGCGGCGAGCTCCTGCGTGAGGCCCGGCACGTCCCAGAGCTCGTCGAGACTCTCGGGGGGAATGAAGGCGTCGATCGTGCCGTTCACGACGTCGGTGCGCACCGCCTGGTACATCTCCGACACGTCCTCGGTCGACATGAGCTCGTCGCGCAGCGCGTAGATCTCGCGCCGCTGGTCGTTCGCCACGTCGTCGTACTCGAGAAGCTGCTTGCGGATGTCGAAGTTGCGCCCCTCGACCTTGCGTTGGGCGTTCTCGATCGCCTTCGTCACCCAGCGGTGCTCGATCGCCTCTCCTTCCTCCACCCCGAGCCTCTGCATGAGCCCGGACACGCGCTCGGCGGCGAAGATGCGCATCAGATCGTCCTCGAGCGACAGGAAGAACCGGCTCGAGCCCGGGTCCCCCTGGCGCCCCGACCGGCCCCGGAGCTGGTTGTCGATGCGCCGCGACTCGTGGCGCTCGGTGCCGACGATGTGGAGTCCTCCCGCCCCCACGACCGCGTCGTGGCGCTCCTGCCACGCGGCGCGGACGTCCTCGTCCGCGTCCTCGCCGAACTCCACCCGCCAGTTGCCGCCGAGCACGATGTCCGTGCCGCGACCCGCCATGTTGGTCGCGATCGTCACCGTGCCGGGCTTTCCGGCCTGCGCGATGATCTGCGCCTCGCTCTCGTGATGCTTGGCGTTGAGCACCTGGTGGGGGACGTCCTCGCGCCGCAGCCGGGAAGAGAGGAACTCCGAGGTCTCGATGGACGCGGTGCCGACGAGCACCGGCTGGCCCCGCTCCCGGCACTCGCCGATCTCGTCGACGATGGCCTGGAACTTCTCCTCCTGCTTGAGATAGACGAGATCGGCCCGATCGTCGCGGACCATCGGGAGGTGGGTCGGGATCACGGCCACCTCGAGCCCGTAGATCTGCTGGAACTCGGCCGCCTCGGTGTCCGCCGTGCCGGTCATCCCCGCGAGCTTGTCGTAGAGCCGGAAGTAGTTCTGGAAGGTGATTGACGCGAGGGTCTGGTTCTCCTGCCGGATCGTGACCCCCTCCTTCGCCTCCACCGCCTGGTGCAGGCCGTCCGACCAGCGCCGTCCGGCCATGGTCCGGCCGGTGAACTCGTCGACGATGATCACCTCGCCGCCCCGCACCAGGTAGTGCACGTCGCGGTGGTAGAGGGAGTGGGCGCGGAGGGCCGCGTCGAAGTGATGGAGGAGCATCACGTTGCCGGTGTCGTAGAGCGATTCGTCGCGGCCGAGGAGACCTTCCTCGCCAAGCAGCTCCTCGACGCGTCGGTAACCGGTCTCGGTGAGGTGCGCCTGCCGCGTCTTCTCGTCCACGAAGTAGTCTCCGGGGACGTGGTCCTCCTCGTCGGCGGGCTCGCGCTCCTGGCGTTCCAGCTTCGGGATCAGCCGGTTGATGCGCAAGTAAAGCTCCGAGCTCTCCTCCGACGGGCCCGAGATGATGAGCGGCGTGCGGGCCTCGTCGATGAGGATCGAATCGACCTCGTCGACGATGGCATAGACGAGGCGCGGCTGCGCCTTCTCGACCAGCGAGAAGGCCATGTTGTCGCGCAGGTAGTCGAAGCCGAACTCGTTGTTGGTCCCGTAGACGATGTCGGCCTGGTACGCCTCGCGCTTCTCGGCCGGGGTCTGTCCCGGCACCACGACTCCCACCGTCATGCCGAGGAGCCGGTAGATCTGGCCCATCCAGTCGGCGTCGCGCCGCGCGAGGTAGTCGTTGACGGTGACGATGTGGACGCTGTCCCCGCCGAGGGCGTTGAGGTAGGCGGAGAGCGTCGCCACGAGGGTCTTCCCCTCCCCGGTCCGCATCTCCGCGATACGCCCCTCGTGGAGCACCAGGCCGCCGATGAGCTGCACGTCGAAGTGGCGCATTTCGAGCGCGCGCCGCCCCGCCTCGCGCACGACCGCGAATGCCTCCGGGATCAGGGCGTCGACCGGCTCCCCGGCCGCCCGCCGGCCGCGCAGGGTCTCCGTGATTGCCGCGAGCGCCGCGTCCTCCCGACCCTGAAGGCCGGCCTCGAGCTCGTTGACGGCGGCCACGGTCCGGCGATAGCGGCGCAGCATGCGCTCGTTGCGCGACCCGACCACTCGGCGCAGGATGTTCGCCACCATGTACTATCGAGCTCCTGAGAGGCCGCGGGCCGGGGAGACCTCAGCCGCCGCCGCGCCCGCCGAGGACCTGCGAGACCACCTTTCCTCCATGTGGAAACCATCGGCGCGAGATCAACCCCCCGCGCCCCGCCGGATCGGTTCGGTGCTCCGGGGGACGGGACCGTCCGGTGCGCTCGCCGAGGAGGCCCGCACCCTGGTAAGGGTGGAACGGGCCGTTCACCGGATCCTCGGCGAGAACTCCGCTCCGCACGTGCGGGCGGGAAAGCGGTCCGCCACCTCGCTCACCCTGACCGCCGACACACCGGCCTGGGCCTCGATGGCGCGGTTCCGGGCTCCCGACGTCCGCGAGGCGCTCCGCTCCGAGCTCCCGCGCCTGCGCGAGGTCCGGGTGGTCATCCGGGAGATGGAGTATCCGGCCGCACCGGGGCCCGCCGCGGCGCAAGACACCCTTTCGCCGTTCGCCGCGAGTGTGCTGCGATCCGTCGCCCGGTCCCTGGACAACCCGCGCCTCGCCCGGATCCTCATCCGGCTCGCCGCGCGAGAACGCCCGCCCGCCGGTTCCGCGTCCGCGAGCGACTCCTAGGAGCCTGCGCCGTAGAAAGGTTGTTCGATATGGGCGAGCGGATGGACGGCACGGATTCGACTCGAGGATGGGCAAGACCATCGGGACCGAGGAGTTTGCAACGCTGCGCAGGGTACGAGAGAGGGTCCAAGCACTGC
>JAJDXW010000294.1 GCA_022823045.1 Gammaproteobacteria bacterium
GCCCGCGGCGAGTTCTACCCCGAGGACTTCCTCGTCCCCTGCGCGGCCCTGCGGCTCGGGCGGCCGGTCAAGTGGATCGAGGATCGGGTCGAGCACCTGAGCGCCATCAACCACTCCCGCGAGCAGCGCTACGAGCTCGCCCTCGCCCTCGACGCGGAGGGACGGTTCCTCGGGCTCCGGGCGGAGATGACGAACGACATGGGCGCGTACCTCCGCACCCACGGGACGGTGGTGCCGGGTTTGAGCGCAGGCATGCTCCCCGGGCCCTACGAGCTCGAGGCGTACCGGTGCCGGGTCCGGTGCGTGCTCACCAACAAGACCCCGACCGGCACCTACCGCGCCCCGGGCCGGTTCGAGTGCAACGCGGCGCGCGAGCGGCTCATCGATCGCGCGGCCCGGGTGACCGGGTTGGGGCCGGTCGAGCTCCGGATGCGGAACCTCATCCGGCCCGAGCGGATGCCCTATGCGCGCGGCACCACCATTCTCGGGGAGGAGGTCTCCTACGACAGCGGCGACTATCCGCATGCCCTCGCGGAGGCGGCGAGGTTCAGCGAGTTTCGACCGAATCCGGCCGGGGCGGGCCGCGGCAGCGCCGGGCGGCACCGCCGCGGGATGGGGCTCGCGTGCTTCGTCGAGAAGACGGGGACCGGGCCCTTCGAGGGCGCGCGCGCCTTCCTCGAACCGAGCGGGGCGCTCGTCGTCGCGACCGGCGCGTGCGACCTCGGGCAGGGGATCGAGACCTGCCTTGCCCAGATCGCGGGGGATGCGCTCGGGGTAGACCACGCCGGGGTGACCGTGCGGCACGGCGATACCGACCTCATTCCCCACGGGGTCGGGAGCTTCGCGAGCCGCGGGACGGTGATGGCGGGGAACGCGGTGCACGCGGCGGTGACCGAGCTCAGGTCGCGGGTCCTCGAGCGGGCCGCGGCGCGTCTCGAGGCGGAGGTCGGGGACCTCGTCCTGGATCCGGGCGCGGTGGTCCGGGGGCCGGGGGGCCGGAGCTGCACCCTCGCCGAGCTCGCGGCGGAGCCCGGGCTCGAGGCGGAGCACTACTTCCGCAGCGAGCAGATGGCCTACGCCCACGGAGTCGCGGTGGTCCGGGTGCGGGTCGACACCGCGACCGGTCTCGTCGTCCCGGAGCGGATCTGGCTCCTGTACGATGTCGGGCGGGTCGTCAATCCGGCGATCGTCGCGGGGCAGATCGAGGGCGGGGTCGCCCAGGGCCTCGGCGGCGCCCTGCTCGAAGAGCTTCGCTACGACGACACGGGGCAGTTCCTCACAGGCTCGTTCATGGACTACCTGCTGCCGGGCACCACCGACATGCCCTCGATCGTCCACCGCGAACTCGGCGGTTCGCCGTCGCCGCGCAACCCGCTCGGCGTCAAGGGGGCGGGTGAGATCGGGATCGCGGGGGTCGGCGGCGCGATCGCGAACGCGGTCGCCGACGCGCTCGGCGATGCGGAGGGGGACTCCGACCGGCTGCCCCTCACCCCGGAGCGGGTCTTCGAGCGCGCCCGGGCGGCGAGGCCCGCGCGGGCTCCGGGCGGCGCGCGCGCGGCGGCACCCGCATGAAGCCCGCCCCCTTCGCCTATCGCGACCCCGACACCGTCGACGAGGTGCTCGCGCTCCTCGCCGAGCACGGGGACGACGCGAAGCTCCTCGCGGGCGGCCAGAGCCTCGGCCCCATGCTCAACATGCGGGTGGTCACGCCCGCCGTCATTGTCGACCTCAACCGGGTGCGGGTCCTTGCCGCGCGCGGGTTTTCGGCGGGCGCGGGCTTCGCGCTCGGGGCCCTCGTGCGGCAGGCGGAGCTCGAGGACGACTCGGGGTTCGCCGCATCCCAGCCGCTTGCGGCGGCGGCTCTGCCGTGGATCGCGCACCGGCCGATCCGGAATCGCGGGACCGTCGCGGGCAGCCTCGTGCACGCCGACCCGGCCGCGGAGTGGGGCGGCATCGTCCTCGCCCTCGATGCGCGGCTCGTGGTTCGGCGCGCCGGCGCACCACCGCGTGTGGTCGCCGCCGAGGACTTCTTTACCGGGATCCTCGAGACCGCGGTCGAGCCGGAGGACCTGCTCGCCGAAGTCCGGCTTCCTCCTTGGCCGGAGGGGGCACGCTGGGGGTTCCGGGAATTCGCCCGCCGCCGCGGCGACTTCGCCCTCGCGGGGGTCGCGTGCCGGTTCGAGGTGGACGGCGCGGGCGGGGGGTGCCGGTCGGTGCGGATCGGCCTCTTCGGGGTCGGCGACACCGCGGTCCGGGCGCGGCGGGCGGAGGCGGTGCTCGAAGGCGAGGCTCCGGGTCCAGAGGCCTTCGCGGCCGCGGCGGCGGCGGCCCGCGGCGAGGTGGACCCGCTCGACGACGGCCACGCGTCGGCCGGATACCGCCGTCACCTCGTGGAGGTGCTGGTCGAGGACGCGCTCGCGGACGCATGGGCGCGGGACGGCGGAGCCTGAGAACGGCACGAGCCCGAGGGGAGCAGTGAACCGGTGAACGAGCTTCGGGACGTCGAGGTGATCGTCAACGGCGAGGTGTTGAGCGGGCGGGTCGAGCCGCGGCTCACCCTCGCGGACTTCCTCCGCCACACGCTCGGCCTCACCGGGACCCACGTCGGCTGCGAGCACGGGGTCTGCGGCTGCTGCACGGTGCGTCTCGACGGAGCGGCCGTCCGCTCATGCATCCTCTTCGCGGTGCAGGTCGACGGGCACCGGGTCGAGACCGTCGAGGGGCTCGCCGACGGCGAGATCCTCCATCCCCTCCAGGAGGCGTTCAGCGACCACGGCGCCCTCCAGTGCGGGTTCTGCACCCCCGGTTTCCTCATGACCGCGGTCGAGTTCCTGGAGCGCAACCCCGACCCGGACGAGGAAGCGGTGCGCGAAGCGCTGTCGGGGAGCCTTTGCCGCTGCACCGGCTACCAGTCGATCGTCGCCGCGGTGCTCGATGCGGCGAGCCGGCTCCGCCAGGGCGGCTGACGGGGCGGCGACCGGAGCCGATGTCCGCCCGGCCCGAATCCGACCTTCCGCCGGATCCGCCGGCGACGGCGGACGAGGCCACGTCCGCGGCACCGGCGCCGCCCGACGGCGAGGAGGGGGCCGGGCGGGGCGGGGAAGAGGCCGGCACCGCGTCCGGCCCCGCCTCCCGCTTGGATCCGGACGCCCTGGTCGCCCTCGTCGCCGACATCGCGGGCGAGCTCCGCTCCGGCGAGCCGGCTCCCCCCGTCGATCTCGATACCGATCTCGCGCGGGACCTCGGCCTCGACAGCCTCGCGCGGATGGAGCTCCTCGCGCGCCTCGAGCGGGCGGCGGGCGCGAGCCTCCCGGACCGGGTGTTGTCCGAGGCCGAGACCCCGCGGGACCTCCTCCGTGCCTTCGATTCGCTCCGGTCCGCGGCATCGGGCGCGGACCGGGAGGACGCCGGGGATCGACCGGAGCCGGGGGAGGGGGACGCGCGGGACGCCGGGCGAGCCGGATCGGCCGCGGTATCGACCCGGGCCGCCCCGCCGCGCCGGGCCGCGTTCGCCCCCGATTCGGACGCGATCCCGGCGCAGGCCGAGACCCTGATCGAGGCCCTCGCGTGGCATGCCGCGGAGCACCCGGAGCGCGAGCACGTCCGGCTCGTCGACGAGTCCGAATCGGAATCGGTGCTCACCTACGGTGCGCTCCTCGAGGGCGCGCGCCGGGTCGCGGCCGGGCTCGTCCGCAGCCGCCTCACCCCCGGCCGCACGGTCGCGATCATGCTCCCGACCGGTGTCGACTACCTCCGGTGCTTCATCGGGGCCCAGCTCGCGGGAGGGGTCCCGCTTCCCATCTACCCGCCGGCCCGCCTCGCCCAGCTCGAGGACCACCTCCGCCGGCACGAGCGGATCCTCGAGAACGCCGGCGCCGAGTGGCTCGTCACCTTCGACGAGGCCCGCCAGGTGTCGCGCCTGCTCGCGGCCCGGATGGCGGGACGCTGCCGGGTCGCGACGGTGCGCGAGCTCACCGAGTCGGGAGACCCCGGCGACGGCGCGGCGTACGCGCCCGGCCCGGACGACATCGCGTTCCTCCAGTACACCTCCGGGAGCACCGGGCAGCCGAAGGGGGTGGTGCTCACCCACCGCAACGTGCTCGCGAGCCTCGACTCGATGGCGAGGGCCCTTTCCGCGACGCCCCGCGACGTCTTCGTGAGCTGGCTCCCCCTCTACCACGACCTCGGCCTCATCGCGGCGTGGCTCGGGAGCCTCGTCTACGGGTTCCCCCTCGTCCTCATGTCGCCCCTCACGTTCCTCGCCCGCCCCGCCCGGTGGCTCCGGGCCATCCACCGCCACCGGGGGACCCTCTCGGGGGCGCCGAACTTCGCGTTCGACCTCTGCACCCGCCGCATCGCCGACGAGGACCTCAAGGGCCTCGACCTCTCGAGCTGGCGGATGGCGTTCAACGGGGCCGAGCCGGTGCTCCCCGATACCCTGGACGCGTTCGCGGAGCGCTTCGCCCCCTTCGGTTTCGAGCCCCGCGCCCTTGCCCCCGTGTACGGCCTAGCGGAGGCGACCCTCGGGGTCGCATTCACTCCCGTCGGGCGGGGGCCGCTCGTCGAGCGGGTCGAGCGCGACGCCCTGGAGCGCGAACGGCGCGCGGTGCCGGCGAAGGCGACGGACGAGAACGCGCTCACGACCATCTCGAGCGGGGTTCCGATCCCGGGGTTCGAGGTGCGCACGGTGGACGACGGCGGCCGCGAGACGCCGGAACGCACGGAAGGCCGGCTCCAGTTCCGCGGGCCGTCCACGACGAGCGGCTACTACCGCGACCGTGCCGCGACGGCCGCCCTCTTCGACGGCGACTGGCTCGAATCGGGCGACCTCGCCTACATCGCGGGCGGCGAGCTGTTCGTCACCGGGCGGGTGAAGGACGTCGTCATCCGGGCCGGGCGCAACCTCTATCCGTACGACTACGAGCTCGCGGCCGGAGACACCGACGGGGTCCGGCGCGGCTGCGTGGCCCTGTTCGCGGCCCGCGCGCGGGGCGGCGCGGCGGGCGGTACGGAACGCCTCGTCGCGGTCGCGGAGACCCGGGAGACCGATCCGGGGCGCCAGGCGGAGATCCGGGCCGATCTCGAGCGGCTCGCCGAGGAGCGGCTCGGCCAGCCGCTCGACGAGGTGGTGCTCGCGCCGCCGCACACCGTGCTCAAGACGTCGAGCGGCAAGATCCGGCGGCGGGCGATGGCGGAGCTCTACGAGTCCGGGGAGCTCGGGGTCGGGCGGGCGGCGTCACGACCGCTCTGGCTGCGGCTCGTGCGCCTCGCGGCGGGCGGCGCCGGGCCCGCCCTTCGAAGGTCGGCGAGCCGGTTCGGCGAGATCGCCTACGCGGGATGGGTGTGGGGGGCGCTCGCGCTGGTGGGGACGGTTCCGGCCCTCGCCGCGATCGCCGTCCGCCGGCCGCGCTTCGGCTTCGCCTGCGCGCGGGCCGTCGGCCGCACCGTCTTCCGGCTCGTCGGCGTCCGGCTGTCCGTCGAGGGAGCCGAGCACCTCCCCCGGGACGGGGCCTTCGTCATGGCCTCGAACCACACGAGCTACCTCGATGGCCTCGTGCTGGCCGCGGCCCTCCCGCGCCCCGTCCACTTCGTCGCGAAGGCGGAGCTTCGGGACCACCTCCTCGCGCGCTGGTTCCTCGACGGGCTCGGCACCCTCTACGTCGACCGCTTCGACGTCGCCCGAAGCGTCGCCCATGCGGGGGGGCTCTCCGGGGCCCTTCACGCCGGCGAGGGCATCCTCATCTTCGCGGAAGGAACCCTGCATCGAATGCCGGGACTGCTTCCCTTCCAGACCGGGGGGTTCATGGCCGCGGTGGAGGCGGAGGCGGTGGTCGTGCCGGTCATCCTGCGCGGCACCCGCTCGCTGATGCGCGACGGAACCTGGTTCCCGCGCAGGGTTCCGGTCCACGTGCGGATCGGCCCCCCCATCGCCCCGCCGCCCGCGTCGGAGCCGGACGGGGCGGGCGGATCGGATGCGGGGGAGCGAAGCAGGTGGTCGAGGGCGGTTCAGCTCCGCGACGCGGCCCGGGCATGGATGCTCGCCCACTGCGGCGAGCCCGACCTCGCCAACCGAAATCCCCTCCGCGACCTCATCGAGCGCCGCACCGACACCGGTCAATAGTCGGGCGGCTTGCGGCCGCGGCCCGCCGGCGCCGGCGAATCTGCGGCACCAACCGGATCGCGTCATGGCGTCGGAATCGAGCTCAGTCCATCAGCTCGGCGGCGAGGGAGAGGAGCATCGCGTCGGCGCCGCGGCGGGCGATGAGGGAGAGCCCGAGGGGCAGTCCGTCGAGGGTCGCGAGGGGAAGGCTCGCCTGGGGGAGGCCCCCGAGCCCGGAGATGCAAAGGAGGCACATCGCCTGTTGGCGGAACCGGACCTCGAGGTCGTCCGTCGGGGTGTTCTTGAGGGGCGCGGCGCGGGGCGAGGACGGCAGGCACAGCACCTCGTCTTCGGCGAGCAGATCGTCGAGGCGGGCGCGGATCTCGGCGTGCCGCCGCCGCGCGCGCCGGACCTCGTCCGGCTCGACCCCGCTCGCCCAGTCCATCCGCTCGCGGATCCCCCGCCCGAACTCAGGTTTGGCGGCGGTGATCCACGCGCCGTGGTTGGCCCAGATCTCCGACGCCTGGATGATCCGGAAGTTCCCGAACCAGTCGGGGAGGGAGGTCGGGCTCACCTGGACGCGGCGGGTCGCTCCGAGCCCCTCGACGGCCCGCTCGACGGCGGGTTGGAGCGCGTCGCGCACCTTCTCGTCCACGAGCGCGAACGCATCGTCCGCGATCACGAGGCGCCGGGGCGGATCGGGGTTCTCCGCCTCGCCGAAGAGGACCCGCCCGACCGACGCGAGCCTTCCCGGGTCGCGGGCGAACCAGCCGATGACGTCGAAGGTGGCGCTGAACGGGAGCACCCCGTCCATCGGGATGCGGCCGAGGGTCGGGCGGATCCCCAGGATGCCGCAGTAGCTCGCCGGGAGGCGCACCGAGCCTCCGCAGTCGGTGCCGAGCGCGAAGTCCACGAGCCCCGCCGCGACCGCGGAGGCCGAGCCGCTCGACGAGCCGCCCGGCACCCGGTCCGGCGCGGCCGGGTTGAGCGGGGTTCCGTAGTGGAGGTTCTCCCCGGTCAGGCTGTAGGCGAGCTCGTCGGTGAGGGTCTTCCCCGCGAGGTCCGCGCCGGCGTCGAGCAGGGTCTGCACCGCCGAGGCGGTGGCGGCGGCTGGCCCGTGGGTCTCGAGCCACGTCGGGTTCCCGAACCCCGTCCGGTGGCCCTCGATGTCGAAGATGTCCTTCGCCGCGAATCGAAGCCCGGCGAGCGGCCCGTCCGTCGCACCCTCAAGCGCGACGTGGGTGTCGCGGCAGAACGCGCCGCAGGAGTCGTCCGGTAGCGTCATCGTCCCGGCCCTAGCTCGGCCGGTGCAGGACCACCGGCTCGCGCGTGAAGGTCCGCCGGCCCCGCTTGAAGCCGGCAAGCGGCGGCACCAGCTCGGCGACCGCCGCCGCCGGGTCCTCGCAGTCGTGGACGACGAGGTCGGCGTCGTTGCCCACCGCGACCCCGTAGTTCTCGATTCGCGCGAGGCGGGCCGCCCGCTCCGTCACCATGTTGAGGCACTCCACGATGTGGTCGCGCTTGCCGACGTGGCAGACGTTGGCGTAGAGGTTGGCCATGCGGATGAGGGAGCAGTCGCCGAAGGGGGTGAAGGGATTGAGGACGTTGTTGGACGAGAGGGCGCAGTTGACCCCGCGCTCGAGCATCCGGTGGATCGGAGTCACCCCCCGCATCACGTCGTGCTCCATGTGCCGCCCCATGAGGAAGAGGTCCGTCGACGGCAGCACGGTGACCGCGACCCCCGCGCCCGCCACCGTCCTCGCGACCTCGTCGAGCCGGTCCATCGGCATCGTCGAGAGCTTGGTCACGTGGCCGACCGCCACCCGACCCTCGTACCCGTACCGTTCGGCGAGCCGGCACACGTGGAAGATGTCCAGCTCGTCGTGGTCCGGGCCGAAGTCGAGGTGCATGTCGATGTCGACGTCGAACTCGCGGGCCATCTCGAACACCCGGTCGATCTGCCCCTTCGGATCGGTGTCGGTGTAGGGGGCGGCGCCGACCACCCGGCAGCCCCGCTTCAGCCCCTCCACCATGAGCTCATCGGTCCCCGGGTTGTTGAGGAGCCCCTCCTGGGGGAAGACGCAGATCTCGAGGTCGATGGCCCACCGGTACTCGTCGATGAGGGGCATGATCCCCTCGAGGCTCCGGAGCCCGATGACCGGGTCCACCTCGAGGTGGGTGCGCATGTGGGTGGTCCCGTGGCGGAGGCACTTCTCCAGGGTCCGCACCGCGCGCTCGCGGCAGTCCTCGGCGGTGAACTCCCGCTTGGCCTGCGCGACCTGTTCGATCGCCTCCTCGAGGTCGCCCCGGGTCGACTCGCAGCGCTCGAGGATGCAGGACTTGTCGAGGTGGATGTGGGTCTCGACGAAGCCGGGTCCGACGAGGCGCCCCCCGACGTCGAGCACCTCGGCGTCCGCCGAGAGGCCGGGCTCGATGGCCGCGATCCGGCCGCCGTCGATCCCGATGTCCACCGGCTGGCCGTCGTGGCGGCCGGCGACGCGCGCGTTCCTGAGGATGAGGTCCATGGCTTCTCCCGGGCTGACGCCGGCCGCGGCCGGCGCGGCTGGTGAATGGGAGCGGCTACCCGAATCCGCCCAAGGAGTCGGTCACGGGCGCCGGGTTCTCGCGGAACATCCCTGAAATTCCCTCCGCGTGGAAGCGGCTACCCGAATCCGCCGAGATAGGCGTTCTCGAGGGCCGGATTCTCGCGGATCTCGGTCGTGGTCCCCTCGTGGACGACCCGGCCCGATTCCAGAATATAGCCCCGATCGGCCACCGACAGGGCGAGCCCCGCCATCTGGTCCACGAGGAGGATGGAGATCCCCTCGTCGCGAAGCTCGACCAGCACGTCGAAGAGCTCGTTGATGAGGGCGGGGGCGAGGCCGAGGGAAGGCTCGTCGAGAAGGAGGACCTTCGGCCGGCCGACGAGCCCGCGGGCGATGGCGAGCATCTGCTGCTCGCCCCCGGAGAGGAGTCCGGCGCGGCGGGTGGCGCGGGCGCGGAGCTGGGGAAAGCGGTCCAGCATCGCTTCCACCTCGACCCGGTCATCGAAGTCGCGGCAGGTGTAGGCGCCGAGGCGGATGTTGTCGATGACACTGAGCTCGGGGAACACCTGCCGGCCTTCCGGCACGAGCATGAGCCCCGCGCGGGCGGCCCGGTTCGCGGTGAACGAGGTGATGTCGCGCCCGGCGAAGCGTACGCTCCCCCGCTCGGCGCGGTGCAGGCCGGTCACCGTGCGCATCAGGGTCGACTTTCCGGCCCCGTTCGCGCCGAGCACCGCGACCATCTCCCCGTCGCGCAGGGTGAGGGCGATGTCCTCGAGGACCGGCGCGGCGCCATAGCCGGCGGTGAGCCCGGAGACGTCGAGCACCCGGTCCTCCCCGAGTGCCGCGGCGGCGTCCCGATCCCGGCGCTCGGAAGCGAAGTCGCGGGCGCCAAGGTAGGCCTCGCGCACCTGCGGGTCGGCCCGGACCCGGGCGGGCGGCCCGTCCGCGATGCACGCCCCCGCGTCGAGCACGTAGACGTGGTCGGAGATCTCCATGACAAGGGCCATGTCGTGCTCCACGATGACCACCGCGACCCCGGACCCCGCGATCCGCCGCAGGAGCCGCCCGAGGTCCGCGGTGTCCCGGTGCCCAAGCCCCGCCGCGGGCTCGTCGAGGAGGAGGACGGCGGGGCGGATGGCGAGGGCGCGGGCGATCTCGACGAGCCGCTTGTCCACATGCGGGAGGGCGGACGCGAGCTGCGCCACCGGCCCCGCGTAGCCGACGAACGCGAGCAGCGCCTCGACCGCCTCGACCGTCTCGAACGGGGCGCCCGTGTCGCGCGCCGAGCGCCCGGCCGCGAGGGCGCCGCCGATCGAGCCGAGGTGCCCCCGCCGGAGGGCGATCTCGAGGTTCTCCCGCACCGAGAGGTTCTCGAAGAGCTGGGTGGTCTGGTAGGTGCGGGCGATGCCGGCGCGCGCGATGGACTGGGCGGCGAGGCCCGTCACCTCGCGCTCGCCGAGCCGCACCGCGCCCGCCTCCGGGCGAAGATAGCCGCAGACCAGGTTGAGGACGGAGGTCTTCCCGGCGCCGTTTGGGCCGATGATGCTCGTGATCGCGCCCGGCTCGGCGCGGAGCGAGACCCCGTCGACCGCGACCACCCCGCCGAAGGAGACCTCGAGCCCGTCGACGGCGAGCGGCTCGCCGGCGCCGGGCCGGGAGAGGAACGCGCCGACGTCGAACGTCCCCGCCCGGGCCGGGCGCGGGTCGATGCGCCGGAGCCGGCGTTCGATCTCGCCCACCACCCCGCGGGGGGTCGCGACGAGGACGACGAGGAGCAGCACCCCGACGAAGAGAAGCCGGTACTCGGCGAGGGCGGAGAGGAACTCCGGCAGCAGCACCACGACGAGGGCGCCGACGACGGGCCCGAGGACGGTTCCGATCCCGCCGATGATGGCGACGAGGAGGAAGAGGATCGACTGGAGGAAGGGGAACGACTCGGGGCTGATGAACTGCGTCAGGGAGGCGAAGATCGCCCCCGCGACCCCGGTAATGGCGGCCGACAGCGTGAACGCGGCGGTTCGGATCATGACCGGATCGAGCCCGAGCGACCGGGACGCGAGCTCGGAGTCGCGCACCGCCCGCATCGCCTTGCCCCAGTCGCTCGCGGCGAGGCGTGCGAACAGGGCCACGGCCCCGAACGTGAGGACCGCGACGAGGAACGCGACGTCGCGTTCGATGAACGAGTAGCCGAAGGCTTCGGGGAGGGGGATGAACATGATCCCGTTCCAGCCGCCGGTCACCTCCTTCCATTCCGCCGCGCCCTGCTCGATCACGAAGCCGAACGCGATGGTGACCATCGCGAGATAGGGACCGCGCACCCGGAGGGCGGGAATCGCGAGCAGCATCCCGGCGATTCCGGCCACGACTCCCGCGAGGGGAAGGGCGGCCCAGAAGCTCCATTCCCAGGTCGTCGTGAGGATCGCCCCCACGTAGGCCCCGATCGCGTAGAAGCCCGCGTGCCCGAGGGAGATCTGGCCGGTGAGGCCGAGGAGGATGTTGATCCCGATCCCCACCATCGCGGTGAGCCCGACGAGGGAGATGATGTACACCTGGTAGCCGTCGGCGGTGACGATGGCGGCCGCGACGAGAACCGCGGCGGCGAGGATGGCAATCCGCCGGGCGGCCTTCATACCTTCTTCACCTCCGCGCGGCCGAAGAGCCCGTGCGGGCGCGCGGCGAGGGCGACGATGACGAGCGCGAACGTCACGATGTGGGTGTACGTCGAGCCGAGGAGGGAAGTGATGAGGGCCTCGGCGAGCCCGTAGACGAGTCCCGCGAGCATGGCCCCCCAGGCGTTGGTGATGCCGCCGAGGATCGCCACCGCGAACGCCTTGATGCCGAACAGGGTCCCCATCGTCGAGGAGATGATGAAGAGCGGCGCGATGAGGATCCCGGCGATCCCGGCAAAGAGGCCGGAGAGGGCGAAGGTGAGGACCACCGCCGCGGTCACGTTGATGCCCATGAGCCGCGCCGCGTCCGGGTTCTGGACCACCGCGAGGAGGGCGCGTCCGTGCCGGGTACGGTAGGAGAACCAGTGCAAGGCGACCGCGATCGCGATCCCGGCGACCGGGATCACCACCTGCAGGGGCTGCACCTTGATGTCCGCGACGTAGAACGCCTCGGTGGTGAGCGGGGAGGGCGGCATCCCGCGCGGGTCCTTGCCGAAGGTGAAGAGCACCACGTTCTCGAGGACGATGCCCATCGCCACCGTCGCCATCAGCCAGGCGTCGGAGCCGCGCCGGACGAACGGCCGCACCCCCACCCGCTCGACGGCGACTCCCCACGCGGTGCACAGGGCAAGCGAGGCGAGGATGGCCGCCCACATCGGCCAGCTCCAGGTGACCGCGAAGCTGAACGTGAGCACCGCCCCCAGCATCATCGCGCTTCCCTGGGCGAAGTTGACGGTGCGCGACACCGCGTAGGTGACGTAGAAGCCGAGCGCGAGCAGCCCGTACATGCTGCCGAGCCCGATCCCGGTGATAAGGGTGGAGGCGCTCACACGCGGGGCGCCCGGACGGCTCGAACCTGATTACGCACGGAGCTCAGGTGGAGATCGGGAGCACTTCGGGAGCGCGGGCTTCCAGCCCCCGAGGGGCCC
>JAJDXW010000135.1 GCA_022823045.1 Gammaproteobacteria bacterium
CTGGCCGACGCGGTGGCAGCGCTCAAGGAATCGCGCGTGATCGGCTGGGTACCGGGTCTCGATTCGGAGCGCCTCGTTCCAGCGGTTCGCGATCGCCGCGAGGGGCGGGTAGAGCCGGGCTCGGAGCGTCGTCACGGGACCCGGCAGCGGGTAGGCGAAGTACCGGTACTCGCCGCGGCCGAATCCGTGGCGGGACATGATCACCCGGCTCCGGAAGAGCTCATCGCGGTCGTAGAGCGCGACCAGGTCCGCGCATTCTCGGGGCGAGAGGAGAGCGGGGAATGCCGCGTGACCGACGGTGTCGAGGTCCGCGGCGGCCGCACCCCAGTCGCGGGCCGCGATTCGCGCCGCGAGTCGGGCCCCGGCCCCCGGGACGTCGCGCGCCGTTCCGGCGGCGGCCGGGGCGGCGGCGCTCAGGGGGTGGCCTCGCGGTCGAGGAGGGCGCGCTTTCGCTCCACCCCCCACCGATAGCCGGAGAGCCCGCCCCCCGTCCGGACCACCCGGTGGCACGGGATCGCGACCGCAAGGGGGTTCGAGGCGCACGCCCGCGCGACGGCGCGGGCCGCCCCCGGTGCGCCGATGCGCTCCGCGATCTCCCCATAGGTCGCGGTCGTCCCGGCCGGAACCTCCCGGAGCGCCCGCCACACCCGCTGCTGGAACGTCGTGCCGCGGACGTCGAGGGGGAGGTCGTGGCCGAGAGCGGGCGCTTCCACGAAGCCGACGACCCGGGCCACGAGGGCTTCGAACTCCGGGTCTCCGCCGACGAGCTCCGCTCGCGGGAATCGGTCCTCGAGGTTGTGTACCAGGGCGTCCGGATCGTCGCCGAGCCCGATCGCGCACACCCCCTTCGCGGTCGCCGCGACGAGGACCGTGCCGAGCGAGCAGGCGCCGACCGCGAAGCGGATGGTCTCCCCCGCGCCTCCACGCCGGAACGCCACCGGCGCCATCCCGAGGATCTCCGGCGCGGCCGCGTAGAAGCGCCCGCCCGAGTTGAACCCGGCGTCGTAGACGGCATCGGTGACCGTCCCGCCACCTCCCCGCAGCGCCTCGCGCATCCGGTCCGCGCGGCGTGCGGCGGCGTACGCGCGCGGCGTGCAGCCGGTGGCGGCCTTGAAGATCCGGTGGAAGTGGAATCGGCTCATGCCGGCCGCCGCGGCGAGGGCGTCGAGGGCGGGCATCTCCTCGGCTGCGTCGATGAGGCGGCAGGCGGCGGCCACCGCCTCGGCGTGCCGTTCAGCGAGCGGAGGCTCGTCGGGGCGGCACCGCCGGCACGCCCGGAAGCCCGCGTTCTCGGCCTCCTCGCGGGAGGCGTGGAAGCGCACGTGTTCGCGCCGGGGCCGCCGCGACGGGCAGCCCGGTCGGCAGTAGACGCCGGTCGTCGACACGGAATAGAAGAATGCTCCCTCGGCGCGCGCATCGCGGTCCGCGACGGCTGCCCAGCGCTCGTCGTCGCTCCGGAATCGGCTCGTCGCCATCTCGGTCCCGGTCGTCATCGCCTCGGCCATGGTATCTCCCCTTCCCGGTCGGTGGTGCGGAATCGACGGACCGGAGTGGTTCGTCGCGGCACGTCGTGACGGGAATCCTGCCCGCCGCGGCGCGGCCCCGCACCCCGGTTCTTGCCGCCGAATTCGCGGCCGGAAACCGGTGAGGTACCCGGGCTTGCGTCAGGCGACGGCCGGCTCGAGCCGGGAGGGCCGGCGGCGGATGAAGAGGATGCTGATGAGGAAGAAGTTGAGCGCGTTGAACGCGAGTGCGGCCGCGAACGCAGGGGCATAGCTTCCCGCGAGGTCGAAGACGAGCCCGCCGATCCATCCCCCGAGGGCCATGCCCGCGGCGGAGAACAGGTACTGCCCCGCGATCCGCCAGCCAATTTCGTTGACCGGGAAGAAGAGGCGTATGAGCAGGGGGTAGCAGGGCATGATGCCGGAGAACCCGAGCCCGAAGAGGAGCGCCGCAACGAGCAGCCCCGCGTAACTCGTCGTGAACATGAACACGAACAGCATCACCGCCATGCACGCGGATCCGATGAGGAGGGTACGCACCCCCCCGATTCGGTCCGCCAGCATTCCGAAACCGATGCGGCTCACGAAGCCGGCCACGAAGAGGACCGACAGCACCCGCGCGCCCTGCTCCAGGGTAAGGCCCTGGTCGGTCGCGTGGCTGACGAGGTGCACGATGGGCACCGCCATCGCGGCGCAGCAGAAGACGCCTCCGAACCACAGGATCCCCTGCACGGTCCGGGGTGACAGGTCGAGTCCCCGCCTCTCGTCGACCCGGACTCCGACCGCTCCTCCGGCCGCCGTGACCGGCGGTCGGGGCCGGAGCAGGAGAGCCAGCGGAATCATCGTCACCGCGGCGAAGACGCTGAAGTACAGGAACGTCCCTCGCCAGCCCACGGTGTCGTTGAAGTGCTGCACGACGGCGGGCCAGATTGCCCCCGCGAGTCCCTGGCCGGAGGTGAGGATGGCGACCGCGAGCCCGCGCCGGCGGTCGAACCAGCGGGTCACGTTGGCGACCAGCGGCGCGATCATCGCCGCCTTCCCGAAGAGCCCGATGAGGACGCCGGAGGCGATGAAGAGACCCACCGGTCCCTCGGCCCGGCTCGCGAGCAGCGCGCCAAGGCAGATCATCACCGAGCCGAAGAGGACCGGCTGCATGACCCCGAGGCGGTCCATCCACCACCCCATCGCGATGCCCCCGATGCCGGCCCCGACCATCATCAGCGAGTAGGCGAGGGACGGGATCGCGCGCGCCGTCTCCAGATCCGCGGCGATGGGCTTGAGGGCGACGAAGAGCATCGTCGGGGCGCCGAGGCTCACGCTGTGCAGGGCGAGCGAGGCGAAGACCACCACCCAGCCGTAGGTGGTCTCGCCGCTCGCTCCGTGGCGGCCGGTCACCGCTGCGCGGTCCGCCAGTCGGGGGCGATCCAGACGGGGGCGTTGGACGGGGGCGGGGGCGGGCGGCCGAGGATGAGGTCCGCCGCCTTCTCCGCGAGCATGAGGGTGGGGGCGTTGAGGTTCCCCGAAACGATGGCCGGCATGATGGAAGCGTCCACCACCCGCAGCCCTTCCGTCCCGTGCACCCGCGTCTCCCCGTCCGTCACCGCGCCTTCGTCCGTCCCCATCCGGCAGGTCCCGGACGGGTGAAACGCCGATTCGACGTTCTTGCGCACGAAGGCGTCGACCTCGTCGTCCGTGCGCACGTCCGGCCCCGGGGCCAGCTCCGCGCCGCGCCAGAGGTCGAAGGCGGCCTGCGCGAAGATCTCCCGGGTGAGGTGCACCGAGTCGCGGAGCTCGCGTCGGTCGCGCTCGGTGGAGAGGTAGTTGAAGAGGATGCTCGGAGCGGCGTGCGGGTCGGCGGACCGGATCCGCACCCGGCCGCGGCTCTCCGGGCGCATCGGTCCCACGTGGGCCTGGAACCCGTGCTGGCCGCGGAGCCCCGAGCCGTCGTAGCGCATCGCGATGGGAATGAAGTGGTACTGGAGATCGGGGTGCTCGACCCCCGCGCGGCTTCGGATGAACCCGCCCGCCTCGAACTGGTTCGAGGCCCCGGCGCCGCCGCGGAAGAGGTACCACGAGAGCCCCGCCTTCAGCATCCCGAGCGGTTTGAGCGCGCTGTAGAGGGTGATCGGCCGGGTGCAGGCGTGCTGGACGTAGATCTCGAGGTGGTCCTGCAGGTTCTCGCCGACGCCGGGAAGGTCGGCGACCACCTCGACCCCCAGGCGGCGCAGCTCGTCCGCCGGGCCGACCCCCGAGAGCTGAAGGAGCTGGGGCGAGTTGATCGCGCCTCCGCAGAGGATCACCTCGCGCGCGGCGTCCGCGGTCCGGGCGCGCCCGCGCTTGAGGTAGTCCACCCCGGCCGCCCGTCTTCCGGCGAACCGGACCCGGGTGGCGAGGGCGTGCGGCACGACCTCGAGGTTCGGCCGCCGGCGGGCGGGGTCGAGCCAGGCGCGGGCCGCGCTCCAGCGCCGCCCCCGCCAGGTCGTCATGTCCATCCGTCCGAGCCCTTCCTGCTGGTGGCCGTTCATGTCCTCGGTCACCGGATAGCCGGCCTGCCGGCCCGCCTCGATGAAGGCGTCGAAGAGCGGGTTGGCGGAGGCGCCCGTCGATACGTGGAGCGGTCCGCCGGCGCCGCGCCACGGGTCGGCCCCGCGCCCGCGGTCCTCGCAGCGCCGGAAGTAGGGGAGGACCTCGGCGTAGCTCCAGCCCGGCAGCCCGCGCGCGGCCCACCCGTCGTAGTCGCGGGCGTGGCCCCGGATGTACACCATGCCGTTGATCGACGACGACCCGCCGATCACCCGCCCCCGCGGACAGTAGACGCGGCGCCCGTCAACACCCGGCTCGGGCTCGCTGTGGTACGCCCAGTTGTAGGCCTCGCCCATGAGGGGGCGGGCGAGGGCCCCCGGCATGTGGATGCGGAAGTCCCAGCGGTGGTCGGGCGGCCCCGCCTCCAGGAGCAGCACGCGGGTGGACGGATCCTCGCTCAGGCGGTTCGCGAGCACGCAGCCCGCGGAGCCCGCCCCGACGATCACGTAGTCGAAGGGTTCGCGCTTCACGGCGAACCGGGACCTGCCGGGCGGCTCGCACCCGCCGACGCGGACGGCGGCGGCCGGCGCGAGAAGACGCCGGTCCGGTGTGTGGCCGGCCGCGGCCGGCGCCGGGACCCGCTCCTCCGGAACCGGAGTCGGGCCGTCAAGCGAGATGCGTCAGTCACGCCAGGCGGGTCAAAGGGCGTTGATGCTCTGCCCGCCGTCCACCGGGAGGAGGACTCCGGTGACGAAGCGGGCCTCGTCGGAGGCGAGGAAGACGGCGGCGTGGCCGACATCCCACCCCGTCCCCATCTTCCGCCCGAGGGGCACTCGCGCGTCGCGCTGCTCGCGCACCTCCTCGCGGCTCATGTTCCATTCGCGGGCGCGGCGCTCGATCGCCATCGGGGTGTCCATGAGCCCGGGGAGGATCGCGTTGACCCGGATGCCGTACGGGGCGTTCTCGAGGGCGAGCTGATGGGTGAGGGCGTTCACCGCCGCCTTGGACGTCTTGTACGCTACGGTCGGCGAGACGATCGTGGACGCGACCGAGGAGATGTTGATGATGGACCCGCTCCCGCGGGCGCGCATCGGCTGGACGGCGTGCCTGGCGCACAGGAAGTACGACTTGAGGTTGAGCTCGTGGAGCTCGTCCCACATCCCCGCGTCGAGATCCGAGGCCTCGCGGTCTCCCTGCGACCGGCCGACGTTGTTGTGGAGGACGTCGATCTTCCCGTAGCGCTCGA
>JAJDXW010000284.1 GCA_022823045.1 Gammaproteobacteria bacterium
GCGAGCGCGGCGTGAATCTGGCGTTCGGTGGCGGCGTCGACCGCCGCGGTGGAGTCGTCGAAGACGATGACGCTGGAGGTGGGGAGCACGCTGCGCGCGATCGCGAGGCGCTGGCGCTGGCCACCGGAGAGCGAGACCCCGCGCTCCCCGACCAGGGTCTCGTAACCCTCCGGTAACTGCTCCACGTACTTGTTGAGCTGCGCGGCCTCGGTCGCCCGCCGGACGGCGCTCCGTTCCGCCCAGGGGTCGCCGTAGTTCACGTTGTTGTCGATCGCGGCCGTGAACAGGAAGGGGTCCTGCTGCACCACGCTCACGTGGCGGCGAAGCGACGCGAGGGTCACGTCCCGCACGTCCTGGCCGTCGATGGTGACCCTCCCGGCGTCGACGTCGTAGAAGCGGGGGAGGAGGTGGGCAATCGTCGACTTCCCGCTCCCGGGCGGGCCCACGATCCCGGTGACCCGCCCGGGGTGAACCTCGAAGCTCACGTCCCGGAGCACCGGCGGTCCCTTGCCTTCCTTCCGGTAGCGAAACGACACGTTCTCGAAGCGGACCGCCCCATTCACGACCCCGAGATCGCGTGCATCCGGGCGATCCCGGATCTCCGGCTCGAGGTCGAGCACCTCGAAGACGCGACCGCCGCAGGTCGAAGTCCGCGCCACCGAGTTGACCGTCCACGCGATCTGGCGGACGGGCATCTGGAGAATGGCCATGAAGGCGAGAAAGGACGCGAGCTCTCCGATCGTCAGCTCTCCCGCCATCACCTTCCCGCCCCCGGCCCACAGCACGAAGCCCATCGAGACGAAGTAGGCGAAGGTCATCGTCGTGGTGCTCTTGACGAAGAGATCGATGCGCCGGTGCGCGATGGAGAGCGCACGGCCGGAGATGGCGTCGAACCGGGCCATCTCGAAGCGCTGGGACACGAAGGCGCGCACCACCCGGATGCCGCCAAGGTTCTCCTCCATCACCCGGGTGAGCACCGCGAGCTCCTCCTGCAATGCGACCCACAGGACGCGGAGCCGCAGCCGGGCGAGCGAGGCGCCGACGGCGACGAGGGGCGCGAAGCCGAGGGCGAGGCACCCGAGCAGCCAGTCGACCGACATGAGGAGCCACGCCCCACCCCCGACCAGGATCGACAGCAGAATCGTGCGCTGGACCCCCGTGCTCACCCACAACTTGGTGCCCTCGATGTCGAGGATGCCCCGGGTCATGAGATCCCCGGTGTGCACCCGGTCGTGGTAGCTGAACGAGAGGGCCTGCACCTTGGCGTAGAGCTCGAGGCGCATGCGGTACGCGATGAGCTGACCGAGCGCCTCCCCCTGGTAGTTCTGCATCATCGTGAAGAGTCCGCGGAGGACCGAGGCGGTGAGGATGAGGGACGCGGCGTGGACCAGGGCGGCGCGGGCCGCGGCGTCATTGCCCGCCTCGGCGAGCAGCCCCTGCGCATGGTCTACCGCCTCGCCGATGAGCTGCGGGATGAAGAGCTGCGCTACCCCCGCGAGCACGGTGGCGCCCGTGCCGAGCACCATCCGCCACGGATGGGCGAACGCCATGCGCGTGATGCGAAGCAGTACCGCGCCGTCGAAGGCGACCGCAGTGCGCCGAGTGCGCACCGAGTCGGGCACGAGAGCGAGCGTTCGGTCGGGAGTGGTGGGAACGGCGGGTGTGGGTGCGGACATGGAGACGGCCAGACAGCCGCGCATTCTCGGGCCGCGCGGCGCCCCGGGCAAGGGGCGGCCGGCCGTGCCCGCATGATCGGGGGCTGCCCCCCGTTTCGTCCGCGGGGACTCTTCTCTACCCTTCGACGCTGGAACCGGGCCGCCGTCGAGCATCCGGCCGACCTTCGCCGACCAGGAGAGAGCGACGATGAAGATCCAGCGCTTGCGCAAGTTCAACACCCGCGACGTCTACCCCGGCGGCCGCCACGACAACGACATGTGCATGGCGGTGCGGGCCGGCAATCGCATCTACCTCCGGGGCCAGACCGGACTCGACCTCGACCAGAAGCTCCGCGACCCGGCCGACCCGGCGGCGCAGGCCCATCAGGCGATGGAGAACGCGAGGATGCTCCTCGAGGAGGCGGGGTCGAGCCTCGACCACGTCACCATGGTCACCACCTACCTCACCGATCCGGGCTACCGGATACCGGTCTACCGGACGGTGGCCGACTGCCTGCGCGGCAACCACACCGTCGGCACCGGGCTCATCGTCAAGGGGCTCGCCCTCCCGGAGCTCAAGGTCGAGCTCGATCTCGAGGCGGTGATTCCCGAGTCCGCTCCGCACCGGAAGTACCGGAAGATGAACTCCCGGGACTGGTATGGAGAAGCCGAGCTCAACCACGATTCCTGTTTTCTCGTCGACACCGGCGACGAGATCTTCCTTCGCGGCATGATTGGTTCCGAGCCCGACGGCCGGACCATGCACGGAACCGGCTTCACCGTGGCTGACGCCGCAAGCCAGGCCGAGCAGGCGATGAAGAACGCCCGCACTCTCCTGGAGGAAGCGGGGTCCGGCTTCGAGGACGTGATGAAGACCCGGATCTACATCGGCGACCGCGCCTACCGCGAAGCCTGCTACCAGGCCGTCGGCCGTCACTTCGGCGACACGAGCCCCTGCTCGACCGGCCTCATCATGCGCGGCTTCGCCCGCCCCCCGATCCTGTTCGAGATCGACATGGCGATCATCCGGAGCCGGGGGACGCCCCACCAGCGTCTTCGCCGCTTCCACACCGACGAGGTCTACCGGGACGGCCAGAAGCTCGGGTCGCGGTTCTGCCAGTCGGTCCGGGCCGGGAACGTCGTGCACCTCCGCGGCCAGACCGGCTCGACCCTCGACGGCGAGTTCCCGTACCCGGGCGATCCCGCGGCCCAGGCCGACCAGGCGATGAAGAACGTCGCGGTGCTGCTCGAAGAGGCGGGCGCGTCGCTCGGCGACATCTGCAAGATCCACACCTACATCGCGCACCGCGCCCATCGCGAGCCCATCTACCGCGCGGTCGGCCGGCACCTCGCGGGGGTCCACCCGTGCGGCACCGGCCTCATTGTCGACGGCTTCGCCCGCCCCGAGGTCCTGGTCGAAATCGACGTTGTCGCGGTCATCCAGGACTGAGCGGCCGGCGCCGGCCAGGAGCGACCGCGCGACCGGGTCCGGGACAAGACATGCGGACCGCGCTTGCGCGTCGACGCCGTCGGGGGCAGGCGTCCTCCCGCCCCGTCGGGGCGTTCCGCGGGGTCCATCGCGGCGGAGCCCGGCGCGCCGGGCTGTGCCGGTCCGGCCGCCTCGCGCATAATCGTGTCAACGGGACCCGGAGGACGCAGGACATGGGCAACGCAGCCGACCCTTCTGCGACAAGTCGCGAAGCCGACGAACCCGCCCGGTGGCGGATCGCTGGTGACTGGTGGGACCTCTGCAACTGCGCCATCGGCTGCCCTTGCAACTTCGGCGCGGACCCGACCCTCGGTTACTGCGAGGGTGTGCTGACGTGGCTGATCCGCGAGGGAAGCTACGGTGACGTGCGGCTCGACGGCGGCCTTGCCGTGGTGCTCATCATGCGGTTCGAAGGCAACGCCTTCGAACGGAATCGCGAGTTCGGATTCCTGATCGACGATCGTGCGGATCCCGCGCAGCGCAATGCCCTCGAGATGATCGTCACCGGCCGGGCAGGCGGGATTTTCAAAGCCTGGCGCGATCTCACCATCCGGCTCGACGGGGTCGAGTTCGTTCCGATGAAGGTGAGTCAGGACGACGAGGAATGGCGGGTCGAGGTGCCCGGCCTGGTGGACGGACTCGGCGGCCCCTTCCGCCGGTACATGGTGCCGGAGAACGATACCTGCCGGATCTACAACGCACCGCGGCCGGAGGTGACCCCGGGTTTCCTCACCGTCGGCCATGCGTTGCGCAACATCGTCACCGGCGCGTTCGGCCGGAACTGGGACTGGTCGAAGCGCTCGTCCAAGCACATCGCGTTCGACCTTCGCGGTCCTGACGCCTTCTCCTGGCGAAAGCCCCTGTCGTAGGCGAAGAGAGAGACCAGTCGGACCCGCAGGGGGCGACATGTCCGGGCCGTTTCCGTTCCCGGCCGGACTCACCGCCCGCGACAAGTGGACGATCGGCGGCGGGCTCGCCGCGGTATGCGGGCTCGCCTGGGCCGCAACCGCCTGGCAGGCGGACGCCATGATGGCGATGGATGCGGGGGGCGGCCCGGCTGCGACGGCCATCGCAATGGCGAGACCGCCGCTCGCGGGCATCGAGCTGATCCTCGTCTACCTGATGTGGGCGGTGATGATGGTGGCGATGATGGTGCCGGGGGCGAGCCCGATGGTCGCCGTCTTCGCCGCAATCAACCGGCGGCGGCGCGCGGAGGGCGACCCCTTCGTCCGGACGTCGGTGTTTCTCCTCGGCTACCTCGGCGCGTGGTCCTTGTTCAGCCTTGTCGCCACCGGCCTTCACTGGATTCTCGACGCGACGCGCTTGCTGACCCCGATGATGGAGTCCGCCTCGCCGGGTCTCTCCGCCCTGCTCTTCGCCACCGCCGGCCTCTACCAGTGGACGCCGCTCAAGGACGTGTGTCTCAGGCACTGCCGCACACCCATCGGGTTCGTGCTCTCCGAATGGAGGGACGGCACCGCCGGCGCGATCGTCATGGGCCTGCGACACGGCCTGTTCTGCGCCGGCTGCTGCCTCGCGATCATGGGGTTGCTGTTCGCCGTCGCCGTCATGGACCTTCGCTGGGTCGCGGCCGTCTCGGTCCTCGTCACCCTGGAGAAGCTGCTGCCCTGGCCTCGCTTCTGGCGCCACTTCATCGGCGCGATATTTCTCGCCGCCGCGCTCGGCTTCGCCACCGGTCGCATCGGCTTGTAGGAGAGTCGCGAAGCGCGCCGGAACGCCCCTTCTCCACATCCCGCGCGGCGCCGCCGGGCGCCGGAGGACTCCGATGGCCGACATCCGCAAGTCCATTCGTTTCCTGTCCCACGCCGACCTCGGGACGCTTGGCCTCGAAGTGGGCGAGATCATCGACATTCTGGAGGCCGCGTTCCGGGTCAAGGCCGCCGGCAACGTGTTCATGCCCCCCAAGATCTTCTTCCATCGTCACGGCCCGCGCTTCTACAGCTCGATGGTCAGCGCAAGCCCGCACCTCGGCTACGCCGGCTGCAAGTGGCAGAGCGGCGATCCGGCCAACCCGGGGCGGGGCCTGCCCTACATCCAGGGCCTCTACATCCTGACCGAGGACGCCACCGGCCAGATGCACGCCGTCATGGACGCGGGTTGGCTCACCGGCCAGCGTACCGCCGCCGCAACCGGACTCGTCGTCAGGCACCTGGCGAAGGAGAAGGATCGCATTCTCGGCATCCTCGGCTGTGGCCTGCAGGGCCGGAAGCACCTGGAGGCCGTCCATGCAGCCCGACCGCAGTTCGACCAGTGCGTCTGCTACGACATCGTCCCCGAACGCCAGGAGGACTTCATCGAGGAGATGATCGGCCGGTTCGGTTTCGCTTCCATCGTGGGGATGAACGGCCCCGAGGAGGTCGCCCGTAACTGCGACGTGCTGGTGACGGGTGGGCCAATCCGGAAGGATCGCGAGCCGGAAATTCGGTCCGGATGGATCGGGCCGGGCACGTTGGTCGTTACTATCGACTACGACAGCTACGTCACGGACGAGGCGATTGCCTCGATGGACCTCGTCCTGACCGACGACTACGGCCAGATCGAGGACGCGCGCCGCAACGAG
>JAJDXW010000186.1 GCA_022823045.1 Gammaproteobacteria bacterium
TCGAGCGCGCGGCGCGGCCCGGCGGCCGGGGAGGACCGACGGGCCGCCGACTCGGGCGAGGACCTGCCCGCGCCGCGCCGCACCGGGCGGGAGCTGCTGATCGTGCTCACCATCCTCACCCCCGGTGAACGCGATCTCGCCGGTCCGGTGATCCGTGAGGCGCTCACCGCGTTCGATCTGCGCCCGGACGACCTCGGCATGTTCCACCACTACGGGAATCGGCGCGGGCCGGCGGCCGATCCGGTGTTCAGCGTGGCGAACGTGCTGGAGCCGGGAGTCTTCGACCTTGCGGCGATGGACGAGCTCGCCACTCCGGGGCTCTGCCTCTTCCTGCGGCGGCCGGGGCCGCTGCCGGCAACCGTCGCGTTCGATATCATGCTCGACGTCGGTGCCCGGCTCTCGCGCGCACTCGAAGCCGTGCTCTGCGACGACCAGCGCTGCCGGCTCACCGTCCAGGCGACCCAGGCGCTCCGTGAGCGGGTGGTCCATTTCGCGCTCCGCCACGAGCGCGAGGCCCCGGATGCCGGCTGACCCCGGCGGGGCGGTGACGCGCCCCCCGTCCGCCTCCGATCTCCGGCGCGCCGCCGAGCTCCGCGAAACGATCTCCCGTCACGACCACTTCTACCACGTACTCGACGCGCCGGAGATTGCCGACGCGGAGTACGACCGGCTGTTCGCGGAGCTCGTCGCCCTGGAGGCTGCCCACCCCGAGCTCGCGGTTCCCGACTCTCCCACCCGGCGCGTCGGCGGCGCTCCCCTCGACGCGTTCGACGAGGTGGTCCACGAGGTGCCCATGCTCTCGCTCGCGAACGCCTTCGACGCGTCGGGAGTCGCCGACTTCGACCGGCGGGTGCGCGAGCGGCTCGAGCTCGGGGAAGGAGAGGAGGTCGAGTACGTCGCCGAGACCAAGCTCGACGGCATCGCGGTGAGCCTTCGCTACGAGGGCGGCCGGCTCGCGGTGGCGGCGACGAGGGGGGACGGCACGCGGGGCGAGGACATCACCGCGAACGTGCGCACGATCCGATCCATTCCGCTCGCTCTCGCGGGCGGCGGCTACCCGGAGAGCCTCGAGGTCCGCGGGGAGGTCTACCTCCCCCTCGACCGTTTCGAGCGCCTGAACGAAGAGCAGCGCGCGCGGGGCGAGCGCGAGTTCGTGAACCCGCGGAACGCGGCGGCGGGCGGGCTGCGGCAGCTCGATCCGCGCGCGACGCGCACCCGGCGCCTCATGTTCTTCTGCCACGGGTCGGGCGATGCGGCGGGCATCCCGTCCGCCTCCACCCATCGCGACCTGCTGCGGCGCATGGACGAGTGGGGCCTTCGGGTGTCCTCCGACGTGCGGGTGGTTCACGGGGTCTCGGGATGCATCGAGTACTACCGGGAGATCGAGGCCCGGCGGGAGTCGCTCGGCTACCAGATAGACGGGGTCGTGTACAAGGTCAACCGCCTCGACGAGCAGCGCCGGCTCGGCGCGGTCTCGCGGGCGCCCCGCTGGGCGCTCGCCCACAAGTTCCCGGCCGAGGAGGCGGTCACCACCCTCCTCGGCATTGATGTGCAGGTAGGGCGGACCGGCTCCCTGACCCCGGTGGCTCGTCTGGAGCCGGTGTTCGTGGGCGGGGTGACGGTGACGAACGCGACCCTGCACAACCAGGACGAGATCGCCCGCAAGGACGTGCGCGTGGGTGACCGGGTGGTCGTGCGGCGGGCGGGCGACGTGATCCCGCAGGTCCTGCGGGTGGTGGACCCCGAGAAGCGCGCCCCGGACGCGCCGCGGTTCGAGATGCCCGAAGCGTGTCCGGTGTGCGGCGCCCCCGTCGTCCGGATTGAGGGACAGGCCGCGACCCGGTGCACGGCCGGTCTCGGGTGCCCGGCCCAGCGCAAGGAGGCGATCCGCCACTTCGCGAGCCGGCGGGCGATGGACATCGAAGGGCTCGGGGAGAAGCTGGTGGATCAGCTCGTGGAGAAGCGCTTCGTCGCGACGATCGCTGATCTCTACCGCCTGGAGGGCCGGCGGGACGACATCGCGGCCCTCGAGCGGATGGGTGAACTCTCGACGAAGAACCTCCTCGAGGCTATCGACGGCAGCCGGGATCTTCCCCTTCCGCGCTTCCTCTACGCGCTCGGGATCCCGGAGGTCGGGGAGGCCACGGCCGGCTCCCTCGCCCGCCACTTCGGGAAGCTCTTCCGGATCCGGGAGGCGGACGAGGCGGCCCTCGCCGAAGTGCGCGACGTGGGTCCGATCGTCGCGGCCCACGTCGCGGCGTTCTTCGAGGCCAACCGCGAGGTCGTGGACGACGTCATGGTCGCGGCGCGGCCGACTCCGGTTCCCGTCGAACGCCCCGACGCGGAGGATGGGGTGGACGTTGCGGCGGAGCCGGGCGGCGCAACCGCGCCACTCGCCGGCAAGGTGTTCGTGCTGACCGGGACGCTCTCCGGCATGACCCGGGACGATGCGAAGGCACGAATCGAGGCCCTCGGGGGCAAGGTCACCGGTTCGGTCAGCCGCAAGACGGACTATCTCGTGGCCGGGGAGAGCCCCGGATCGAAGCTCAAGAAGGCGCAGGACCTTGAGGTCGCGGTGCTGGACGAGGAGGGCCTGCTCGACAAGCTTTCCACCTCGGCCGCGACGCCGTCGACCACCGCCATTCGCGACTACACGCCCGAGTAGCGACCGTCCGATCGGCGGTTGCCGCGTGGTAGGCTCGCCCGTATGCGATTGACCCACCTCACGCTCAGGAATTGGCGCAATTTCAGGCAGGCGGACTTCGATCTCCAGGATCGCCTGTTCATCGTCGGGCCGAACGCCTCCGGCAAGTCGAATCTGCTCGACGCCCTGCGGTTCCTCAGGCAGATCGCAGCCGCGGGCGGAGGGTTCCAGGATGCCGTGGCGAGCCGGGGCGGTATTGCACGCGTCCGATGCCTTGCGGCCAGGAACTTCAACCACGGCCGTGTGACCGTGAACGTTTCGATTGGCGACGACGATACGCCGGACGAATGGATGTACGAAATCACATTCTCGGCCGAGCCGCGGGGGCGTCATCGACCGATCCTGGTCAGCGAGATCGTGAGAAGGCGTGGAGAGACGGTCATCGAGAGACCTACGGATGAGGACGAGGCCGACCCCGAGAGGATGACCCAGACGTACCTTGAACAGGTGAATGCGAACCGGGAGTTTCGCCGGATCGTCGAGTTCCTTGAATCAATCAGGTATCTCCACCTGGTCCCTCACCTGATGCGAGAACCGGAGCGCGCGGGAAGCCCGAACGGTGACCCGTACGGTGCCGACCTCTTGCTCCGCATGGCCCGAATGCCCGAGAGGACGCGTGGCCGGCACTTGCGTCGCATCAGCCAAGCGCTGAAGACCGCAGTCCCCCAACTGGATCAGCTCGAGCTTGTCCGGGACGAGATTGGGCACTGGCATCTGGAGGCGCGTTACCGGCATTGGCGTCCACAGCCCGCGCGACACGACGAGCAGTCGTTTTCGGATGGAACGCTTCGGCTCATTGGTCTGCTTTGGTCTCTCCTCGAAGGAAGGGGAGATCGAGGCCCCACACTCCTGGACGAGCCGGAACTCTCGTTGCACACATCGGTCGTACGACAGCTTCCGACGGTCTTCTCGAGAACGCGCAGTGCGGGCGGGCCGCAGGTGCTCCTTTCGACGCACTCCCGAGAGATTCTGGAAGACTCCGGAGTAGGCACGGACGAAGCCGTGGTCCTGTACCCCGGAGCTGAAGGAACCGAGGCGGTTGCGGCCGCCGCGATTCCGGACATACAACTCCTGCTGGATGCGGGCCTCAGCTTGGCGGAGATACTCTCTCCGAGGACCGAGCCGGAGAGCATTCCGGACCTTCCGGATCAACTTGCGAGCGCATGACGTTCGTCTACTTCGCTGTCGAGGGCGACGCGGATGTCCCTGTCGCCGAACGGCTGATCCGACACGTGGGCCACACTCCACACCGGGCGATCGTGGCCGGAGGCGTGCCGAGGCTCGATCAACGGATTCCGGGTCTGACGCGGTCCGCGGCTCACATGAATTGGCTGATCCTGCGCGACCTCGACCGAGAACAGTGTGCGCCACGACTGGTCCGTCGCCTGTTCGCGGGCGGCGTCCCGCCAAGAGCGAGCCTGCGCATTCCGGTTCGGTCCATGGAGAGCTGGATGCTCGCCGACGCGGTGGGGTTCTCCGAGGTCTTCTCCGTGAACCGGAATCGACTGCCGGATCGACCGGACGATCTGGAGAATGCAAAACTCTACCTCGTGAACGCATGCCGGAGCTCGCGCCGGTTGGAGGTTCGGAGCGCCATCCCTCCACGAAGGGGGAGCGGTCGCGCGGTCGGCCCGGAGTACGTGAGCCGAATTTCGGTCTTCGCGCGCCATCACTGGGATCCCGAGCGGGCGGCGGAGCGCTCCCCGAGCCTCGCGCGTGCAATTCGGGCGCTTGAGCGATTGGCCGACGAGGGAATCTGGTCGTGAGCTCTCGCTGCGGATTCCCGTTGGCGGCGAACGGGCGCCACCAGGGTTACTCGAAGCGATGCAGGACCATGGTCCCGCACGGAACCACGACCGGTTCCGTCGGGGGCCCCCTCGGGAAATCGCCCGCATGCCTTCGTTGGACGAGGGCGACCGGTTGCGGATTTCAGGGCGAGGACCACGAATTCCACGACCGAATGGCCACCAGC
Organism: Gammaproteobacteria bacterium; assembly: GCA_022823045.1. GTDB lineage: Bacteria > Pseudomonadota > Gammaproteobacteria > HK1 > HK1 > JAJDXW01. Next base: position 4,677 of record JAJDXW010000186.1, read on the forward strand.
GGCGCCGTTTATCCGAGAGTCTCGATGAGCCAGCGGGCGAGGCCCGCGAGACGGTCGTCCGACCCGTCGAATCCGATGAGCTGAAGCCCTACCGGAAGCCCGCCCACCGTCATCAGCGGCAGGCTGAAGCTCGGCAACCCGAGCCAGGACCAGTAGTTGAGGAAGGTCCGCGACCCCGTATGGTCGAGTCCAACCGGCGCGGGGCCCGAGGAGGCGAACGTGATGAAGCCGTCCGCGGTCGCCCGGAAACGGTCGACCTCGGCCCGGGCGCGGTCGCGGGTTCCGAGGGCGTTCTCGTAGTCGGCGGGGGCCAGCGTTCGCGCGTGGCGCACGTACCCGTGCACGATCTCCCCGACCTTCGGGCCGTGGTGGTCGACGTATTCCTCGAACGGCCAGCGCATTTCCCAGGCCATGATGTCGAGCCGGCTTCCGACGCCCGCGTCCAGGGTCGATTCCAGCCCGGCGACGCGGGGGTCGTCGCGGGTGCTCACCGGGACGCCGGCCGCCCGCAGCCGCTCGACGAGCGCCTCGAATGCCGCGATGGACCCGTCGTCCAGCTCCCCCCAGCCCGCGGTGTGGAGGTGAATGAGCCGCGACGGGGGTGTGGACGGCGGCAGCGCGTGTCCGGAACCGGGCAGGCGGCGGACTCCCGGGGTATCGGCGTCAAGGTCGAGCTGGCGCGCGATGCTCCACACCTCGTTCAGACCGGAACCCAGGATGCCGACATGGTCGAGGGTGGGCCCGAAGGTGTGGACGCCGGCCATGGAGAACGTCCCGACGGTGGGCTTGTACCCTACGATTCCGCAGTAGGAGGCGGGCCGTATCGTGGAGCCGCCCGCCTGGGAGCCGAGCGCGATCGGAACCATGCCGGCCGCGACCGCCGCGGCCGAGCCGCTCGACGAGCCCCCGGGGGTGCGCGTCCGGTCGAGGGGATGGACGGTGGGGCCGGAGCGCCCGGCCGCGAATTCGGTGGTCACCGTCTTCCCGAGAAGGACGGCTCCCCCCCGGCGAAGCGCGCGTACGCACGCGGCGTCCCGCCCCGACCGCCAGCCCTCGAAGATGGGGCTGTTCATCTGGGTCGGCAGGTCGGCCGTCTCGATGATGTCCTTGACCCCGAACGGGCAGCCGTCGACCGGGGACCGCGGCCGTCCCTCGCGCCAGCGAGCCGAGGCGCCGTCCGCGGCGCGGCGCGCGCCCTCGACATCGAGGGTCACGAAGGCCCGGACCTCGGGCTCCCGGGTCTCGACCGCGTCGATGCAGCGCTCAAGGACGGCCCGGGGCGAATCGCGGCCGTCGCGAAACGAGGTCGCGAGCTCGCAGAACCGAATCATGGCGTGCCCCGCGGCCGGCCGACTGCTGGTCTGCCAGGGTCGACGGCAGCGACAGCGAAGGTTTTCCCGTTCATCGGCTTTCTCTCCTGGATGCGCGCTCGGCCCCGGTCGCCTGGCGGTCGATCCGCGGCCGCCTCGCGTCGATCACGACTCCGCGTTCTGCCAGGGCGGGCCCGCGGGTCATCGTCTCCTGCCGCGCGTCCGCGAGGTCGCGAACGCGGGTCCGGATGATCGCGCTCAGGGGACCTGGGCCTCGAGGGCCGCGCCGTGGAGGTCGCGGGCGTCGAGGAGCCAGAGCCACCCGCGGGCTGCCTCCTCCGGGGTGATGAGGGTCTGCGGGTCCTCGGCCGGGAACGCATTCGCCCGCATCCGGGTCCGGACCGGCCCGGGGTTGAGGGAGTTCACGCGCACCCCGGACGCGCCGTCGAGCTCGTCGGCGAGCACCTGGTTGAGCCCCTCGATCGCGAACTTCGACACGCTGTACCCGCCCCAGTAGGCGCGCCCGCGCCGTCCGACCCCCGACGAGGTGAAGATGATTGAGGCGTGCCCGTGTGCGGTCGCGGTGCGCCGCACGAGCGGGAGGAGGGCGCGGGTGAGGAGAAAGGGCGCGTTGACGTTCACCTGGATGAGCTCCTGCCAGCCCTCCGGCGAGGAGTGCTCGATGGGGCCGAGTTCCCCGAGGAGGGCCGCGTTGTGCACGAGCCCGTCGAGCCGGTCGAGCTCGCTCTCTACCCGGGCCGCGAGCGCTTCGTAGTCCGGAGGCATCGCCCCGGAGAGGTCCATCGGGTAGATCGCGGGCTCCGGACCGCCCGCCGAACGGATCTCGTCGTAGACGCGTTCGAGCTTCTCGACGGTGCGCCCGAGGAGCACCGATGTCGCGCCATGCGCGGCGCAGAGGAGCGCGATGGCCCGTCCGATGCCGTCGCCGGCCCCGGTGACGAGGACCACGCGGCCTTCGAGAAGGTCCGACGCGGGATGGAAGTCGGCAAAGCGGGGATCGAGTCGCACCGGGGTCACCTCCCTGGCTGAAGCTTGCGCGTGCCGATCATCGCAGCAACCGGTCGGGTCCGCCCGCGCACCGTGTCGAGCCGCGTCTCACGGCTCCTCGGGCCGGCGGTACCACGCGAGGTAGTTCACGTCCGGTCTCGCGCCGAGCCGGCAGCGGCCGGTGAACGGGTCATAGCGCATCCCGGTGGTCTCGGCGAGGTCGAGGCCGGCCGCGCGCGCCGCCCGGTCGAGCTCCGAGGGCCGGAGGAACCGCGCGTAGTCGTGGGTCCCGCGCGGCAGCAGCTCGAGGAGGTGCTCCGCGCCCACCACCGCGAAGAGCCACGCGCGGGCGGTGCGGTTGATGGTCGAGAAGAAGACGTCGCCGCCGGGGCGCGCGAGGTTCGCGCACGCGGCGACGAGCGACGCGGGATCCGGCACGTGCTCGAGCAGCTCGAGACAGGTCACGACGTCGAAGCGGCCGGGCTCCCGCGCGGCGAGCTCCTCCGCCGTCGTCCGCTCGTAGGTCACTTGGGCGCCGCTCTCGCCGGCGTGGCGGATGGCGACCCCGATCGCGGTCTCGCCCGCGTCGATGCCGGTGACCCGCGCCCCGCGGCCTTCCATCGCTTCCGCGAGGAGGCCGCCCCCGCAACCGACGTCGAGCACGCTGCGGCCGCGGAGCGGCGCCCGTTCGTCGATGAAGTCGAGCCGCGCGGGGTTGATGTCGTGCAGGGGGCGGAAGTCTCCCTCCGGGTCCCACCAGCGCGCCGCGATGCGCTCGAAGCGGCCGAGCTCTCCAGGGTCGAGATTCGGCCCCGCCTCCACGTTCGCCGCCACCTCCGGCTCCGCTTCCGCGCCCGGCCCCGCGCCTGCCCCGTGGGCCCCGCCCCCTAACGGATCCGGGCTCGCCATTCCCGGGCCTCGCGCACCGCTTCGGCCGCATCGAGGGTCTCGACCACCCCGTTCCGGACCACCCGGCGGCCGGCCACCCATACCTCGCGGACGTGAGCCCGGGTGGCGGCGTAGACGATCTGGGAGACCGGGTGGTAGACGGGCTGGGTGTCCGGTCCGCCGAGATCGATGGCCGCGACATCGGCCGACTTGCCGGGCTCGAGGCTCCCGATCCGGTCGCCGAGCCCGAGGCTCCGGGCCCCGCCGAGGGTCGCCATGCGCAGCACG
>JAJDXW010000322.1 GCA_022823045.1 Gammaproteobacteria bacterium
CCCGGGAGGTCGAGGGCGACCACCGTCGAGTCCGCGGCGAGGGCGTCGAGGTTGAAGAGCCAGTTGTCGAGGTCGCCGCCGAACCCGTGGATGAGGAGGACCGTCTCGGCGCCCTCCCCCTGCACCGTGTAGCGAAGCCGCCCGGCCGCCGTCTCCGCGTACTCGTAGGCGGGTCCTTCGTCCTCCTCTTCCTCGTCCTCGTCCTCGGGGACCACGAACCCCGCGACGAAGGCGTCGATCTCGTCGTCGCTCACCTCCCCCTCGACGAGGACCCCGAGCAGGGCCTTCACCGGGAGCAGGTCGCCCTCCTCCGCCACCAGCCGCCTGAGCAGCCCCCCGTCGGTCGCCTCGAGCGCGCTCGCGATCTTCTCCGTCTCGATCTCGACGATCTCGCTGCCGACCGCGATCTCGTCGCCTTCGGCCACCAGCCAGCGCATCACCGTCCCCTCCTTCATGGAGAGGCCCCACTTCGGCATCACGATCGGCGTGATGGTTCCGGGCATCGAATTGTCCTCAGTTGGCGACGGTCTGGCGTACGGCGGACGCGATCCGGTCCGCACCGGGGATGTAGATGTCCTCGAGGGCCGGCGAGAACGGCACCGGGGTGTGCGGCGCGGTCACCATCCGCACCCCGGCCTTGAGCGAGTCGAAGATCTCCTGGGTCACCGTGGCGGAGACGTCCGCCGCGATGGAGCAGCGCGGGTTCGCCTCGTCCACGCAGACGAGCCGCCCCGTCTCCTCGACGCTCTCAAGCACCGTGTCCATGTCGATCGGCGAGAGGGTGCGAAGGTCGATGACGTCGCACTCGATGCCTTCGCTTGCGAGGGTGGCGGCCGCGTCGAGCGACCGCTGCACGGTCTGCCCGTAGGTCACGATGGTGGCGTCGCCGCCCTCGCGGACCACGTTCGCCTCCGCGAACGGGATCGTGTAGAGGCCCTCCGGCACGTCGGTCTTCGTGTCGTAGAGGTTCTTGTGCTCCATGAAGATGACCGGGTCGTTGTCCCGGATCGACTGGACGAGGAGCCCCTTCGCGTCGTAGGCGTTCGAGGGGAACACCACCTTGAGGCCCGGGATGTGGGTGAAGATGGGGGTGAGCATCTGCGAGTGCTGGGCGGCGGCCCGGAACCCCGCCCCGGCCATGCAGCGGATGACCACCGGAGTCTCCGCCTTGCCCCCGAACATGTACCGGAACTTCGCGGCCTGGTTGAAGATCTCGTCGAAGCAGACCCCCATGAAGTCGACGAACATGAGCTCCGCGACGGGGCGAAGGCCGCTGCAGGCGGCACCGACCGCGGCCCCGATGAACGCCGACTCGGAGAGCGGGGTGTCCATGACCCGGTCGCCGTACTTGACGGAGAGGCCCTTGGTGACCCCGAGGGGTCCGCCCCAGGCGTCGTCCTCGCCCGGGCTTCCGGTCCCGCCCGAGATGTCCTCCCCCATGACGATGACCGCCGGGTCCCGGGCCATTTCCTGATCGAGGGCCTCGTTGACCGCCTCGCTCATGCTGAGATTGCGCGCCATTTCCTGTCTCCTGTCCGGCCCGCCGGGCCGTGGCTGTGTTCGCGGGTTCGGGTGCTCTCTCCGGCTGTCCGGCCGCTACGCGTACGAGATGTAGACGTCCGTCTCGAGGTCCTCGGGACCCGGCATCGGGGCGGCCGTCGCGTGCGCGACTGCCTCGTTGACGACGGCGAGCGCCTCGGCATCGATGGTGTCGAGCGCCGCCGCGTCGACGGCCCCCGCCCCGGTCACCGCGGCCCGGAAGATCTTGATGCAGTCGTGGTTCTCGCGAAGGTTCTCGACCTCGCCCTCGGCCCGGTAGGTCTGGGCATCGCCCTCGAAGTGGCCGTAGAAGCGATACATCTTGCACTCCAGGAGCGACGGCCCGCCGCCCTCGCGGGCGCGGGCGATGACCTCCCCCGCCGCCTCGTGGACGGCGAAGAAGTCGGTACCGTCCACGGTGACCCCCGGCATCCCGAATCCGGAGGCCCGGTCGACGTAGCTGTCGCAGGCGACCGCCCACTCCACCGCGGTGGATTCGGCGTAGCCGTTGTTCTCGACCACGAAGACGACGGGGAGGTTCCAGACCGCGGCGAGGTTGAGGCTCTCGAGGAACATGCCCTGGTTCGACGCGCCGTCGCCGACGAAGCTGATCGCGACCCCTCCGTCGCCCCGCCGCTTGGCCGCGAGGGCGGCGCCGCAGGCGAGGGGCGCGCCCGCCCCGAGGATCCCGTTCGCGCCCATCATCCCCTTGCTCAAGTCCGCGATGTGCATGGAGCCGCCCTTGCCCTTGCAGGCGCCGGTCGCCTTGCCCCGGATCTCGCCCATCATCTCCTTCACGTCCACCCCCTTCGCGATGCAGTGGCCGTGCCCGCGGTGGGTGGAGGCGATGCGGTCCTTTTCGCCGAGGTGGAGCATGATGGCGGTGGCGGCGGCCTCTTCGCCCGCGTACAGGTGCACGAACCCGGGGATGTCGCCACGGGCCACATCGGCGTGCAGGCGTTCCTCGAACTCGCGGATGGTCTTCATCGTCCGGTACGCGTCGAGAAGCGTGTCGCGGCCGATGGCGAACGGTTGGTCGGTCATGTGTCGATTCCTCCGAGAAATGCCGGCGGCGGGCGCGGGTTGGGCCTCTCGCCGGCCGTTGGCGACGATGGCCCGATTCTTTTGGGGATCGCGCCGCCCGTCAAGTGCTCGCCCGTGACCGCCGCCCGTGTGCCGCGAATCAAACGCGCGGCCGCAACGCCGCCTCGGGAGCACGGTGTCCGTCCACCCGAAATAGCCCATGCCGGGCCGCATAGTCCATGCACGCCTCGACGTCCACGGTCCGCACCGCGTCGGGCTCGAGCACGATGCGCACCTCGTCGTCCTCGCCGAATCCCACCTCGCGCTCCCCGTCGAGGGCGATCATCCCGGCTCGCAGCCGAGGGGTGCGTACCGCACCGGGCGGAAGCCGGCGCCAACCGCGCACGTCAATCGTGCGGAGCCACCCGGGCGCGATGGGTACGTCGATGCGCACCGCGGAGTTGCCGTCGGCCGGGGAGTCATCCCTGCCCGGCGCCCCGATCTCGACCATCGCCCCGTCCGGCTCCCGCCGCCCCACCGGCTCGAGGAAGCCGGCGATCGCGGAGAGCCCGATGACGCTCGGGTCGGCGAACGTCACGTAGAGCTCGCGGAGCGATTCGGGGCGCCAGAGGGCACGCGCCCCCACCACCCGCTCCGCTACGAGGGCGACGTCGACGAGGGCCGGATGGTGCTCCGTCCCGTTGATGGTGACGAGGAGGCGCTTGTTCGAGGCGTAGGCCACTTCCGGCGGCACCCGGCCGGTTACCGCGAGGCCGGTGGCGAGCCCGGTCACCGTCGGCTCGCGGTGATCCGGGAAGGCGTTGTTGGTGCCGGTCGAGACGCAGGCGATGGGGGTCCGGCCGCAGTCCATCGCGACCGCGCGGTGGGTGCCGTCGCCGCCCAGCACCACGATGGCCGCGACACCCTCCGCCACCATCGCGCGGACCGCGCGGCGCGTGTCCTCCACCGTGCCGGTCACCGGAAACTCGAGATGGCGCACGGGGGCGAACCGTTCCTCGCCGGTGTTGCGGGCACGCTCGATCCCGCGGTCCACGTGGGCGCGGATGCCGCCCCGCTCGGGCATCGCGAGCACCTCGGAAACGCCGCAGGCTCCGAGACAGGCGAGCACCCGGAGCACGATGTTCGCCCGGTCCGTGATCTGAAGGCTTGCCGCGTTGGCGATGACGCGCCGGATGTCCCTTGCGGAAAAGGGATTCGCGACGAGACCGACCCGCATGCATGTCACTCCTGCCGCTCCTTCGGCGCGGCATGTTGAAGGGCCACCCCGCTCTTGTCGAGCCTGCCCCGTCCGGGACCCACGAACAAGGCCGTTCCATGTGGCTGGCGGCGGGTACGCGCGCTACCGCTCGCGTCCCGCTCGACCCGAAATGCTCGGGCGGTGCGGGTCGGCGAACACGCGACATGCCGGGCCGAACGTCCGGCGAGATGCGCGCAGGTCCGTGCTACATTTTCGCGAACACTCCTGCCAAGGAAGAGGATCCCAGTTGACGCACCAGAGGCCGGTCGGTTCGCGCGTGCTCGATGATCCGGCGGTCGCGAGCTTCCACCGCGACGGCTACGTCGTGGTGCGCGGCCTCCTCGACGAGGAAGAAGCGGGCCTCGTGCTCGCGACGGCGAAGAAAGACCGGCGTCTCGCCGCCCATGCGATGGGGTGGCCGGACGAAGACGGGGGCTTGAGCAAGATCACCCTCTGGAACCATCCGGGCGACGACATCTACGGCATGGTCGCCCGTTCGGAGCGCGTCGTCGGCTCGATGAGCCGGCTCCTCGAGGGCGAGGTCTACCACTACCACTCGAAGCTCATGCTGAAGGAACCGGAAGTGGGCGGCGCCTGGCTCTGGCACCAAGACTACGGCTACTGGTACCAGAACGGGTGCCTCTATCCGCTCCTCGCGAGCGTCTTCATCGCCCTCGACCCCGCCACCACCGCGAACGGCTGCCTCCAGATCCTGCGGGGGTCGCACCGGATGGGGCGAATCGAGCACCAGGTGATCGGCGGCCAACTCGGCGCGGACCCCGAGCGGGTGGAGATCGCGAAGGAACGGCACGAGCGCGTGGCGATGGAGATGCAGCCGGGCGACGCGGCCTTCTTTCACTGCAACCTGCTCCACGCATCGGGCCAGAACCGATCGGCCGCCCCCCGCTGGACCCTCATCTGCTGCTACAACGCGCGCGCCAACGAGCCCTACAAGGCGAGCCAGCACCCCGGCTACACGCCGCTCGAGACGGTGCCGGACGAGATGATCCGGGCCTACGGCCACCGCGCGAGCGCGGCCGACCAGGTGTTCATGACCGTCGACGACGACGTGAGCGACGAGCGCACCGCCGCCCGGACCGCGGCCCGGTCGGCCGCGGACTGATGCCCTTGGTCCGCACGCGCCCGAAGTTTCCGAACCACCCGTTTCCACCACCCGCCAACGAAGGAGAGCAAGACATGCGCGTACGCTCGCATCGAACAACGTTACGAACCAGGCTCCTCGGGGCCGCGGCCGGACTCGCCCTCGCGGCCGCGCCGATCGCGGCGAGCGCCGCGGACATGGTCGAAGGGTCCGACTGGCTGCGGCGCTGGGACGGGGTCAAGCTCACCCTGTCGTCCCACACCGGCCCGACGACCGACGCGGTGAAGAAGATCGGTGCGCAGTTCGCCGAGCTCACCGGGGCCGAGGTCGAGGTGATCGACGAGTCGTGGACCGACCTCCTCTCCAAGCACCTCGCGGACGCGGCGGCCGGGGGCGGCACCTACGACATCCTCACCTGGCCCTACATCTGGACCGGGCACTACGTCGAGGGCGGCCTCGTCGAGGACCTGAACGGCTGGTTCGCGATGGCCGACCTCGCCGATCCGCGCTTTGACCTCGATGACATTCCCGAAGCGGTGCTCGAGGTCTACGGCCGCTACCGCGGCAGCGCATCCCCGAACCCGGACGGGCTCTGGTCCGTGCCCTACAAGTTCGACGTCTACCTCGCGCAGTACCGCACCGACCTCTACGAGCAGGCCGGCATCGTCGACGCCGACGGCAAGGCGAAGCCGCCCGAGACCTGGGCCGAGCTCCTCGACAACGCGAAGGTCCTCAAGGAGAAGTTCCCGGACATGCAGCCCGTCGTCTTCCCCCTCGCGGTCGACGACCCGATGGTGGCGACGTTCCTCCCGATGATCGCGGCCTACGGCGGAACGATCCCGATCCCCTGGTACGACGGGAACCTCTACCCCGAGTTCCAGAACGCGCCCGGCCAGGAGGCCATCGCGATCCTCCAGGAGCTCACCGAGTACATGCCGGCCGACGTCCTCGACATGGACTACGACCGGGTGAACGCGCACATGGCCCAGGGTCTTGCCGCCTACGGACTCAACTGGAACGCGTATCTCCCGGTCCTGCTGGACCCGGGCTCCTCGCAGATCCACGCGTCGGTCGCGTTCGACGGCACCCCGGGCGGGCCCGCGGGGCGGTTCAGCGGCCTCGGCGGCTGGCAGATGGGGGTCTCGTCGCAGTCCGCGAACAAGGAGGCGGCGTTCCAGCTCCTCGCGTGGATCGCGGGACGCGAGCGCGGCGTCGACCTCGCCCTCGCCGGCGGCTCGGTCGCCCGCCACTCGGTCGCGAACGACCCGAAGGTGGTGGAGGCGTTCCCCTACTACCCGCTGCTCATGGACGTGCTCAAGGGCTACGCGGCGCGCGGCATGGACCGCTCCTGGGCGGAGCTCCAGCGCACCATCGGCGTCGGCCTCAACAAGATCCTGCTCGGGCAGGATGCGATGGAGGGGCTGAACGAGACCGCCGGTCAGGCATTCGATCAGGCCGAGCGCGCCGGATACTCGCCCTCAACGACCGCCGCCCGGCCGTAGACCGAGGCAAGCCCGGCCATGCCTCACCCACCTGTCCGCTGCGGACGACGAGACGGCGCAGTGACGAACGTTGGGTGAAATAGCCGGGCAGCCCTCCGGGGTGGGCAGCCCCTCGATACTGGAGCGGATACGGCGCCGGCCGTATCCGCTCCTTCTCGTTGCGCCGGCCTTCCTGGTGCTGTTCCTGCTCACCATCTACCCGTTCGTCTACATGGTGTGGATCAGCCTCCACAAGTGGCCGATCCTCCCCACCCTTCCCCGCATCTTCCTTGGGCTCGACACCTACGCCTACATCTTTCGGGACGGCGAGTTCTGGAACTCGGTCTGGGTCACCTCCCTCTACATGGGCTTGAGCGTCGGGATCCAGCTCGCCCTCGGCCTCTTCCTCGCCCTGCTGCTCGACACGCGGTACCGGGTGTTCGCCTGGTTCCGCCTGCCCTTCATGATCCCCATCTTCGTGTCCCCGGTGGTGGTCGGCCTCATCTGGAAGTTCATGCTCGGCTACGACCTCGGGATCGTGAACCACCTGCTCCGGAGCATCGGGCTCGAGGGCGTCAACTGGCTCGGCGACCAGACCAACGCCCTGCTGTCGCTCGTGCTGGTGGACGTGTGGCAATGGACGCCGTTCACCTTCCTCATCCTCCACGCGGGGCTCATGTCGCTCCCCCGGGAGCCCCACGAGGCGGCGGTCATCGACGGCGCGACCGGCTTTCAGACCTTCCGGTACGTGACCTTTCCCCTCATCGCGCCGGTCTTCACCGTCGCGCTCCTCTTTCGGGTCCTCGACGCGTTCAAGCTCTTCGACATCGTCTACATCCTGACCCGGGGAGGACCCGGCAACGCGACCAACGTGCTCGCCTACAACATCTGGCGCAAGGGCTTCTTCGAGAACCTGCTCGGCTACGCGGCGGCGCTCTCGGTCATCATGATCGCGGTCGCGACCGTGCTCGCGCTCGCCCTCATCCGCTTGATGTCGCGTCGCGAGCCCGCGTGATGCACGGCCGGCTCACGACGCTCGGACTCGCCTGGCGGCTCGCCGTCCTCGCCGCGTTCCTTTTCTTCTTCCTGTTTCCGTTCTACTGGATCATCGCGACGTCGCTGAAGACCCAGGTCGACGCGTTCGCGATCCCGCCGAAGTGGCTCTTCGACCCGACGGTCGCGAACTACCTGAAAGTTCTCCTCGACACCGAGTTCCTGCGCCAGACGGTGAATTCGCTCATCGCCTCGACGGCAAACGCGGTCGTCACCCTCGCCCTCGCGCTCCCCGCCGCATTCAGCATGTCGCGGTACGGGACGGGCGGAAAGGACCTCCTCTTCTGGTTCCTCAGCATCCGCATGATTCCGCCCATCGTCGGCGCCATCCCGCTCTTCGTCTTCGCGGCAAAGTTCCGGCTCATCGACACCTACGTCATCCTGCCGGTCCTCTACATCATCCTCAACATGCCGTTCGCGGTGTGGATGCTGAAGTCGTTCATCGACGAGATCCCCCGCGAGATCGACGAGAGCGCCATGCTCGACGGCTGCGGCAACCTCGCCGTCATCCGGCGCATGATCCTGCCGCTCATCAAGCCGGGGCTGGTCGCGACCGCGGTCTTCTGCTTCATCCTCGCCTGGAACGAGTTCCTCCTCGCCAACATCTTCACCCGCCGGGTCGCGGTGACCCTCCCCGTCGGCATCTCCAAGTTCATCACCGAGAAGCAGATCCTCTGGGGGTACATCACCGCCGCGGCCACCTTGGCCACCCTTCCGCCGGTGGTACTGCTATGGTTCTTTCAGCGGAACCTCCTGCGCGGCCTCACCTTCGGGGCGGTGCGCTGACGAGACGACAGGAGCCAGTGGATGACGATGCAGCAGGCATACGACTTCCGGGACGAGAGCGACGCCCTCGCGACGGTGCTGGAAGGCAGGTCCGAGGCGGAGTGGAACCGCCCGACCCTGTTCAAGGACTGGACCGCGAACGACGTCATCCGCCATCTCCACCACTGGAACCGAGCGGCGGACCTCACCCTCACCGACCCGGACGGCTTCCAGGACCTGCTGCGAGAGTTCCGCGAGAGGCAGGCCGCGGTCGGCCGCGGGGCGGCGGAGGCGGCCATGGTGGGCGGCCTCGGGGGCCAGGCGCTCCTCGATGACTGGCGTGGCTTCTACCACCCGATGGCGGAACGCTGGGCGGCGGTCGACCCCCGCCGGCGGGTCCCCTGGGTCGGCCCGGACATGTCCGCGCGCTCGTCGATCACCGCGCGCCTCATGGAGACCTGGTCGCACGGGCAGGCGATCTTCGACCTCTTCCGGGTCGAGCGCGAGGAGCACGACCGGATCCGGAACGTCGTCGTGCTCGGGGTCAACACGTTCGGGTGGACGTGGGCGGTGCGAGAGCGCGAGGCGCCGGGGCCGATGCCGCACCTGAAGCTCACCGCCCCCTCGGGCGCGGTCTGGGAGTACGGCGAGGACGACGGGGAAAACCGCATCGAAGGCCCGGCCGTCGCCTTCGCCCAGGTCGTCGCCCAGACCCGGAACGTCGCCGATACCGGCCTTCGCGTCACCGGGCCGGTGGCCGCGGAGTGGATGGCGAACGCCCAGTGCTTCGCCGGCCCGCCCGAGACCCCGCCCCCGCCCGGCGCCCGCCACCCCGCACGCGCATAGCCCGCGCCGCCGACCCTCCCCAGGACTCCCCGGTCCATCGCGTCAAGGGACGCAGCCCGGTAAGATCGGCACGGGCGGTATTGCGGCGGCCGGCCCGCTGGTTCACCCCGGAGGCGAATCCGCCATGAACACTCCTGCCACGTCGCTCGTCGGGCCGCTCGGCTCGACCATCCACGTCCTTCGCGCCGACGCCGCAACCATCGCCGAGCTTGCCGCCGTCGACTGGAGCCGGCACTTCGGCCGGGTCTCGCTCGACCCTGCCCGCGGCCTCGTCACCCTGATGTCGCCGTCCCGCCTCCACGATGACCTGAGCGTGATACTTGAGGACATCGTGGACTTGGCGGCAGATGCGTTCGGCCGGACGTCGAAGGGTATCCGCTCGACTCGACTTCGCCCGCGGGGCGACCCGCCGGGCACCGGACTCGAGCCCGATTGCGCGTTCTACGTCGGCGAAAGGGCGGAGCGGTACCGGGCGGCCCTCATGGAGGGAAACGCCGCTGCCGACGCCTTCGTGGACGACCTGGGCCCGGACCTCGTCGTCGAGGTCGAGGTCACCCACGCGGACAAGGGCAAGATCGAGCGCTACGCGGCCCTCGGAGCCCGGGAGTTCTGGCAGATTCGGGGACGGCGGGGCGATCGGGTGGTGGCGGTGGACTTCTTCGCCCTGCAGTCGGACGAGCCTCCCCGCCCGCTCGCGGCGTCAGTCGTGCTGCCGGGACTCACTCCCGACGACGTCTGCGAAGCGATCGAGCCGGTCCGGTTCAGTCGAACCGTCACCGAACGCATGCAGGCGGTGGCCCGCATCGTCCGCCGGCGTCGGGAGGCGAGCATGCAGGTGCGGGAGGAAGACCCGCCGCCGTACACCGCGACCGGGCAGCGAGGCGAGAACGCACCGGCGGAAACGCGTAGCTGAGATCTGCCCCCATCGCACGGCGGACCCGGTGACAATCGCGTCGGGAGAGTCGTGCCCGATTCGTCGAGAAACGGCGCCGCTATCGGTGCGTATGCACGGGCGTCGCCCCGCCGATACGAGCGGAGCCCCCAGCGCTTGCGCTCTTGCGAACGTCAAGCGGAGGCTCGATCGAGGCCCGCATTGGTTAGGCGCGCTTACCCGGGTCGCGCGAAGGCGACGAGCGCGGCGGCGGACTCCCGACCCGTCGCGATGACCACGAACTGCCGGCCGGACCGAGCGCGGTAGGTCATCGGGTTCGCGTACGTTGCAAACGGCGTCGCGCCCCGCCACACCTCGGCGCCCGTCGCCTTGTCGAAGGCGTAGAGGTACGGCTCGCCGCCGCCCACGAACACGAGCCCCCCGCTTGTCACCATTGGGCCGGAGTTGCCGCGCGTGCCCAGGCGATCCGGCAGCTCGACGCCGCGCAGAAGCGGATGCTCGCGCATCTCGCGGCTCCCCTCCCCGAACGGCACCTTCCAGGCAATCTCCCCCGCGTTGAGGTCGATTGCCACCACGTGCGCGTAGGGCGGCTTGATCAGCGGGATCGGGCCGAGCCTGCGCTCCGGGGTCTGCGCGGCGCCCGGTCCGTCGGCCTCCCGAAACATGAGGAGCGACGCCCCGTAGGGACAGTTGTTGCTGTACTCGACGTCGACCTCCGGGTCGTCGCCCGCGTTCACGCACACCTGGTTCGTGTCCGCGTCTTCCGATGTCCGCACGTAGAGCCACCCCGTCTCGGGGTCGAACGCCGCTCCTCCCCAGTTCGCGCCGCCGCTCGCGCCGGGGCGCTGGAGCGTCCCCCGAAGGCTCGGCGGCGTGAAGAGCGGCCCCAACCGGAACCGTTGCATCTCCTCCACCGCGAGCGCGTGGATCTCCGGCGTCAGGTCGTTCGCATCCTCGAGTGACACCCCCTGGCGGCTGAACGGCGGCGGCCGGGTCGGGAACGGCTGCGTCGGATACAGCACCTCGCCCGGCACGTCCGTCGTCGTGTCCACCGCGCGCTCCTCGATCGGCCACACCGGCTCGCCCGTCACCCGGTCGAACACGTACGTGAAGCCGTGCTTGGAAACCTGCGCCACCGCGTCGATCTCGCGCCCGTCCACCGTGATCGTCGCGAGGTTCGGCGCGGCCGCGAGGTCGTAGTCCCACACGCCGTGGTGCACGGTCTGGAAGTGCCACTGGCGCTCGCCCGTGCGCGCATCGAGGCACACCAGCGATTCGGCGAACAGGTTCGCCCCCGCCCGGCGGCCGCCCCAGTAGTCGCTGCTCGGCGTGCTCGTCGGCACGTACAGGAGTCCTCGCTCGACGTCGAGCGACAACAGCCCCCACACGTTGGCGTGGCCCGTGTATCGCCACGACTCGTCCTCCCACGTGTCCGCGCCGAAGTCGTCGCTCGATTGCGGGATGGTGAAGAACACCCAGCGGCGCTCGACGGTGCGCGCGTCGAACGCCTGCACGGTCCCGGGCGGGTCGAACTTTCGCTGCACCCGGTCGGGGATGCGGCTCCCCACGATCACCAGATCCTCGAACACCACCGGAGGAGAGGTCTGGTCGAACTCTTGGCGGGTCACGGGGCGGCCGTGGCCCTCGGTCAGGACGACGCTTCCGCCCTTGCCGAAGCCAGGATCGAGCTCGCCGGTCGCGGCGTCAATCGCGTACAGCCGGTCGCGGCTGTTGAGGAAGATGCGCGCCTCGTCCCCGTCGCTCCACCAGGCGATGCCCCGGTGCTTGAAACCCCTCGGCCCCGAACCCTTCGGTCCTCCTTCGTAGGCTCGGGGATCGAAGGTCCAGAGCTCGGCGCCCGACTCCGCGTCGACCGCCGCTACCCGCGTGTACATGGTGGAGAGGTAGAGGACGTTGCCGACCATGATCGGGGTTGCCTGGAACGGGCCCGGCCGGGTTCCGTATTCCTCGAGGGGCGTCTCGTTCGGCTCCCACCGCCATACGATTTCCAGCTCGCCCACGTTGGCGGCCGTGATTTCGTCGGCCGCGGAGTACTTGGTCTGCGCTTGGCTCGCGCCGACGTACGGCCACTCGATCATGGGCCCCGGTTCCTGGGCGGCCGCGAGGGCGGAAGAAAGGAGCGCGGCGGTTGCGACGATCCGCTTCATGGCGGGCATTCCTGAATCTTGACGGGACCCTGACCGCATTGCTTCTCCGATGTCCTGCGGCGGGCTCCGCCGCGGGCTCCGCGGCGGCAGTCCGTTCGAGGGGAGCGCCCCGCCGCCGGGCTGCGGGGAGAGCCGGATCAGGAGGAGGCTTCGCTCGCTTCCTCCTGGACGGCGAAGAACGAGGCGCGGATCGGCTGCTCGGGGAGCTCGATGACCGCCTCGGAGAGGCGCGCACGGCGGGTCCGCCGGCCGCGGACGATCATGCCCTCGTTCCGGCTCGGCATGGGGTTGCGGGCGATCGGGAACGCGTCCGCGGCGGTGTACACGCAGATGTAGAGCCCGCGGGAGGACGCGGAGCGGTTGGGCTCGGAGCCGTGCGCGAGCCGGGTGTGCATGAGGCAGACGCTCCCCGCGCGGCCGAGGATCGGCTCCTCGCGCGCCCGGAGCTCGCGCTCCTCGCCGGGGGCGACGAAGCCGGTGAACCGGTCGCCGTCGAAGAGGGAGAACATCGGCCCCCGGTGGGTGCCGGGAACGGCCATCAGGCAGCCGTTCTCCTCCGTCATGTCGTCGGTCATGAGGAGCGCGGTCACGACGTCGTCGTTCGTGTGCGGGGTGTACGCGAAGTCCTGGTGGTATCGGACCTCGGTGTTCGCGCCGGGGAGCTTGAGGTTGATCTTGCAGTGGTGGTGCTTGACGTCGGGGCCGATGAGGTCCGCCACCATGTCGGTCATCGCCGAGTCGCGCATCGCCTCCATGTAGGCCTCGTCGATCTCGCTCGGGTTGTTGACCCGTCGCAGGGCGGGCGAGGCGGCGGTGTGCTCGGGGGCGAGGTCGAAGCGCGGCCGGCCGTCGACGGTCGGCTCCCCGAAGGGCGCGTGGTGCGCGCGGCTCTCCTCGACCCAACCGGCGAGGGTGTCCCGGAGGGCAGCGAGCTGCCGCGCGTCGACCGCGTCCTCGGCGACGATGAAGCCGTCCCGCCAGAAGTCCTCGATCTGTACCTTCGAGAGCATGTGCTGCCTCCCTCGATCTCGCCCGCCACGGAACCGACGCAGGGTAGTCTCCCGCCGACGGCGCACGCGTTCGGCTCCGATTCTACGCCCGACTGCGGCCCCGAAGTCGTTATCCTGGGAGCGTGCGCCTCCTGCCCGAGCGCGGGAACACGAGAAAGTCGATTGTTGACAATATCGCCGGCAACCACATAGCCTTCGGTCCCGGTCGCGCCCCCGCTCGCGCTCGCGCGCCGGGCGAGCGGCGGCCATCCCGAGTCACCCAACCGGCAAAAAGGACGGACCCTGAAGTTGAGCGCCATGAGCGCCGGAGACATCGACGCCATCACCCTGGAGCTCCTCCAGGAGACCCTCGTCTCCGTGGTGCGCGAGATGCGCGCGAACCTCGTCGCCACCGCCTACTCCTCCATCATCCACGAGGCGCACGACTTCAGTTGCGTGCTGGTCGACGGCGAGGGGCAGATCGTCGCCCAGGCCGAGGACAACCCGTCACACATCTTTCCCGTCCCCTGGTCGGTCCGCGAGATGCTCACCCACTTCGAGGGGGACATCCATCCGGGCGACGTGTTCCTCCACAACGACCCCTACACGGGCGGCACCCACCTCAACGACATCGCGATGATCTTCCCCGTCTTCGTGGACGACACCCTCGCCCTCTTCCCGGTGGTGCGCGCGCACTGGGGAGACGTCGGGGGCACCACGCCGGGCAGCATCTCCGGGAAGTCGACGGAGATCTTCCACGACGGCGTCCGCATCCCCATCCTCAAGGTGGCGAGCCGCGGGGAGCTCGTGCGCGGGGTGCTCGATCTCATGTTCGCCAACATGCGGGTGCCCCGCGAGCGGCGCGGCGACTTCATGTCCACCTGGGGGACGTGCAAGGTGGCGGAGCGGCGCATCCACGAGATCGCCGCGAAGTACGGCCTCGCCACCGTCCGGGCCGCGACCCGGCGCCTCCTCGACCGGGCGGAGCAGCGGATGCGGGCGCGCATCGCGGCCCTCCCGGACGGCGAGTACGCCTACGAGCACTACCTCGACCCGCCCGCCTCGGGGGCAGACCCGGTCAAGGCCTGCGCCACCATCGAGGTGCACGGCGATTCGCTGACCGTCGACCTCGCGGGCTCGTCGAGCCAGGTCTTCGGCCCCGGGAACAGCGGCCCCGCGAACGCCGCGACCGGGGTCTTCATCGTCCTCAAGACCTTCCTCGACCCGGGGCAGCCCATCAACCACGGCAACTTCCGCCCGATCGACGTCCGAATCCCCGAAGGGAGCTTCTTGAATGCCCGCTACCCGGCGTCGTGCGCGGGGTCGTCGGAGGTGCGCAACGCCGCGATCTCCGCCGTGCTGGGGGCAATGGGCCAGCTCGCCCCCGAGACGATGGCGGGCGACATCAAGGGGACCTCGAACCACACCTACATCGCGGGCGACGACCCGCGAGACGACGAGCCCTACCTCTTCTACGAGTACCCCGCGGGGGGGACCGGGGCGACCGCGCAGGCGGACGGCAACAGCGCGGTGCGGAACTTCGCGGAGGGGGACTTCGGATCCATCCAGCCCGCGGAGTCCGTCGAGCACACCTGCGCGCTCCTCGTCGAGAGCTGCGAGATCCGCACCGATTCCTGCGGCGCGGGGCGCTACCGGGGCGGCTTCGGGCTGCGGCGCGACATCCGGGTGCTGTCCGAGACGGGGCTCCTCTCGATCGCATCGGACAAGAACGTGGTCCCGCCGTTCGGGGTCATGGGCGGGCGCTCCGGGGCGCCGAACGAGTTCCGGGTGATCCGGGACGGCCGAGAGCTCGCGCCGTCCGAGACCCCCGGCAAGGTCGCGGGCTTCCCCTTGCGGCGGGGCGACGTGGTGAGCCTTCGCTCTTCGGGTGGCGGCGGGTGGGGGGATCCCCTCGACCGCGACCCGGACGAGGTCCTCGCCGACGTGCGGAACGGTTACCTCACGCCGGAGGCGGCGCGGCGGGACTTCGGGGTGGCGGTCGTGGATTCCGGGGAGGCGGTGGTCGACGCGGAGGCGACGGCCACCGCGCGGGAGACCCTTCGCGGCGGACGCGGGCGCCAGGAATTCCGGGTGCGTTACGAGGACGAGCCGGACGGGAGCGCCGGGCTCCGGCGCTGCCGTCTCTCGGCGGCGGCGATGGCGCGGCTCGCGCCGCTCGGGGTCGGGGACCTCGTCGAGATCCTCTCCCCGGCGGGGGCGTGTCTCCGGGCCTGGGTGGAGGGGCTGGCGGCGGATGGAGCGGCCACTAGGCCGGAAGCACCGGCGGACGCCGATTCGGTCCGGCTCGGGCGGAGCGCGCACCGCGTCCTCCGCGCCGACGAGGGCTCGCCGGTCCGGATCCGCCCCCTCGCGCGCGGCGCGGCCGGAGAGGAGTAGAACGACGATGCCCGACTCCGACGCCGGCGCCGGACTCGAGCTCGACCTCGGCCTTGATCCGGAGCACCAGGACGAGCTTCTGAGGCAGGCGGCGGAGAGCCTTCCGGGCGGCGTCCTCGCCCGCCACCGCCTGCCGGACGACCGTGCGCTCGTCTTCTCCCATGGGCGGGGGGCACACCTCTTCGACGCGGCGGGGCGCGAGTTCATCGACTTCACCTGCGGGGGCGGCGCCCTCCTCCTCGGCTACGACCACGATGGGATCCGCGCCGCGGTCAAGGAGCAGATCGACCGGGCGTCGCATTTCATCAGCGTCACCAACGTGCCCGCCGTCCACTACGCGGCGGAGCTCAAGCAGGTCATCCCCTGCGCGGACCTCGTCCGCTACGCGTCGGGGGGAGCGGAGGCGACGTTCATGTCGCTCCGCCTCGCGCGCGCGTTCACCGGGCGCGAGAAGATCGTCAAGTTCGAGGGCGCCTACCACGGCAACCACGACTACGCGATGTGGAGCTACAGCGCGGCCGACCCGCCGCCCTACCCCGAGCCCGCGCCCGAGACCAACGGAATTCCGCGGTGCATCGCAGAGATGGTCCTCATCGCCCCCTACAACGACCTCGCGACCACCGAACGGGTGCTCCGCGAGGCGGAAGGCGAGGTGGCGGCGGTCATCGTGGAGCCCGGGCAGCGCCTCATGGGGCCACACCCGGGGTTCCTCGAGGGCCTCCGCGCCCTCGCCGACGAGCTCGGCTTCGTCCTCATCTTCGACGAGACGGTGACCGGCTTCCGCTACGCCCTTGGCGGCGCCCAGGAGCGCTTCGGGGTGCTCCCGGACCTCGCGGTCTACGGCAAGAGCCTCGGGGGCGGGCTCCCCCTCGCCGCGGTGGCGGGCCGGGAGGACATCATGTCCCTCTGCGACCCGCGGCGGGCGGGCGAGCCGGACGCGGTCTATTTCAGCGGCACCGGGTTCGGCAACCCGGTCGCGTGCGCGGCGGGGCGCGCGATGCTCGCCGC